>CAVIQY010000131.1:0-2007 GCA_963645035.1 bacterium | reverse complement strand
ATACCCAAGGTAGTTCTAATGTTTCTAAATATATCAATTATTCTAGTCATCAAGAAATAAAATTAAACGCTTTGAAGTCTAGAATACTAGGAAATTATGGCTTTAATTCTAATGAAGCTACAAAAAGATTAATTGAAGCACTAGAAGAATTTAATCCTGATATTGTACATATACATAACATACATGGACATGATGTAAACTTAGAAACTCTAGTTCAATACTTGAATGGGAAGAATAAGAAAGTAATTTGGACAATGCATGATTGTTGGCTATATACAGGATATTGTCCATATTATACCTATGCTAGATGTGATAAATGGAAGGTAGAGTGTCACGATTGTAAGCTAAGAAAAAGATATTCTTGGTTTAGAGATTTAAGTAAAGATAACTATGAAAGAAAGAAAAGAATATTAGCGAATAAATCTAATATTACTTTTGTGACACCTAGTAAATGGTTAGCAAGTGACGCGAAAGAATCATTCTTAAAAGATAACAAGATTGTAGTCATTCCTAATGGAATAGATTTAGATTTATTTAAACCTGTAGAAACAGATTTAAAAAAGAAATTAGGATTAGAAGAAAAAAAGATTATTTTATGTATTGCGATGAATGTATCAGAAAGAAAAGGCTATAACGATATTTTAAAAGTCGCAAAGATATTACCAGATGAGTATAAGATAGTTATGGTAGGTTTACCAAAAGAAATGATTTCTACTTTACCTAGTAATATTGTTGGATTTGAACGAACAGAAAGTAAGGAACAATTAGTAGAATTCTATAATATCGCGGATTGTTTCTTAAATCCTACACATGAAGATAACTATCCTACAGTAAATATAGAAGCTATTTCTTGTGGTATTCCAGTAGTTGCGTATAACGTAGGTGGAGCTAGCGAAGTGATTACAGAAGATACAGGTATCTCTGTAAAAGAAAATGATATTGAAGGACTTCAAGAAGCCATCAATATCATTTGTAATAAAGATTATAGCGATTCTTGCAGAAAATATGCATTAGAGCATAATCGTAAAGAACTCATGTTAGAAAGTTATTATAAGTTATATATCGATTAGTTTTTTGTGATCATATCGATTACTTTTTGAGCTTGTACAGTATTAGCATATGTGTTAAATGCATATGCTTTTTGTTTATTGCCTATATCTATTAGTTCTTGTTCGGACATATGAACTAAGCGGTTTAAGCCAGTATATAGGCTTTCTACAGTATCAGACTCAAATGTTTCTAGGACACTATACATTTCTTCAGGGATACAAGGTAACTTTGTGCTAATTGTAGCTGTACCAGAAGTTAAATATTCAATTAGCTTAGAAGGGAAGCTATAAGGTGTAAAAAATTGATTAACAGGTCTAGGATTAACTAGAATTAAAGCTTCTTGTTGCTTAGTGACAACTTGTTCAGAAGCTAAAGCACCTTTATATTGGATACGAGGATTGAATTTGCTTTCTTGTTGTATTGTTTCAACACTTTCTCCTGTTCCATAGAAATGTAATTCATAATCTGTATCAAGTTTTTTATATGCTTCAATTAAATTCTGGATTCCATTCGTTTCGTTTAATGTGCCTGAATATAAAATTACTTTTTTTCTTTTCCCTGTATATTTTTGGATCATACTATCCGCAACGCCATTTGTAATTGTGATTCCAGATACATTATGTAAGTCGATTACTTCTTTCATTTGTTCAGTTAATAAAACTAAATAATTAGATTCACTAAGCATCGAATATAAAGCTTTATGTTGGATATGTTCTTTTTCTTCATTTGTTACATCTGTAACGATATGACATATTTTTTTAGAAGAATGATGAATGATTGAAGCACATGTACTTAAAGAATCCATAATAACGATTCCATCTTTATTCTGCTTAAAGAATTTCTGTACATAAGATTTAATGGATAAATCGCGTATTATTTTTCTGATATAACGGTTTGAACTTGTTGGTGGGAACAGATAATTAATCCCATTTTCATTGATGGTATTCCAAGAAAATC
>CAVIQY010000130.1:0-2267 GCA_963645035.1 bacterium | reverse complement strand
TAATTTAAAGCTAGTCTTTGATAGCAAATCACTCGAATAGGAATAGCAATGAAGTAACTTATTAAGTAAATTGCATAGCTCTTTCTTCCCATATCTTCCAAGTAACTTGATTTAATTAGAGAAGAAACAGATAGAATCATCACAATTCCAACCATACCCTGTACAAGTTCAGGGGCGTACAATTTTATGCACATCCAATATGTAGGAATGGTTGCACAAGTAATAACCTTCTGATCTAATTCTCTTGCTTGATCGTAGAAATCTTTGCAAGCAGCGCCTAACATAAAGTAGGCAACAAAATTAGCAAAGTTGTTCATAAATGGGATTGTTCTGTAGAAACCTATGTAAAATAGCAACATACCAATCAGTACAATTTGCCAATCTTTCTTTACAAACTTCACTAGGAAGATGAATACCACACTCATTAAGAATAGTGTCCATAAGTACCACATACCACCCATTGGTGATTGCCCTAGTAGTATTTTCCAACTGCTGTAAAGTTCATATGTGTGATTTGCTTCTGAAGCAAATACTTGTTTAAGCAACAATCCGATAATCGATAGTGTGAAATACGGTATAAGTAGTTTCTTCGCTCGTTTTTTTATGTATGGTAATGGTTCATCATGCTTGTGCTTTGCACTAAGTAAGCCTGCTATAAAGAAGAATACAGGCATGTGAAATCCATACACAAATGTATGAATTGTGTTTGCTGTGAAATTTGAAATACCATAATCTGCATCAGGGAACGCATGTCCTAAGACCACAGCAATAATTGCTATTCCCTTTGCGATATCTAACTCTCTATATTTTCTCATTATTGTTCTACCTCTTTTACTAGAGACTCAGCCTTTCTTTTTGCTTCTAATTTATCTAAATATTTATTACCTTCAGCAAGGTACTTTTCTATTGCAATGTCTATTCCATCACCTATTTGTTTTTTGAGCATTTCTTCAGCTTTTGAACCATAGTTGTTTTGAACTACAACACTGTAGTGGTCAAATTCCACACAACAATGTACTCTTGTCCAAGCAATCGAATCGTTCGTGTCATCAAAGCAAACAAGTTCAAATTCATTTTTAAATACATCAGAAGGCTGTAAATAAAGTTTTGAAACAACATGTTTGTCTTCCATTAAAGTTCCTAAATCTATTGTCATTTCCAACAAGAATACTTTTTCATGTATTATTGGCACGTATCCCACTTCATTTTCTAATTTTCTAAGAACGCGGAGTAAATAATCTAGACATACTATTCGCCCATACATTCCTTGAGATTTAATTTTTTTATTTTCTTTTTCTTTTTTCTTTTGCTTTCGTTTTCTTTTCCATACATCAAAAATCCAATCACTTTCAATTTCATTAGGAAACATATATTTATTGATTCTGTTCAAAAGCTCATCAATTTCTTCGATTTCTATCATTATTTTCTCCTGAATGCTGTATTATTTTTTATATGAGTACAAACGAATCCGACACAGATGAAGCAAAGAGAAAAGATGAACCATTATTTTTGAAATTAATACAATTTAATGTTGCATTGTTTTTTACATGTTTTGCGTTAGCAATATTTATCATTCGCTTTATCCCAATAAAGGTTTCACATATTGTTGTATCAGTGGTATACACCGTTGCTATAACCGTTGATGTTTTAATTGAATTTTTTGATTTCAAGATAAAACTCAAAGGTATAGATTACACTTTTGAAAATATATATTTGTTTAAGAAATATACTTCTGTGTGCGAATTAGCTTCAGTTGTTGCCATTGCATTTGCAATAGGACTAGTTACACCATTCTTTTCTTTGTATACAGATGAAGTAATGAAATATGTTGGGTTCTTTATTTCTGCATCATTGACTTATTTGAGTTGTGCTACCGCATGTGCAAAATGGTTATTACAATATTGTTATTCTGGTTGGATTGCCGACAATGAGAAGCAAGGCATTAAGCCTTCAGATAATCACTCTTCCTCAAACAAATCTTCCACATCACAACCGTAGAAGTAGTTGTCTGTTTTTAGCTCAGGAACTTCATCTTCATAATCGTCAATTGTAGATACAATCAAATCAACGATTGAATATTGATACTCTTCCCAAGCATCTTTTAGCGCACTTTTGCGTTCTTCCATTCTAATTTTAGAAAGTGTACTTCCATCGCCCGAACAATATTCGTCACTATAGTAAGCATTGTTCAACGCGCATTTTGTAGTTTCAAGCATGAACTTAATTAGATTCTTGTCGCTTTCTTTTAAGTTCTCATAATTGTAAAT
>CAVIQY010000129.1:0-2499 GCA_963645035.1 bacterium | reverse complement strand
AGCATATGGTCTGAATGTCTTACTACCATCAGCCTCTGTCCATCCTTGAGAAATTCCTGTTTCAGCTAGCCAAGCAATATTCTCAGCGTGAGCTGTCTTTGAATCTACGTCAATAAATCCAGCATATGTTTCTGGAGTCGTAGTAGGTGTTGGCTCAGAATCATTTACACATTTAGAACAAGGTTTCTTGCCCGCATCAATTGCTTCTTTTAGAGTCATTGAATATGGATTTCTCATTGTTCCACAAATGCTACTGTAATGATAAAAACCACCAGTACTTCTTGCAACATAAACAGTTCTATTCATGTCAGAAGCATTTATCTCTAGAGCTTGTAAACTACATAATGACCCAACAACAATTAAAAAACTAATGATTATTTTGGATCAATCCCGAAAATTGTGTATGGAAGTAAGTGAATAGTAGAAAATAAAAAAGGAATACCTTAAAATTAATTTCGCAAAAAACACATAGAAAGGTATTCCATATGAATTTTAATAAACTTCCTCCAATCGTACAAGAGTCAATTTTTTCAAACAATCGTTTAGATAATACTGATGATATTTCTTTTCACTCAGGCATGATGATACTTAATTCTTCAATGCCTGATTTTATTCAAACCAATTTACCTACTGAACAAACTATTGAAAGGAATTGTGGAACTTCTTCTAAGCCTTATAGAATCAACCGAAAAATGAATATCGTTCCTGGTAGAGTTAATACAAATGATCACAATAATCTTTATTGTCCTTTATGCAATAAGCCTCTTTCTCGTAATGGTTCCTGTACTGTTAGTCTAAAACATATTCCTATAGGTGGAGAATATACAGAATTATCCGTTTCTAAAGCACGTTATGTATGTTCAAATAAGAAATGTACATACTTTTGGGATGAGTCTGTTCCTTTTAAAGCAGAAGATCATCTTCATACTATTCTTGTTGAAAACTACACTATGGATTTGTTAAGAATGGGTCTTACTCTTAAAGAAGTATCTTTGATTACTGGTCTTGGTAAAAATGTAGTAAAAGCTATAGATAAGAAACGTCTAGAAAGCTTGTATACCGTAGATGGTGAAGGTAAAGAATTAAGTCTTCCTACAGAAATCACAAAACATTTAGGGATTGATGAGTTCCTACTTCATAAAGGTCATAAATACGCCACAATCATTATGGATTTAGATACAGGACATGTATTGTATCTAGCTCATGGAAAGAAAAAACAAGTAGTCTATGACTTCATCAATCGGGTAGGTATAGATTGGATGAAGAATGTAGAAGCACTAGCTTGTGATATGAATAGTGATTATGAAGAAGCTTTTCGTGATAAGTGTCCATGGGTTAAAACGGTATTTGATAGATTTCATCTTATTAAGAATTTCAATGAAAAGGTAATAACTGAAGTACGTAAAGATGAACAGAAAAGACTTATAGCTGAAGGAAATATAGAAGCTGCTAAAGCGTTAAAAGGTTCAAAATTTATACTTCAATCTAATTCTGTTACACGTGCAGAAAGAAGTGTTGAGGCACAAGAAGGTAAAGTCATACAAGAAGCTGGTGGCCTTTTTAATCGTCCAGAAGTGAAACGACAACGGAATTATGAAGAAGAGTATAAATTACTGTTAAAAGAAAACGAGCTTTTCTTCACCATTGATTTGATCAAAGAAAAGCTAGAAAAAGCATATAAAGCACAAACTGAAAGAAGTATGAAGATACATATCAATCGAATCATCAGATTATGTGACGAAACAGACAACAAACATTTTAAATGGTTCGCTAGACTTTTAGAGAACCATATGGATGGAATTATTAATCACGCTATCTTTCATATATCTTCAGGCAAAGTAGAAGGTACAAATAATATGATTAAAACTCTTAGAAGAAAAGGATATGGTTATGATGATGACGATTATTTCTTTCTAAAAATCATAGATGCTAGTCGTAGAAATTCATAATCTATACACAGTTTTCAGGACTGAACCATTAAGTTACCAAAAAAGGTGCTTATTGGTGCAATTAAGTATCAAAAAAACATGCTAAAAGGTGCAATTAAGTGTCTAAAAAAAGTATTAATAAGTGCAATTAAGTCCACACACAAGTAAAAAGCTCAAAACTTATCTATTTCTAGATTGAAAACGGAAAGACTAATTTAGCTTCCCGTTCTTCCTTTTATCAACTATCCATCTATTTTAAATTATTTTGATTCACTTCGTGATTCTGTGATTCATGTATCATAGTTTGAATATACACCTTATCTTCATCTATTGTATAAAACAAAATATACTTATACTTTGATAGCCTTATCATTCTATAACCTTTTTCTTTTAACTTTGGGTTAAATGATAGTTGCATCGCTTTGGGATTAGTTTTCAAAAAAGCTAATGTTTTTACAAAATCATCATTAAATCTCTTTTTCACTAAACCACTCATGATTCTAGTTGAAAAGTATTCCATTATTTCATCATATTTTTGTTCTGCTCGTTTTGAAATTACCACCTTATAATC
>CAVIQY010000128.1:0-2589 GCA_963645035.1 bacterium | reverse complement strand
AGCGTTGTGATATCGCAGCTAAACCAATTGACCAAAATATCTCATTACAGATTAACGGTGTACCCTTTTTAATAATTCTCTTCACTAAATCGAATGAAACTTTAAATTCATGAAATAATCCATCTACATAGATATAGAAATCTTTCTTATGCTTAATTGTTCCAAATATAATTACACCCATTTCTACAAATCTAGAAATCACTGTCGCTATCGCTGCACCCTCTACACCAAGCTTTGGAAAACCAAAATTACCAAAGATTAAGCAATAGTTTAAGCAGAAATTCACACATACGCCACTCATACTACCAATCATGACAAGTACTGTTTTTCCTGTATCACGCATTGATGATCCTAGTGCCGTAGACACCGCAAAAGGTAAGATACCTACTAACATAATATCAATATAATCTAAAGCATAATGCGTTGTTAATGCGATAGTATCCAATGAATTTACACTTTCATTCATATATAGTCGAACTAAATTCTGCCCAAAGAACATAAATACAACTATACCTACTAAAGAAAAGAAAATAGCGATATATAGCTTAAAACGTAAACAAGCTTGCATACCATCAATATCTTTCTTTCCATAGTATTGCGCACTAAATATTCCTGCCGCATTGACACTACCAATAATCGCAAGTGTCACTACCATTAGTAGTTGATTGGATATTGAAACTGCACTCATTGCCATCGTACCAACTTGTCCAACCATGATGTTATCTAGTAAGCTAACAAAAGTCGAAAAAAGTTGTTGGATGACTAATGGTAAAGCAACAGCCATAACCATCTTGTAAAATTCAGCATTTCCAAACCATGTATGGATTAATTTCTTCATGTCAAAAATTATACACTTTTCGCATATTTCCTACTACTTTATTCTGTGAACTACTCACGACCTACGCTTACGCTTAGAGTTCGGAGCTTCTTGCTTCATCTACCACTGCATACAGACAACATCTTTGATGTAATCTGTATGTCTTACACGATATCCACAAGCGTTTGGTTTGGGCAGTTCCTGCCCTACCTTTTTTTCATTTGTTATTTATGCTAACCCAAGAAGTCTTAGACCTTCTCGTCTGATATTTTTTGCAGCGTTGATGTCTCTATCATTTGTATATCCACATTGACAATGGATGTGTCTTTTTGATAGGTCTTTCATCTCTGAATGGATTTCGCCACATGCATAACACATTTGTGATGATGGAAAGAACTTATCTACTTTGATAAAGTATTTCCCTCTTCTCTCAAGTTTATATTCCAACATTCTTAGAAACATTCCATATCCATTATCCATCGTGGCTTTTCCATTTCCGAATCCTTTGTTGGACATCGCTCTCATATTCAGATTTTCTACGCATACAATGTCATACTGATTGGCTATCTCAGTACTCTTCTTGTGTAGATAATCTTTTCTTTGGTTGGATATATGACAATGTAGCTTGTTCACTTTCTTCTGTTGCTTCAAATAGTTATGAGACTTTTCTTCACCTTTTTTTGAACCAACTTTTCGTGATAATCTACGTTGTAGTTTTGCTAGTTTCTTTTGTGATTGACGGTAATATTTATGTAAGAGTGGTTGATTACCATTACTATCTACATATAGTCCATCAGATTTGTAATCAATGCCAATTGCACAATCACGGTTTAAGTCTTTATCTTTAATGTTCTTTTCGTATTCATATAGCACTGAACAATAGAAGCTTCCATCACTTTCTTGTGATATCGTTGCAGACTTTAGTTTCCAATTAGATTCAGGATCTCTATGTATAACAGCTTTCACATCGCCTACTTTTGGAAGATGAATAAACCCATTTCCTACATAAATCGTATTTCCTTGATTGTTTGTAGTATAAGAACGTCTAGATTTCTTTGCAGACTTATATTTTGGAAAACCACGGAAATTCTTTTTGTCTTTACATAATTTATAGAATTCGTTATATGCTTTGTTTTGATTGAGTTGCACGTTCGCTAATGCTAGACTATCGACTTCTTTTAGAAATGGATATTCTGTTTTATATTGTGCAGGTGTAGGATGTATGATTTCTTTTCGTTCTTTATATGCTTTATCTCTATCAGCTTTCATGAGATTCCATATTTTTCTGCAACATCCAAACGTCTTTGAAAACAACTCTTTTTGTAAGTCGTTTGGATAGATGCGATATTTAAGTGCAGAATTAGCTTTCTTATCTTTGCTTGTCATCTTTACCACCTTGCGTTTGAATATATTGTTGAATTAGATCAACTGTTACACCACCAGTACTAATCAAACAAAAGCTTTGCGACCAAAACATTTCTTTCCATAGAGATTTTTGTATTTGAGGATATTCTTTCTTGATTAGTCTACTACTAGCAGACTTATAAGCATTTATGAATTTACTGATTTCTGTGTTTGGTTGACCTTTGAACAGAATATGTACATGGTCAATATCATGATTCCATTCTTCTAAAGTAATATGATAAGAAGGTGCAATATATAAAAATATTTCTTTTAGTCTTCCAGATATTTCATCATCGATGACTCTTTTTCTATGTTTGATACACATAATCAAGTGATAATGTAACATATAGACTGAATGACTATTTGTA
>CAVIQY010000127.1:0-2796 GCA_963645035.1 bacterium | reverse complement strand
ACATATTTGTATTTAAACCTCCTAATATATGTATTCGCAAAAAAATCGAAAATCCTCAAAATTTCTTCAAAAAATTTCAAAAAAATATTCTTTTGTGAAAAATGAATAACAATGCTATCATCATTTATAGAGGTTTAGAAATGAAGACACCTATTTTATATATTGTTATTCCTTGTTACAACGAACAAGAAGTATTGCCTATTACAGCACCAATCTTTTTAAATAAAATCAATGAATTAGTAAGTTTAAATAAAATAAGTAATTCTAGTAGAGTTCTATTTGTAAATGATGGATCAAAGGATAATACATGGAAGATTATCCAAGACTTAGCAAAACAAGACGAACACTATATTGGTATTTGCCAAAGCAGAAATAGAGGACATCAATGTGCTGTACTAGCAGGACTTATGGAAGCGAAAGATCATTGTGATATTACGATATCTATCGATTGTGATGGACAAGATGACATTAATGCAATGAATCAAATGGTTGATGAATACTTAAATGGTTGTGAAATTGTTTATGGTGTTCGTAGTAGTAGAGAAACAGACACATGGTTCAAAAGAAATAGTGCTCAAATGTTTTATAAATTAATGAACAAAATGGGTGCAGAAGTAGTATATAACCATGCAGATTATCGTTTAGCTAGTTCAAAAGTATTAAATCATTTAAAAGATTTCGATGAAGTAAATATCTTCTTAAGAGGTATGTTTCCTCTTGTAGGATTTAAGAGTACTTCTGTATATTATGAAAGACATGAGCGTATTGCTGGAGAAAGTCATTACCCATTAAAGAAAATGCTTGGCTTAGCATTCGATGGTATTACATCATTATCTACTAAACCAATACATATCATTTCTTTAACTGGTGTAGTTATTAGTATCATTGGATTTGTTGGGATTATCTGGGCACTTATTCGTAATCTCTCTGGTAATACCATTACGGGTTGGACTTCTACAATTTGTATTATTTGTTTCTTAGGTGGTATACAACTATTAAGTCTAGGCGTAATTGGTGAATATGTAGGTAAAACCTATATGGAAACAAAACACCGTCCTAAATACATCATTAGTGAAAAGACATATGAAAAGATAGACGAATAATCTATCTTTTATTTATTCTTTCGAGCACCTAATTCATCACGATATTCTTCACGATCTTTTAAGTATGGATCTTTATCTCCTACTATCGCATAGTCACAATACTCACCTGTTATTAAAGTCGTTGTACGAACTAAACGAGCATGGATTAATTCCATCGCTTTATAATCTATATTACATAGAGCTGGTAGAATATCTAACAAATCGTGACTTCTAGCAAATTCAGCAACTGGTCAAGTTGTAAAAATATCTTCTACTTCATCTTTTGCATAATGCATAGAAATATACTTAAGAATAACCTTCTTACATTTCTTTGAATAAATCACGTGACATGTTCTATCTATCTTTAACGCACTATCTTTCATACAGACAGTTAGCATAACTAACTGTGATTATTTGGATAATCTTTTTCTAACTAGCATCAATGCATATCCTAAAAGATTTTGACCATTCCACTTATAAATGTTCAATCGTTCTGGACTAGTCATTGACAACCCTATTCCCCAAATTCTATCTTTTACAGCACACTCTGCTAGTATTGCATCACCAGTAGATAAAAGTTGTTCTTTTAGATCTTCATTTTGTGTAAATTTAGCCATTAATCCTTCATAAATAAGGATTTGACGCATACCATTCCAAATACTGTCATTATAATTAGAAACTTCTCTTCCAAGTGCTTTAATTTCTGCCACATCTTTTGTGTCTAATATCTTTTTTGCAATACCAGTATCATTAAAACATATTGCTTTTTGATACATCATATATTGTTCCATAGAAGAAAATAGTATTCCATCTAATACAAAATTTGATAAATACCAATTACTTAAATATCCATTTTCTTCATTTGGATTATGAAAACAAATTACTTTCATTATTTACTCCCTACTTTCTGCTTAATAGCTTAAACATTACTAATTTCAATTATTTTAGATACTGATTCAAAAAGTGAAAACACAATTATTGCTCAGCAAAAACATTATATACCAAAAGCCAATTCTAATATTTCATTTCACTCATATTAGAATTGGCTTAATACAATAAGTCATAGAGATATGTCTTGTTCTAGCGAAAAAATTGATGGTAACAAAACACGAACAGCAGACTGGGAAGTTCGCAAACTGTCTTGTTCTAGCGAAAAAATTGATGGTAACAAAACCAATGTAATAAATAACGCCTTTATCACCATGTCTTGTTCTAGCGAAAAAATTGATGGTAACAAAACGTAGACACATCAGCACAGCTTGGAATTTTGAGTCTTGTTCTAGCGAAAAAATTGATGGTAACAAAACAAGCCATGTATAAAGCAGTTTATATGCTTGGTCTTGTTCTAGCGAAAAAATTGATGGTAACAAAACTTCCTGATGATGTGATTGCTATGCAGACACAGTCTTGTTCTAGCGAAAAAATTGATGGTAACAAAACCTTTAACATGACCATACACAAGTATATAAGGTCTTGTTCTAGCGAAAAAATTGATGGTAACAAAACTTGTAGAATTATACAAAGCTATATATTTTGGTCTTGTTCTAGCGAAAAAATTGATGGTAACAAAACCTCCAGGGCTTCCAAGTGCTTTATCACTTAGTCTTGTTCTAGCGAAAAAATTGATGGTAACAAAACAGTGTACAGATGTATGAAAATTATGATACAGTCTTGTTCTAGCGAAAAAATTGATGGTAACAAAACAGTGTACAGA
>CAVIQY010000126.1:0-2840 GCA_963645035.1 bacterium | reverse complement strand
CATTAATATAAGTAACAGAATCAATCACGAATAAATATCTTAAACAAAAAAGCATATCTTCCCAAATCTTTATTCTTTCATCAAAAAATATATTATTTTTAATCAAAATATCTTTAATAAATATTTTATTCCATAAGTATCCTTGATATGCATTTTTGTTTACCATCAAGTTAATCGCTTCTTTTGCTTTATAACATTTACTCTCACCATCTTTTAGTATCGATTCATGTGTAGAATATTCTTCATTTTCATTCACTAAGGAATATTCTACACATGCCATTTGACTATGACTTTCTTCCAAAGTTAAAACTAATGTAGAAATATAATCCTCACTCATATAATCATCGCTATCCACGAAAATAACATAGTCACCAGTACATTCTTTTAATCCAATATTTCTTGTATTAGAAACACCAGTATTCTCTTTATCTATTACGCGAATACGCTTGTCTTCTTTTTCATACCTTCTACAAATAGATAGTGTCTCATCTATTGAACCGTCATTAATTAAAAGAATCTCAATTTCTTGATAAGATTGATTCCTTAAACTTTCAATGCATTTACTGATATATTTTTCGGTATTGTACGCAGGTACAATCACAGATACTGTTTTTCTCATTTGTTTACACCTAGTATTCGATATATGTTATTAGCAGAAAAGAAGAATGTTCTAGCTAGTAAATAATAGATATACTGTGCTTTTGTCGCATATTTCCAAACTGCCTTTTTCGTATTTTTCTGTTTTAAGAAAGACTTAATCTCTGCAATCTCATTAGAATACCACTCTTTCTCCTCATCAATGAATGGATGTTGAACCATAGCTAAAGACATGACAACTGCCTTTTGAGACATAATTAAATCATTTTCTTCTTCACTTAAAACATTAGATAAATCTTGTCTTCTTTCTTCAAGAGCTTCATACCATTCAATTTGATTCCTTAGTTTAACAATATTTGTAATGGAATCATCACGCACATAGTAATAGTAATATCTCTCAGGTATGATGCATATCTTATCCACCTGTGAAAACAATTTATGTGTTGTTCGAATATCTTCAAATAACTTACCATCAGGAAACTCTACATGATCAAATACATATTTTGGATAAATGTTTTTAGGAATATGAGCAGTAAAAGTTTTATTTTCTACTAACAATTTAATTCCTTCACTACTAGATAGTATTTCCTTTTCTTTATACCATGGCATATCAGTATTTTGTGTATCTGTTGCTTGAATCATTCCACAACATACAATCTCGCCATCTTTTAAGCCATTCACTAGACCAGAAATCATGTCTTTATCCACCCAATCATCTGAATCCACAAAAACAATATGTGTACCTGTCGCAACCTTGATTCCATTATTTCTAGCACCAGATAACCCAACATTATTTTGATGAATTACTCTAATTCTTGCGTCTTTCTTTGCCCAATTATCCGCAATGGTTGCACTAGAATCCTTTGAGCCATCATCTACTAATATAATCTCTAAATTTTTATAAGTCTGATTCACAATTGATTCAACACATCGATCAAGATAATGTTCTACATTATAAATTGGAACAATTACAGATATTTTATTATTTTGTTTGTCCATAAGAACTCTGTCTCCTTTCTATAACGTAGCTAATCAACTTATCTAAAACAATTGAATATACAATTAATACTGCTATAAAAATTACCTTGTCTATTAATTGTGCATATCCTACAAAACTAACATAATAATCATTAAAAATATTAATCAAAAAAGCTTGGTTGAAATAGATTCCAAGAGATAGTTTTTCTCCAGAAAATGGTGGTTTCTTGTTTGCATGTGCAAATATTCCTGTTGGAGTTAAACAAAACAACAATATGATACAAAACGCAATAATAGAAATATAAGATTTACGGCTCACCCAAAACACACAACAAGATAATAAACTACATAAAGAAATCTGTCGTCCTTGCCATTTTTTACTTATATACTTAGATAGTTCGTTTATTGGATAATATACAATCATACCAATTGCAGTAGAAGCGAAGGCCCTTAAAAGTGGAACATATAAGAATTTATATTCTATTCCCCATGGATCAACATCATGTGTACCAAAGATATTCGCAAAATATGTATATACTAAAACAACTAATATTGGACATATTACATTTAATGTAAATTTCTTATCCTTTTCTAAAAGACTATATAAAACATGAGATACGAAAATCAAAGTACATAGTTGCCACAATGGATAATTTATCCCACCATCAAATATTCCTAAATTTTGTAGTAAAAAAATCTCTGGAAGACGATTTACAAATGTCTCAATCCACTCAATTACACCACATTTTAAATTACGGTTTGTATAAATAAAAAGAATGAAAAAAGAAACGATGTATTGTGGATATATCTTTTTGATTCTATTTTTTGTATATGCATATGCATTTTCGTATTTTCTAGATTCATAAGACGTCATCAAAAAGTACCCAGATAGTACAAAAAAGCAATTTACAATCATTCCTGCTGAAAATATCGATCCTTTATAATGCGAACAAGCTATAGAAATAGCAAATATAACCTTTATATAATCTATTAAATAATTTCTTTTCATTGTATTTCCTTAGCATCCTTCATACAAGAACATGCATATAAGAAGATAATATAGAAAAAGAAATGCTTATTATATGTAATTTCTACAATTCCCATGAACATGTATACATAAATCATCACTAGCACAATCCAATTCTTACCATCAACATTTTGCAAGTTATTCACATTATTTTTATGTGTACTAATAAATATACTAAACATTAAAAATACAGCTGTTAGACAACCATAACATATTACAAAATGAAGTAATCCATTCT
>CAVIQY010000125.1:0-2999 GCA_963645035.1 bacterium | reverse complement strand
TTATGCTTGCGACTGTAATTGCACGTATGATTTCAATGTCATTTAATTATTTGTTAAATAAAAAAATAGTTTTTAAAGATAACACTTCCCATTCTTCAACAATGATCCGATATGTATTCTTATGCATTATTGTGATGTTACTAAGTTCGATATTTGTTTATTTAACAAGTCATTATCTATATTGGGATGAAAAAATCGCAAAAATTATAGGAGATTCGTTACTATTCTTCTTCAGTTATTACGCACAGAAAGGTTGGGTATTTCATCATGAATAAAGTAAAGAAACAGAAAAAGAAAGTCATGGTCAAAAATGACCGTCAATATAAAACAACAATCTTATTTATCATTACAGCAATACTAATGACGATTTATTTGTTATGGCGACTATTATTTACACTTCCTTTTCAAGCTGGTTTACCACAACTTATTTTTGGTATCATGCTATGGATTGCTGAGACAGTAACAGTCATGACTACTTTTGAACTTTATTATCGTAAAGTGAATGCGGATAAAGGTCATTTAGATAAACCTATCATTCCTGATTCTGCTTATCCTGATGTAGATGTATTTGTTGCGACACATAATGAATCTTGTGATGTTTTATTTAAAACCGCAAGTGCATGTACTTATATGGATTATCCTGATCCAACTAAAGTACATATCTACTTATGTGATGATACATGTAGACCTGAAGTAAAAGATTTAGCTTATTCCTTAGGTATTGGTTATATAGGTGCACCTGATAACAAACATGCTAAATCAGGAAATTTAAACTATGCAATGTCTCAAACTCACTCTCCACTAATTGCCACATTTGATGCGGATATGATTCCTCGTCATACATTTTTAATGGATACTGTACCTTACTTTGCGTTAACAGATTACATTAAAGAAAATGGTATTTGGCGTTTAAGAACAGAAGAAGAAAAAGAAGAAGATTTAAAAATTGGTTTAATTCAAACACCACAATCTTTTTATAATCTAGACTTATTCCAATTTAACTTATTTGCTGAAGATGTGATTCCTAATGAACAAGATTTCTTTTCTAAAGAAGTAAACCAAATGCGTAATTCTTCTAATGCATGTGCTTATACAGGTAGTAATACATTAATTCTACGTAAAGCAATGGAAGAAATAGATGGTTTCCCATATAACACAATTACAGAAGATTATGAAACAAGCTGTCGTTTACAAATGGCCGGTTATATTACTTATGCAACAGATGAAATAGAAGCGCATGGTTTATCCACAACAGATGTACCTTCCATGATGAAACAACGTGTCCGTTGGGCAAGAGGCGTAATACAAAGTATTCAAAATACACATGCTGTGTTCTCTAGCAAATTATCTTTTAGTGCTAGGGTCACTTATTTAAATGCATTCCTATATTGGTGGTCATTCTTTAATCGTATTATCTTTATTCTTGCGCCAATTATGTTTGCTTTATTTGATTTCCAAGTTGTTAATTGTACACTACTACAATTATTAATCTTCTGGTTACCAAGTTATTTCTTTTATAGTTGGTCTATGAAGAAATTATCTAGTAATGTAAGAAGTCAAAAGTGGAGTCAAATTATTGATACGACACTAGCTCCTTCACTAATTATTCCTGTATTACTAGAAACATTACATATTAGAGAAACAAAGTTTAAAGTTACTGCGAAAAAGAAACAAAAGAAAAATAGTAGAGCTCTTTTATATACATTACCTCATCTTGTATTAATCGTTCTTTCTATACTAGCAATTATTCGTTTTGTAAGAGGGAAATATGGTATTGCGCTTATCTATAGTGCTGTCATTATTTATTGGTTATGTTACAACTTGATTGCTTTACTATATTCTGTTGCCTTTATGTTAGGTAGAGATATGCCTAGACAATCTGAACGTATTGATGCTCGTGAAAAAGTACAAGTTAAATGGAATGGTGGTGTATTAGATGGTGAAACAATCAACTTATCTGATTATGGTGTCCTTGTTCAAACAACAACGAAACTACCTGAAGATATAACAGAATATAATTTAGAAATTAAAAATGATTATTTTGATGCGAACTTATATGCAAGTCCAATAAGAAATTGGGAAAAGAAGAATGATCAAGATGAAGAGATATACTTATATTCTTTTACGGTTACACCACTTAGTCAAAATGATAAGAAAGAGTTTAATCAATTAGTCTATGACCGTGATACAGGTATTGCAACAGAACTAGATGGTTGGAATACAACATTTGATGATTTAGTAAGAATCTTATCAAAAAGAAGTCACCATGCATTTATTAAATTAACGGGAAAGGAAGCTTAATACAATGAATCTATTGATTAGATTAATTCTTACAATTGGTTTTATTCTTTCTTGTACAGGTTTATTACTATGGGCAAAACAATTTCTTAAAGTACCTTTTTGTTTTGTGCCAGCGTTTGTTATTTCTTTCGTTACCGTAATTGTTTACTATGGTGGGATATTGAATATTCTCTTTCCTACAGCATGTTTTGTTTATGTCATAGGAATAATCCTTTTTGTATGGTTAGGAATCATTCACCATAAGAATATATCTACGTACTTAAAACATTTACATTTACTAGATATTTGCTTTGTTATCGGTAGTATTCCTTTTATCACTCTTTTATTACACGAACATTTGCAACATTATGATAACTTTACACACTGGGCATTAATTGTAAAAGTATTACTAACAAATAATGCTTTTCCTAATGCATCAAATGCTTTAGTAGAATTTACAAATTATCCTATAGGTACTTCTTCATTACTTTATTATTTTGGTACATTCTTAGGACATAGTGATGGCGTGTTCTTATTAGGGCAAGGATTACTCATCTTTTCTTTGTTCTATGCCATATTTGGTGTAATCAGTAAACCTAAATGCTTTTTACTCGTTGCCTTTTTAGGTGCAGGATTAAGTGCTTTATCTTTCTTTAATTTAACTATTCGTATAAATAACTTATTAGTAGATTTTATCTTACCTATACTTACACTAGCTT
>CAVIQY010000124.1:0-3010 GCA_963645035.1 bacterium | reverse complement strand
GTTTAATGGAGGGATTATGAAACAAGCAGTGATTGATATAGGTTCTAACTCAATGCGATTAACTTTATATGAAATTCATGATGATGTATTCAAGATTTTATTTAGAGAAAAGATTATGGCTGGGTTAGCAGGATATGTAGAAAGTAATGTACTAACAAGTGATGGAATTAAATGTGCTAGTGAAGGTTTATTACAATTCAAACATACATTAGAAGCGTTAAAAATAGAAAATGTATTTGTTTTCGCTACAGCTTCTTTAAGAAATATCGCAAATACTGATGAAGCGGTCAGTGCCATCAAAGAAGAAACTGGTTTTAAAGTAGAAGTCATTAGTGGGGAAGTTGAAGCGACACTTGGTTATTATGGTGCTTTCCAACAACTACTAATTTCTAATGGAATATGTATTGATATAGGTGGCGCAAGTACGGAAGTTGTTTCATTTAAAGATAATCAAATTTTAACTTCTCATAGTTTCTCTGTTGGATCTTTAAGCCTATATAAAAGATGTGTAAAGAATATCTTACCTGGAAAAGATTCCATGAAAAAGATTAAAGAAGTCATCAAAAAGACAATCAAGTTAGATAAGATTCATGATAAAGAAACACCAAATGTTTTTATTGCGGTAGGTGGTACAGCTAGAGGAATATTAAAACTTGCTCAAAAATATTATGGTTTAGATTATTCGTGTCATGTGGTCACAGCAGAACAATTAAAAGGATTATCTTATCTTTTATGTCGTAAAGATGATGACCGTGTCAATTTAATTCTTAGACTTGAACCAGAACGAATTCATACACTCGTACCTGGCTATATGATTTTGCAATATATTTTTGAATACTTTGACGCTGATGAAATGATTGTCAGTGATTATGGTGTGCGTGAGGGATACTTATGTCAAAAACTACTTCCGAAAAATATCCATACAGCCAAAACCGAGAATTAAGTTGGCTCGCTTTTAATAAGCGTGTTTTAGAAGAAGCATCTGACACGTCACTCTATCCTTTAGAACGCTTAAAGTTTGTGTCCATTTTTTCTAGTAACTTAGATGAATTCTTTATGATTCGTGTTGGCAGTTTATTTGATTTATCTCATATTTACCCAAAAGATATTGATAATAAATCAGGCCTAACCGCAAGTGAACAATTAAGAGCAATTTTACATACTGTTTCTAGTTTAATGACATTCAAAAAGAATACTTATCTTGATGTTATGCAAGCTCTAAGAGAATACGAAATAGAAGATTTAAACTATGATGAATTATCTAGTGAAGAAGAAACTTATATCAAAGCATATTATAAAAATAATATCTTACCTCTACTTTCTCCTATTATAATTGGACCACACCATCCTGTACCTCATTTAGGAAATAAACAACTTTATATTGCGGCTTTATTAAAGAGTAAAAAAGATGGGTATAGCTTAGGGATTATACCTATTCCTGAAGCTTTACCACCATACGTTCGTTTTAGTCAAAATAGACATTTTATTCGCTTAGAAAATATCATTTTAAGAAAAGCGTCTTCATTATTTGGAAGTAGCTATAGTGTTCAAGAAAGCTGTATTATCTCTGCCACAAGAAATGGAGATATTAGTTTAGATGATGAAAAATTTGAAGATAGTGATATCGACTTTAGAAGTATGTTTTCTAAAGCACTAAAGAAAAGAGATCATCTAGCTGTTATGCGACTTGAACTAAGTCATCCCGTTTCTGATGCTTTCTTAGCTAAATTAATGAATATTACTCATACCACTAAGGAACAAGTCATGATAGATATTTGTCCTTTAAATATGAAATATGTCTATCGTCTAGCAAGTGAATTTGAATCTGTACCAAATTTACTTTATCCAAAATATACACCGAGATGGCCTGAAGATTTAATTAAATCAAAAAGTATCATTGATCAAGTATTACAAAAAGATAAGTTATTGTTCTATCCTTTTGATTCAGTCGATCCTTTTATTCATTTATTAAATGAAGCGGCAGATAGAGAAGATGTATTATCGATTCAAATTACCATCTATCGTCTAGCATCTTCTTCTAAAATTGCCCATATCTTATGTAGAGCTGCAGAAAATGGCAAAAAAGTATTAGTACTCATGGAACTTCGTGCTCGTTTTGATGAAGAAAATAATTTATCTTGGTCAAAACAGTTAGAAGATTCAGGATGCCAAGTCATTTACGGCATTGAAGGATACAAATGTCATAGTAAAATTTGTTCCATTACTTTACGTAAAAACGGTCGTATGCAAACAATCACCCAAATTGGAACAGGCAATTACAACGAGAAAACAAATTCGATGTATACCGATTTAAGTTATATGACCGCTTCTAAAGAAATCGCTGATGACGCATCTACTTTCTTTAGAAATATGTTAATCAATAACTTACATGGTCATTATCAAAAGCTATGTGTTTCTCCTCTTGGTATAAAAGAATTACTTCTAGAAAAACTTGATGAAGAAATCAAAAAAGGAAAAGAAGGATACGTTTGTATTAAAGCTAATTCCATTACAGAAAAAGAAGTAATTGATAAATTATCTGAAGCTTCTAGAGAAGGTGTAACAATTGATTTGATTATTCGTGGTATTTGTTGTATTGTGCCAGAACTACCTGGTTTTTCCGAAAATGTTCATGTCACAAGCATTGTAGGAAGATTTCTAGAACATGCTCGTATTTATCGTTTTGGAAAAGAAAATAGTTCTTACTATATTTCTTCTTCAGATTTAATGAGTCGAAATCTTAATCGAAGAGTAGAAATTGCTTGTCCTATTTTAGATCAAGATATATGTAATAAACTTCAAGAAATATTAGATATTGAGCTTCAAGATAATACCAAAGCTAGTAGTTTACAAGCTGATGGCACATATTATCGTAAGCATAATGAACGTGAAGAAAAAATAAATAGCCAAGAGTATTTCATGGAACATTCCTTACATCAACCTGTTACCGAAATGCGTCACGAAAAAAATATCTTCAAACATTTTATTTCTGTACTTAATAATTGGACAG
>CAVIQY010000123.1:0-3159 GCA_963645035.1 bacterium | reverse complement strand
TTTTTCAAATTTAACAGGTATTTTCGATACAACTTCTGCACCAGTATTTATTGTTGGATTTATTATTAACAAAATATATTGCCCAACTTTACTATTTAAAAGTCCTAAAACATAATTTTGCTTTGTACTATCATTCAAAAATAAGCTAGCTGCTGCATGATCGAATAAAAAACCTTTACCATAAACTCGGGAATTAAATAGACTAGATGTTATTGCTGACCAGGTAATAGCTGGTTTATAGTATAAATCCATATATGTAGTACGTGGTCTATGCATAGAAGACGGATTAGTCCAATTAACAATATAATCATTATTTCCATACCATCTTCTAAATGATCCACCTTTATTACATGGAACGTACTTTTTTTTGCATGAAATAAATTCTTGATTACAACTTAAATTAAATGCAATATTTTGAACTGACGCTTCAAACCACAATCTCATATATTTATCATTATCACCAGTTGAAAGTCCTGAACGGGCAATAGAAATATCATTTAATGCTTTACAAGATTCAAAAGTATAAATGAATTTTAAACTCACCCAGTAAGCCACGGGGCTTCCAGGTATCTTGCTGAAGTTAGAGGAGTCTGTTTCATAGTAGTAACCACAATCTTTATTCTGGATTGCTTCTAATACCTTTTGTTTTTGTACTTCCATCCCACCTTTAAAATCAGATAGTCTAAAGTAATAACCTATGCTATTTGTTTTATTATTACTTAATACGAAAGAACAGATAGGTACTGTTGCTTCTTCATATGCTGAGTACTCCATTTGTACTAGTGTTGCGATAGATTTGTTTTCCAAGATATATTCTCTTAACTTTTCATATGATTTAATAAACATCCATACAAATGGTGTCATAAATCCTAAGTATCCTTTAGGTTCTGTAAAATCAAAGTTTCTCTTCACAAATACAGCGAATAAATCAGAAGAATAATCTTTATAATTTGTTGTTACATATTTCTTTAAGACACTTTCCATCTTACTTAGATAAGGTGGATTTGTTGTTGTAACAGAGTATTTCTTAGATAAGATTCTAGCTTGTTTTGCTAGGGTTCTAGCGATGTAATATGTTTTATCCATCCATTTCATGGATACTAAGTCATAGTTTTTCTCTGTATGAATTTCATCAATTAAATCAATATACGAATCATAGTCTTTTTCTTCAATCATACATAAAGAACCAAGTTCTTTTGCATCTTTAAAAGCATGTAGTAAATACTCATTGATTTCTTTACTACTATCCGTTTCTTTCATTCCAAGGTATGTTAAAGAATCTATTTCATTTGTTTCTATAATCTCGGAAAGATTATTTTTAATATTCATTGATAAAATTCTTCTATTATATGATCTAGCTTTCATCATTACAGAGAAATAAGATAATTGATAAGCTCGTTCATCAATATCTAGTCCATATAAGTTATTTTCTAGTATTGATTTAGCCGCATCTTTATCTGAATAACCACATTCTCTATAGATTTCCATTAACACATCAAAAGCATAGACCAATATATGTCCACTCCCCATACATGGATCAATAAAAGTTATTTCTTCTGGCTGCCTTGGATCATTCACAAAAGGTAGTGTTCCATCTTTTGAAGTAGCTAGAAACTGTAGTTTATTCTTTAATTCACTATTAGGATTTCTTTCTATCCAATATCTACCTAAAGAATTATCTACCATATAACGTACTACCCAATCTGTAGTAAATAATTGTGTAGCTGCCGCAATATCTTCTTTCTTTACTGTACCTTTTAGAATATTAATTACTTCATTATGTTTTTCAGATACATAGTATTGATACAACCAACCAATTATCTGTACTTGATCCGTCCAACTATCTTTATCTATATCTTTGATTAACTTATCTAATACACTATCTTCTTTTAATAAGTTATCTGGGAATAATAATGTCTTATAGTCTTTAATAGATGTAAACATATCTGGTAGATAATGATTCATATCATTACATACTGTTAGTAATAAGTACTTATATAATTCTTCTTGTTTATTCTCTATATAGTAGTTATATACTTTCTGTTTATCTAATCCATCTAATTCTATATTCTGTGCTTCTTTTAATATCTCTGGTTTAAATGCGTTATTTTCATCTGTAAATACTCTTACTCTTTGTGGTAGATAGTTATTTACTTCCATATATCTTAATGCAATGAAGCGATTAAACCATGTATAAGCTACTTCTTCTACGACATGAATAAAACCATTTTGATTTACTTCTTCGATTAATTCATTTAATTGATTTCTTTCTTCACTTGTTAGTAATCTTCCATTAATTGAATCAATATTCTTATCTGGTATTTGATCTTTCGTTACACCATATTCATAGGCTTTTTTTTTTTTTTTTTTTATTAGTTCATTTCTTGCCCATACAGCATAATTCTTGATTGCGGCTTTATTCATCTCTTGTCTCCTATCCAAAGAAATCAAAATCATCTATTGCCATAGCAATATCAATTTGTATTTCTTCTTTTGTTGGTACTTGTTTACCTTCTTCATCTACAATCACTAAATAATAATTTTCATTATGATTGTATTTCTGTGATTTCAAGTTAAACGTACATTTAAATTCTCTATCTTTTAATACCGTACTTGTTTTATCTGCGATAATCTTTTGTTTATCACTTACTTCTTGTCCATTAGAATCTTCAATATAAGTAATATATGTACAAGGTACTAGATTATCTTTAACAGCATCTTTTTGATAGAAATTTAAGTTAAATATCATATTACTAATCTTACGATTAGAAGATAATAGAGCTACACTTACTGGTTTAGCATCATATTTATCTTTATTCATTTGATATGCCTTATATCCTGAACGTATAAATTTATAAGTAATTACAGGAACACACATTTCTTGTAAGCTAATTCCACCATGAACAAACTTTTGTGATCCAGAACCTTTTAATCGAATATTCTCTCTAGGAGCAAATCCTAACATATCATTCTTGTTATAAATACCTTTAACAGACATTAAGAACTCTGGTTTAGCTTCTTTATTTGTAATCACATATCTTCTACCTTGTTCAATGATATCTTTCTTAAAATCTGCTCTTTCCATCTTATCTGCTTCTTCTAATTCTTTTTCTGTATATAAGAAACCATG
Source organism: bacterium (assembly GCA_963645035.1). GTDB lineage: Bacteria > Bacillota_I > Bacilli_A > Erysipelotrichales > Erysipelotrichaceae > Bulleidia. The sequence continues at coordinate 29 of CAVIQY010000123.1, read as the reverse complement.
ATCTGAAGTAATCAATACATTTAACCCAT
>CAVIQY010000122.1:0-3161 GCA_963645035.1 bacterium | reverse complement strand
AGAAACTGAATATATAGTGATGCAAGGTTCCGGAAAAAATACTTGTTACAAAAAAACAAATAAAAATGGAACGAAAAGTGGAACGAATCACAAAATGAGAATTACGCATAAATAAGCTAATTTTTTTACTTCATTAATGAAATTAGCAAAAAATGGAACGAATGATGGAACGAAAGAACGTAACGGGTGGTAAGATGAAAATGCTTTTTGTCGCAACAGTAGATTTACATATACAAACATTTCATTTAAGAACGATACATGAATTAAGTGAGAGAGGAGACATCGTTGATGTCGTAACAAATGGTACATATACGAATGATGATATACATCATAAATATACATTACCATTTTCTAGAAATCCTCTTAGCTTAGATAATGTAAAGGCTAAAAATGAACTAAGAAAGATATTAATTAGAGAAAAATATGACATTATGTCTTGTCATACACCACTAGCGGCATATTACGCAAGAATGGCTGCTAAAGGACTAGATATAAAAGTGATTTATACTGCTCATGGATTCCATTTCTATAAGGGAGCACCATTAGTCAATACATTAGTATATAAGACTATGGAGAAGCAAGCTGCTAAGTATACAGATGTACTTGTTACGATTAATCCTGAAGATTACGCATCTGCAAAAGAGTTTAGCTATAAACCTAATGGTGGACCGATTTATATCCCTGGTGTAGGAATTGATGTACATAAGATACAATCCCTTAAATGTAGTAAAGAAGAACTAAGAAAAGAATTAGGTATACCAAGTGATGCATTAGTTCTATATTCTATAGGCGAATTAAATGGGAATAAGAATCATCAATTTGTGATAGATACATTAAAAGAAGAATTACGTTCTTCTAATACATATTATGTGATTGCTGGGGATGGTAAGCTTAGAGACTACTATAAAGCGTATTTAGAAAAAGAACAATTAACAAATAAAGTATTATTCTTAGGTTTTAGAAAAGATGCGAGAAGGCTACTTTATGTAGGAGATATATTTGTATTTCCGTCTAAAAGAGAAGGCTTACCCGTATCTGTTATTGAAGCGATGTCAGCTGGATTACCAATAGTCGCAACAGATATCAGAGGAAATCATGATTTAATCCAGGATGGTAAGAATGGTTACTTATATCCAGTAGATGATCAAAAGGCATTTAAAGAAAAAATAAACTTACTGGTGAGTAACAGTAAGTTAAGAGAAACATTAGGATTACAAGCTCAAAAAGATGCAGAAGTATATTCTATAGAGAATGTAGATCCGATGATTATGAAACTATATTCTTTGATATAAACGATAAGTTCTATCTTTTGTATCGTATTCATACGTTACTTCTTTAATGAGTTTATAGTTATCTAAATCTAGTTCATTATCCATAGTAATCAGATATTTTATTTCGTTGGAATTGATACAACTTAATGTATCTTCTTCATAGTTTGGTAACCAACCATTTGTTGTGGTGAAATATCTACAGCTAGGTGTTTGGTTACTAGTCTTATAGAAACCTTGATCATAGCCTTTATAAACTAAGAAAGAAGAATCACGAATAATATTACTAAATTCATATTGGACATAGTCTTTTCTAGCTATGTCTTTTATATTATTAGAATCAAATATAGAAATAAAAGCGATAAGTATCATAAAGATATTTGCATACTTATATTTTTCTAAGAATAATACTAGATATATAGAATATATCGATATAGGTAATATGTAGTAGGCTATGTATTTTGCGCCAACAAAGGTAATAAAATACCAACAAATACTAGTCGTAAGAATAAATAGTCCTGTATAGCTTTTTCTAAAGTGAATTAAGCTATATACAAGTGACAATGTACTAATAGGAACAAGAATTAGATTGTATTTGCTATACCATAATAAAACCACTGTTAGCATCGCTTTAATTCTTTCTAAGAATGTTCTAGGGGCCATGTAACTAAATAGATTAAATTTAAAGTATGACTCGATAAAATCATTCATATTATGATTAACGACAAAATAGATACAAGTTAAACCAAAGATAAGAATAAAAGATAATAGTGTATATAAGACACAAGATATTACTTTAGATTTATCTATTTTATATTGATAGATGATTAAACATATCGCTACACCTAGGAAATAACCACATAGAGTAAATTTAGTTAAGAAAGATAAACAAGCAAGTAATCCTATAAGAATACATTCTTTATAGTCAAAAGATTCATGTTTAATCATCTTGTTTAAACAAATATAGTTTGTAATTTGAAAGATAGGTAAGAATAATTCTTCTACACTACCTCCTCCATAAGAAAATGTATAAGAAGTAGTAATGATTATTGCGATACAAGTAAGAAATAATGGATGACGCTTTTTACTAAATAAAAGTAATATTTTATGCGAATAATATAAAAATAAGAATAAACAGATTACTTCTAATAGATATACACCAAAATAAGAATGTTTACATAAAAGAGATACTAGAGTATAGAGAAAATATAAGATGGGTCCTTTATGATCAAATAAAGTAGTATATAGCTTACCACCACTTAGAATATCTCTACCTATAGTTAAATAGATATTTAAATCAGACCAAGGATTTAATTTATAGAGAAAAGAAGACTCTGAAAAGATTGTAATGATTACAATCGATATACATAAATATAAGAGTATGTCTTTATGTTTTCCTTTTAACATTCTTATACACTTTCCTTAGCAATAAAACCTAAACAGAACCAGAAGAATAATGTTTGTATATTTACTGGTGCACCAATAATACATATATCAAACATAGATTCAATGCATAAACAAATAATGAGAACAAGTATCCACTTTAATTGATTTCTAAATATAGCATGTATATTCTGAATGATTGCTTGTATGTTTAGAATAATAAATAATACAAAAGTAATTAACCCACTAATACCAGAATAAAGTAATGTGGCCATAATGACATTATGAGGATGAGGAATGTTGTAATAGTTACTTATTACAAAAGTATTATTACAATAACCATTTCCTAGTAGCCAACTATTTTTTAAGTTAACGAGTATTCCTTCTGCCATTTCTAATCTACTATTAGATAATACTAGTAGAGTTCCATGAGGATCATTCATAAATAATTCATATAGATTAGGATGTTTTTTTGTAATAAGAAAAAGACCTGCTATGATAATGATAATC
>CAVIQY010000121.1:0-3171 GCA_963645035.1 bacterium | reverse complement strand
TGTTAAACATAGCTTCAACAATAGAAATACCTAATCCTCTGTAATTTAATTCTTCACAAAAGTCTTCAACACATTCTTTATAGTCATCCGCATGTTTTACATTATCTTCTACTTTAGATAAACATTTTTCAATCTTATCATCGTAATTAATACCATCAACTTTAAACGCAACAAAAACTATTTTTATTAATGCTTGAAAATCTTGTTCCTTTTTAAAATCTTTGAAATAATCACTAACTATATAAGATAGAATTCCAGAAAACACAGCAAATCCATAGTCATATTTATCTGCTTTCTTTAAGCGACTATCGAACTTGATATCAATACAATCACTCTCAACATCTTGATTTTGATTGAATTGTTTTAAAAAGTCTTCATTTAATACACATGATTCTAACGTAATCTTAGGTATGTCATTAGAATCTACTAAATATTGCGACTGCCAATTTGTTATTTCATACATATGTTTTCCCTCCACATATCATAGAATTATTGCTTATCTTTTAGACATTGATTATTTTCATCTACCCATGTTTCTAACCCATTACAGCTTCTTCCTAACACGACACTAGCTGCTCTAGATGAGCTACTAAATTCAACATCTTTAACAAAGATATATCCTTTTACTTTTCCCTCTTTGATTAATGCTTTTCTATCGTCTCTAATATAGCTAGGACAAGAATCTGTTTCTTCTTTAATAAAACCTGAACCTTTGCATACAACAAAGCCATTTTTACTTTCTTTACCTGTTGCTTTAATTTTAGTACTTTTCAAATGATAAAGATTAGATGGTTTTATAGATTCTTTACTAACTAACTCTTTTAGTTTGATTCCCTCTTTATTTTTCCATTCAACTAAACCATTACAACTTCTACCACATACAAATGTTGCGGCAGTAGATGAACTACCAAAACATATGTCTTCTTGTAATATACCCTTCTGAATCTTAGAAGCGTATTTCTCTCTAGCTTCTTTTATTCCACTACTAACATAATCCGCTAGTTTATCATTCGCTATAGTACTACCTTTTAGTACATAGAATCCTGAATCAGTATTCTTACCAAATGCTTGAATTCCATTTCTACTAAAATAGAGTAAATCTGTATCTTCTTTTACTTCTTGTACTTTTTCAGGTAATGAATCAAATGGCGTATATCCTAGTCCTGCCACAAGGAGTTTTGCATAATCAATAAAATCTTCAAGCATATCGATTGTTTCCTCAGACATCCTAGATTGTGTTGGTGTATTACTATTTTTTACAACATATCTTTTTGCCTTAACTGCAAGTTCATAGAAACGATTTTCTAAATACTTAACACGACCTTTTTCTAACATTCCGCCAGGTGTAACTAAAATAATCGCTTCATTCCAATAACTTCCACCATCTTTATCAAATGTATGAGGTTGTGAAATACGCGTCCTTACATTTTCTGCTTCACCCACATAAATAAATTGTTTATTTTCTTCACCAAAAAGAAAATATACTCCAGGAGCGTTTATATCCTTTAAATCTTTACAATTACTTAATTGATTATGTGGAATCTTATATGCTATACAATCCCAATTTCCTAATTTAGCTTTCCATCTACCATTAGATGTTCCATCAATTAAATGTAGTGTTATCGTTTTTACACGTGCCATTTGTATTCCTCCAAGTAAATTATTTAATCTTAGCTAGTAAATCACTAAACTTTGCATAATTTACTTTTACCCCATCATCTAAATCTATCTCTATCATCATATCTGCATAATGATGTACTTTCTCTTCATACTCTTTTAATTCTGCTATCTTCTCTTTTATCTTCTTGATCTCTTTCTCTTTCTTTATCTTCTCTCCTTGATTACTTGTACTATCTCTTTCTTCTTCTAATACTTTTAACTCTGTTCTATATTTCTCTTGTAATGGATGCACATATTCTGTTCTTAATCTAGCAATTAAATCTTTGCTATATCTATGCATATACATGATTCCTTTAAATCCATTCTTCTTTCCACTATCAAATAACCAATAGATTGGTCTCTTTCCAGATCCTGTTACTTGATATGTATTACAGTGATCACTAAAGAAATCATTTAAGAAGTAGTTTCTTATTACTTCTCTACTATTTCCACTTCCTCCTAATGCATTAGCTATATATTGTAGATTCTCTTCTAATCTTTCTTCTCCATATACTACTTTGATAAATTCTATAAATCTTGTACAGATATCATCTTCAAAGTATTCTTCTTCACATATTGGAATTATATTATCTGTATCTACTGCATAGCTCTTATATTTATTCTTATCAAATACTCCTCCAGCATATGCTAGTCCTTCTTCATCTAATGAATATCTTCCAAACATACAACCTACTGCATAACTGATTAATGACTTTATATCTCTACTTAGGTTTGCTTTTCTTACCGTTACATCTTTATCTTCTACTCTTGGATCTAATTCTTCTTGTAGTCCATATATCTCTATAAAGATTCTATTTAATTCTTCTTCATTACTCTTTAATGTATTAAATCTTTCTTCACATTCTTTATCCCACATCTCATAAGCTTCACTTATACTACTTACATGATTCTTTACTAATGGATGTACTTTAAAATCCCAGGATGTCTCAAAGGAATCCCAGTCGGATTTGGATAAGGAAATATTTTGATTAACAAAACATTCAACACTTTTTTCACTCGTAGAAATCAAAAGAGGAATACTACCTATAGTTCCAGGTTGATTGTTTAAAGTTGGTTGGATGCTAAGTAGTTCTTGTGAAACACATGAGTTTAATAGTCCTTGTATATAAAGAAGATGTTTATTAGCAAATAAACATGAACCACCATTATCAAATAAGAAACCATATGTAAAATAACGAAAACTGCTTTTGCCAGATGTAACTGTTGACCATGTTATTCCTTGTTCAAAATAACGGTCTTTATTTCTTAAATTTGATCCTTTAAATTGTCGTAATTTACTACCATTATTTTCCCAATTTAAAACATAATCATTATTACCATACCATTTCCTATAACTTCCGCCTTTATTATATGGGAACCATTTCATATGCAAAAAATCATCTTCGCAACAAAGAGTACCTTTTGGTAAAAAAAACTTCATTTTAGGAATCTCATACCACAATCTTAAAAAAGTATTATTGTCTCCTGTATCAATACCTTTACATGGTTTTG
>CAVIQY010000120.1:0-3209 GCA_963645035.1 bacterium | reverse complement strand
TAGTCAACTAGGGCTTTTACAAGCCCACTACCTTTAGGTGGTGGGTAGTTGACTTAATTAAATCCTCACTTGTATATTGCATTGGTAATAATTCAGCAATATTTGTTGTACATTCTTCTTTACCGTTAGATAAATAAATTGGTGTATCTTGTTCTAATAGTTCGCAAAGTACTTGTCTGCAAATACCACATGGTGCCGCAATTCTTGGTCCATCCGATACGATAGCTAACGCTTCAATATCTTCTTTTCTATAGCCATTAGAATAAGCCGCAAATGTTGCATTTCTTTCGGCACATACTGCTGCTCCATATGAAGCATTTTCAATATTTGCTCCATAGAAATACTTACCATCCTTCATTACGATACATGCCCCTACATGATAATTAGAATAAGGTGCATACGCATTCTTCATTGCTTTAAAAGCTTCATTAATGATTTCTTCTTTCGTCATTTTACTGTCCTCCAAAATGAATAAAAACTATAATTATGGCAACACATACAGCATAAATTGAAGCTATTAATACTGTCCCTGCTGCTAAATCTTTTATATATTTAATTTTACTATTTTTTTCAGTTGTATATAAGTCACAAGTTCTTTCAATACAAGTATTAAACATTTCAGCAATCACGACACTTGCTATAGCAGATAAAATAAATAGTAATTCTAATAAAGTAACATGGAAATAAACGGATACTGCTAGAGTAAGAACAGCTAATATAAGTTGTATACGAATACTTTTATCTTGTATTGCTAAAAGAATTCCGTTTATTGCTGGGATAAATTTCTTTTTCATTGTCTTGATATAATTGGATCTAATATTTCATCTTGCAAAGCAAACATTTCTTTCGCTTCATCTTCTTTCATATGATCATATCCTAAGCAATGTAATAAACCATGTGTAAATAAGAATGCAATTTCTCTTTTATAAGAATGTCCATATTCTTTTGCTTGTTTACGACCATAATCAATATTAATAAAGATATCTCCTAAATCTTTATTTTCTTCTTCAAAATCTTCTAAATCATCTTGTATTGCAAAACTAATGACATCTGTTGGTCGATCAATTCCTCTATAATCTCTATTAATTACATGAATTGTTCTTGAGCGAACAAAAGTAACTGAAATTTCATAATCAGAATCTAGCTTTAATTTTCCCTCTGCAGAAGTTGCGATTTGATTGAATAAACCTTTGAATTCATCTATATTTTCGTTTGTACGATTCAATACTGTTATTTCCATATTCTCACCTTTGTATTTATTATTATACTTGATAAACAAATAAAATAGTTTGTTTGTTTGTAATGTATTTGTTAAAATTAAGTTATATTTGTGTTAAATCAATTCACGGGAGGAATTATGACACTTGCTTCGATAAGATGGGATATGGTTTTGGGAGGCTTTGGACTCTTTCTATTTGGTATCGAATTTATGGGTGGTGGTTTAAAAGCCATCGCTGGTGACAAGATGAGAGATTATATTGAAAAATATACTTCTACTCCTCTAAAAGCAATTCTAATTGGTATTGTATTAACGGTATTAATGCAATCTTCATCAGCATCTACTGCTATTACAATTAGCTTTGTTCGAGCTGGACTAATGACTTTAGATCAAGCTGCAGGTATTGTATTTGGTGCTAATATTGGTACAACATTTACAACATTATTAATTTCTTTAAATCTAGACCAATACACACTTTACATTATTGCACTTGGAGCATTACTCGTTAGCTTTAGTAAAAAGAAAAAAGTAAAATATGTTGGTAACATCATATTAGGTTTTGGTCTATTATTCTTCGGATTAAGTGCTATGGGTGATGCCTTAGCACAAATCAAAGAGCTTCCTGAATTCGAAGCATTTGCCGTAAAAATGGGAACTAACCCTATCTTCTCATTATTTACTGGTATCATCTTAACTGGTATCGTTCAATCTTCAGCCGCAACAATTGCGATTATTCAAAAATTATATCAAGCTGGTGCCGTAAGCATTCATGCTGCTATTCCATTCATGTTTGGTGCTAACATCGGTACAACTGTAACAGGTATCTTAGCTGCATTAGGTGGTTCAACTGGTGCTAAAAGAACTGCAGGATTACATACAATGTTTAATATCATGCGTTCAATTATCGGTATGATATTACTTACACCTTATACTTCCTTTATTTTAAAACTCGCAGATATATTCAATTTAAGTCCAATGATGCAAATCGCATTTGCAAACATTATCTTTAGTACTTTTGCAACAATCTGCTTTACTCCATTTATGAAAAAGATGGTTAAACTCATTTCTAGAATTATCAAAGGAAATGAAAAAGAACGCCCTGAAGTTAATATTGATAACTTAGATGAAGATATTAGTAATTACTTACCTGCTGCCGCTGTTCATAGTGCTGAAATCGCTCTTGAACAAATGGCAAATGTCGTTCGTGATGATATTGTTGATACAAAAGAATTCTTAAATAAGCCAGGCACAAAAGAAGATCAAGAATACTTAGCTCAAACAGAAGCACTCATCAATCGAATGGATAAAAAGATTACAGAATACTTAATTCGTATTTCGCAACATACAACAGCATTATCTGAAAATGATAATAACCGTATTCGTTTAGACCTAGAAATCATTAAAAACTTAGAAAGAGTAGGTGACTTAGCAACAAACTTAGTTGAATTCTTCCAAATGGTATTTGATGATAGCGGTACATTTACAAATTTTGCCTATGATGAAATTAATCAGATGTTTGATACCCTATTACAAATGTTTGATAAAGCAATCATTGTTTATAAAACAAATGATACAAATGTATACAAAGAATTACTCGCTTTAGAAGATAGTTTAGATAGTATGGAATACAAGTTTAGAAATAATCACTTTGATCGATTAAGTAATAATGCTTGTGGAAGTGCTGTTGCGGCAAGTGTATATGCGGATATATTAGGAAATCTAGAAAGAATGGGAGACCATTGCAGAAATATTGCTAGAAGTACTGTTTCCGATATGCCACTTGGAAATCACGTAGATATAGAATAAGAAAATAAGGTAATGCTTAGATGTATAAGTTACATAAGCATTACCTTTTAATTTAATTCTTGTTCACTTCTTCAGCTAACTCTTTAACTTTATCAAGAGAAAGTCCTAAGCATTCAGAAATATCTTCAAAAGAAAAGCTTTTAGATAACATCTTCTTTGCAGCATCAATAGCTTTATTCATTGC
>CAVIQY010000119.1:0-3358 GCA_963645035.1 bacterium | reverse complement strand
GTAAAAAACATTAATTCATGAAAGAGTGATGCAGAAATGTGTCATTCTTTTTTTGATATTTGCAAGCGAATATGATAACACTAAATCGCAAAAAGCGAAGAAATGGAGAATGCCATGATTGTACTTAATTTAAAATTAGATGGTATTTACGGTTTTAGTCAATTTGAAATAAATCTTACTTATCCAAAAAAAGTAGTGAATTCAATTATTGATGATGAGTATTTAGAAGATAGACCCCGTTTTCGCTATAAAAAAGCTGTGATTTTAATGGGTGCTAATGCGACTGGAAAAACTAGTCTTGGAAAAGCACTTTTAAAAATAATTACATATTTGAATACAGGAAATACGGCTACTTTGTTAGAAATGATGAGTGAAGAAAAAGGATCATTTTCTATAGATTTTGTGAATGATAGTTATGTGCTACATAGAGTAGTTGCTAGTATTGATGTGACTCAATCTAATGTAAATTTCGAGTATTACTCATGTACGATAGATCAAATGGATTCGTATGAAATGTGTGTTAAAAAACTTGTATGTCATACAGATGAATTTACAAAATCAGTAAGTTCATTAAAGAAAATTGTTGGACAAATAAACTATAGATTTGCGTATCCTGAAATTGAAACATCATTTAGTTTTGCAAATATCAATAAGAAAGTATTTGGAAAAACGTTAAAAGCAGTAATTGGAACATTAGATCCATCATTACAAGATATTAGAGACTCTAAAGATTTAAAAGATACATTTATTATTCATAGAAAAAATCAAGAAATCATTATTCAAGAGGGAAAGCTTTTAAATAAAGAAGTTTTATCTAGTGGCACAGCTGAAGGAATAGATGTAGCAATATTCTTAGCATCTATGATTTCTAAAGATAAAACATTCTATTATTGTGATGAACACTTTTCTTATATTCAAAGTGATATAGAAAAAAGAATTTTTGGATTAATGCTAGATAGAATTTCTAATAATGAACAATTAATATTCACAACGCATAATACGGATATGCTTGATTTAAATTTACCAAAGCATAGTTTTATGTTTTTAAGAAGAGAAGGAATAGGAAAAGATAGTCGTATTACAACGATATCTGCTTCTGATATTTTAAAAAGAAATACGGATTCAGTAAGATGTGCAGTAGAAAATGATGTATTTAGCTCTATTCCTGAAGATAGTTTGCTAGATGAATTGGAAGTTGGGTGGAATAATGAAAAATAGTAACAAAGTAAAATGCTAGCCTAAACATTAGCAACAAAAATCTATTTATATGAAGTATGAGAAGTTAAACACTCATACTTTTTATTTACAATCTAACAATTATCATTATAATTATCAAAGGTAATTATCAAGGATAACTATTATGAATGAGAAAAACGCAAAGAAGTTAATGGACGCATTAGAAAAGGCAGAAAGATTATCACAGGGTAAACCGAATTTACCTTCCGAATATCTTCCTTCATATATCAAGATATTAGATAAGATTTATCACTTGAATATGGATAGTAAAGCTCGTATTTCTGATGTGGCGAAAGAAATGAAATCGACTAGACCTAGTATTACTAGAGCAATACATGAAATGGAAAATCTAGGATTAGTCACGAAAGAAGAAAGCTTAGAAGATAAACGAGTAGTGTATGTTTCTTTGACGGAAAAGGGAATAAAAGTTTATGAGAAATATGTTGAAGCGTATTATAAGAAACTTTCAAAGAGATTAGAAAAATACAAATGGGCAGATATAAAAAACATGATTGAGTTAATTGATGATTTATATGACGACTTGATGAATACACCGATTAAATTGGAGGGAAACAATGACAAATAACTTTACAGAAGGTTCGATTTTAAAGAAAATGATTAAATTTATGATTCCAATACTAGGATCATTAATTTTACAAGCAATGTATGGTGCAGTAGATTTACTTGTAGTAGGTCAATTTGGTACGACATCAGGATTAAGTGGTATTTCTACAGGTAGTAACCTAATGAATATGGCTACATTTGTTGTGTCTGGTTTAGCTATGGCAGTAACTGTACAAATATCAAAATATATTGGTATGAAAAAAGAAGAAAAACTAGGAAGTTTAATTGGGGCAACAATCGCCTTATTTGCGACAATTTCCATTGTGATTAGTATCTTATTAATTATCTTTGCTAGACCTTTATCTATCTTAATGCAAGCTCCTGCTGAAGCATTAGATTTAACTGTACAATATGTTCAAATCTGTGGTGCAGGATTCTTACTTATTACAGCATACAATACAATCTCTGCAATATTTAGAGGTTTAGGGGATTCTAAATCACCATTACTATTTGTTTTAATTGCATGCATTGTTAATATATTTGGTGATTTATTACTTGTAGCAGTATTCCATATGAATGTAGCAGGTGCAGCGATTGCGACTGTAGCAGCACAAGGTGTAAGTGTAGTTCTATCTTTACTTGTTATTAAGAAAAAGAATATGCCATTCCATCTAAAAAGAGAAGATATTCGCTTCAATGATGAAATTGCAGGAATTATGAAGATAGGAACACCGATTGCTTTACAAGAATTATTAACACAATCTAGTTTCCTTGTATTATGTGCCTTAGTAAATACACTTGGTTTAGCAGCATCTAGTGGATATGGTGTAGCGAGTAAATTACAAAGCTTTATTATGTTAATACCTAGTGCTTTAATGCAATCAATGTCTTCTTTCGTATCACAAAATGTTGGAGCAGGGAAAGAAAAAAGAGCGTTCCATTCTATGTTAACAGGAATGGGTATAGGAAGCGTTGTAGGTATATTTGTTTTCTTTGGTGTAATCTTCTATGGGGATAAAATATCAAGCTTATTTACAAGTGATGAAGTTGTTATTCAACAAGCATTTGATTATCTAAGAGGTTTTGCTTTAGAAGCGATAGTGACATCTGTTTTATTTAGCTTCATGGGTTATTATAATGGTCACGCTAGAACGTTATGGGTAATGACGCAAGGATTAGCACAAACATTTATTGTTCGATTACCAATGGCTTATTTTATGACTATCCAACCAAATGCAAACTTACGAAATATTGGTTTATCGGCACCTTGTGCAACAATATTTGGTATTATCATTAATATTCTGTATTATTTATATTATCGTAAACAATTACCAGAAACAGTTGAATAAAATAAGGGCTTATTTCTAATGAAGAGATAAGCTTTTTCTTTCCTATTTCTAATACGAGATAGGTTATAATATTTTGTAGGTGAACTACTCACGACTTACGCTTACGCTTAGAGGTCGGAGCTTCTTGCTTCAACTACCGTTGCTTGGTAATCCAAAGATTACTAAGTCTTACACAATATCCACAAGCGTTAGGTTCGGCTAGTTCCTAG
>CAVIQY010000118.1:0-3527 GCA_963645035.1 bacterium | reverse complement strand
TTAATATTTAAGAGATTGTGTTTCTTCAATTTCTTTAATCATGTCAATACGTGTTTGATGCCTTCCACCCTCGTACTTTGCATTAAGCCATTCATCCACAATCATCTTAGCTGTTTCAATGCCAATCACTCTTGCTCCAAAGGCAATGATATTTGTATTGTTATGTTGCTTAGATAATTTAGCAGTATAAGGATCACTACAAACACAAGCTCGTATTCCATGTACTTTATTTGCTGCTAAAGATATTCCTACACCAGTACCACAGATTAATACCCCACCATCCACTTCATGATTCGCTACCATTTTGGCAACTTTATATCCAGAAATTGGGTAATTAAATCTTTCTGTACTATCTGTACCCACATTAATTACTTCGATACCTTTTTCTTCTAGATATTTCTTTATTTCATTCTTCATTTCTACCGCAACATGATCATTTCCAATTGCTAATTTCATTTTAGTTACCCCTTAACTCTTTAACGATATCTTTATAAGGTCTATTTTTACCAAATAAAGCACTTGTACCTAATACAAATCCATCTGCACCAATAGAAGATAATTCTTTGATTACACTTGGAGAACATGCACCATCAATCACAATTTTAAATCCAAATGTTTCTTTTAACTTTGCAAGTCTTTCTACTTTTTTCTTTGTAAAATCGATAAATTTTTGCCCTGCAAATCCAGGATTAACTGTCATCACCAAAACATAATCACATAAATTTAGCATTTCTTCTATAGAATCAATACTTGTGTCTGGATTAACAGCGATTCCTGCCATTTTTCCTCTTTCTTTAATATGTGCTAATGTTTTTACAACATATCTTTCTGACTCTGGATGAATATAAACAATATCTGCTCCTGCATCAATAAACCAATCCACTTTACCTGATGGATTTTCAATCATTAGATGAACATCCATTGGTTTATTTGTACTTCTACGAATAGCTTTGATATCATTTATACCTAATGTCATATTTGGTACGAATGATCCGTCCATAACATCGTTATGAAAAATATCTACACCAGCTTCATCTAGTGCTTTGATTTCATCATCTAAATGATGAAAATCAATACACATTGTAGAAGGACATAATAATAAATCACTCATAAACTACTCCTATCTATTTGTACTAGCCATTCTAAAATAGGTATAAGATTTTCCTTTTAGCGTTACAGATAATTGATGTATATTTTCTGGGCTTGTACATCCTCCAAAACCACCATCACCTATCGCATGAACATCTGCTCCTGTTTCTTTCATCATTAGTGCAATAGCTCTTACTGTATCAACATCTGCTCCTTCTACAGAACAATCTAAGAAACACATTGCTAATGTACCTTCTTTATATGTGTGGATATATTGCACTAAGCTTCTTATATCTTCAACTGTTATTCCAGGTCTAGATCCAGGACATGGTAAATCAATACAATCTGCACCAACATCAATCAAACGCTTAATCACATCTTTTGTATCATATGCTGCTAATGGATCACCTAGCACTTTTTCATAAATGCCATCTTCCCATTTACCTGCCCATAAGAATATCTTGTCACCATATTTTTCTTTAATCCATTTTGTACATTCAATAACATCTTCAATTGATGTTCCTGAACCTGGGTTGCCACCTAAAACAATGAAATCAAATCCTAATTCGACACATTTTTCGACATGTTCTGGTGTACATAGCATTCCTTCGCCACGATAGAATTTTTTCTTACCTGAATCTTCCATTCCTTGTTTAGGACAACCAAGATATACGCCAATAGGTCTATTACATCTTTCTTTTAATTCTTTGATTGTTAAACCTTGTAAACCAGGATTATTCTCTACATTGTCCAAATCCATAGTGTTAAGTAATACCATGTCAGCACCCCACGAGAACATTACTTCACTATTTGTAACGCCTCTAACTAGACCTGATCCTGCAAACAATAAATGTTGTCCAACAATCGTTCTTCCTTCTGCTTTAAAAATAGATTCTTTTAACTCCATTGGAGTCATTGTTTGAAATTCTGTCTTTGAGCAATTAAGAATTCTTGTCACATTACTCATAGTACTTCTCCATTACTTTCGATAACTTTCTTATACCAATCAAATGAATCCTTCTTATATCTCTTATATGTTCCATGTCCTTCGTCATCAACATCAACATAGATAAAACCATATCTCTTTCTAATTTCACCTGTACCAGCAGATACTAGATCAATACAACCCCACGTTGTATATCCTATTAAATCAACACCTTCATCAAGTGCATCCGACATAGCTTTAATATGTGAACGATGATAATCTATACGATATGGATCATGAATTGTTCCATCTTCTTCTAAAGTATCGTATGCGCCTAAACCATTCTCACAATTGAATAATGGCATTTGATAACGATCATATAATTCATGTAAGAAGAACTTTAATCCATCCGGATCTTTAGCCCAACCCCAATCAGATACTTCTAGATATGGATTATGTAATCCTTTTGTTTGGTTACCATTTATTGTTTCTAATTCTGTTTCATGTGTAGTAACTACATTTGTAAAGTAATAAGAGAATTCAAAGAAATCTACTTTTCCTTCTAATAATGTTTTCTTATCTTCTTCACTAACTTCTAAATGTACACCTAATTCTTTAAATAAACGTTTTGTGTATGAAGGATAATATCCTCTTGCAAAAATATCACCACAGAAATAGAGGTAATCCTGCAGTTGTTTTTGATTTTCTGCTTGATCTTTTGGATCACATGTATATGGATGGCAGAACATACCCGCTACCATACAACCAACTTTTATATCTTTATAATTGTCATGGGCATATTTAACAACTTTTGCACTAGCAACTAATTGATTATGTAAAGCTGTATATACTTCAGTCATTTTTTCATCATTACCCATATATTGTTTACCAGCAAATTGAGCAATGTTAATTTCATTAAATGTACTCCAATATTTAACTAGTCCATCATATTCTTTAAATGCTATCTTCGCTAATTCTACAAATTCATCGATAAGTTGTCTGTTTTTCCATCCACCTAAATCTGTAATATAGAAAGCAGGCATATCGTATTTATATAAGTGAACTAATGGTTCAATACCATATTTCTTACATTCTTCAAATACATTTCGATAGAATTCAACACCTTCTTGATTCACTCCACCTTTTACTCCATTAGGTAAAATTCTTGCCCATGATAAAGTTAAATTAAGAGCTTTAAATCCCATCTCTGCAAATAAACCAATATCTTCTTTGTAATGATGATAGAAATCTGTTGCTTTATGATTTGGATAGAATTCACCAGGAATACATGCCAATTTAGCTCCTTCAGGCAAATTAACTTGTTCAATAAAAGCAGGTGTTTTTCCATATGTTCCATCTGGCATGATATATGTTGCCATTCTTGGTGTGTTTACATTACCTCCAAGGTGGTAGTCTGTCATATTAGGTGATTTTCCACCTTCATCCCATCCACCTTCTGCTTGATTTGCGGATATATCTCCACCCCATAAAAATTCTTTTGGAAATGCCATAT
>CAVIQY010000117.1:0-3542 GCA_963645035.1 bacterium | reverse complement strand
CATATTTCCTCCTTAACTTACGCTTACATTATAAATTACCAAATTGCAATTTTTAATATAAAATTACCAAAATGCAATAACTGGTTATTTTATTTGCTTGATTATTATTTAAATAAATTAATAAAAACTCATGATTTTCACAGTGTTTGGCTCTAAGTGAAGAAAAAAGATTGACCTATCGTGGTTTTTATGCGAAGAAATAGCCTTTTGTCAACAACACCATGCAAATCATGATTTAAAAAAATAACCGTTATATTTTCAACTTTTCTTCACATAAAAATCAGATAAAAAATATAGGATTATTTTTGGAGGAATAACTATGCCATCTAAGAAGAAAAGTAAAAAAGTTTTAATCGTTATTATTGTTGCGGTAATAGCGTTAGGTTCATATGTTTTTTTAAACAAAAAAAGTAAGCCAACACAAGAAACAGTTACAGCTGTTCGTACGGTTACGTTAAACAAAAGTAGTTTTGAGAAAACTGTTACGACAGACGGAAAAATTGCTTCACAATCATCTGTTAATATCACTACTTCCTTAACGGCTAAAGTAGCGACGATAGAAAAAGAAGTAGGTGACTATGTAAATGAAGGAGATACCATCATTACATTAGATTCTTCTGATATCAAAAAAGAAATCGCTAGACTAGAAAAACAAGATGCAGAAAAATTAGAACAACTTCAAAAGGAAGTTCAAAATGCATATGATGGAAAAGAAAATGCTTGGGCAGATTATCAAAGTACGAAAGATAAAGGTGAAGATACAACGCAAGCTGAAAGACAATTTGCTAGTGCAAATGGAAAGTATTTTGAAGCAGTAGAAACATTAAATAAAGGTGTAACAGATACACAATTAGAAGATTTATATGAAAATCTAAATGATTGTACAGTAAAGGCTACAGCTTCAGGAACAATTACATCTTTAAACGCTACGGTTGGGTCAGCCACAAATAATAGTGTTATTGCGGTAATTAATGATATTCAAAATCTAGAAGTATCCACAACAGTTGATGAATATGATATTCAAAGTATAGAAAAAGGAATGAAAGCTGTTGTGTCAACAGACGCAGTAGATGGATCTTTCTCGGCTACAGTTACAGCAGTTAGCTTAGCTTCAACGGACAATTCTGGTTTTACGGTAAAAGTAACATTAGATGATCCTACAGATAAGTTATTAATTGGAATGAATGTAAAAGTGAAGATTATCTTATCTTCTGAAGAAAATGTTTATACGGTACCAATTGATGCGGTAGAAACAGATATGAATGGTAATTCACAAATTTATGTTCAACAAAGTGATGGAAGCTTTAAGGTTGTATCTGTAACGAAAAAAGATGAGAATGATTACTATTGCGTCATTGAAGGTAATGATTTAAGTGATGGCATGGTAGTAAGAGCGAGTGCAACAGAAAGCGAAGCTCTTGAATCAAGTGAATCTGTATCTATGAATCAAGATGGCATGAGTATCCAGCTTGATGGTGGTATGGGTGGTAATGGTGGCGGTATGGGCCAAGGTGGAGGAGGACAAGAACCTCCAAGACAAGGTGATTAATGTGAGTACCCCAATCATTCAAATGCAAGGTATTGTAAAAAAGTACTTTGTAGGAAAACCTAATGAATTAGAAATATTACATGGAATTGATATCACGGTAAATGAAGGAGAATTTGTTTCTATTGTTGGCGAAAGTGGATCGGGTAAATCTACACTAATGAATATTATTGGTGCTTTAGATAAACCGACAGATGGATCATATGTTCTTAATGGTATTGATATGATTCATGTAAAGGATAGTGATGTATCTCATATTCGTAATCAAGAAATAGGTTTTGTCTTTCAAACATACAATTTGATTGGTAGGATGAATGCCCAAAAAAATGTAGAACTACCAATGTTATATGCAGGTATTGGTGCAAAAGAAAGAAGTGAACGTGCCAAAGAACTATTAAAACTAGTTGGTATGGAAGAAAGAATGAAACATCAACCAAATGAGTTATCTGGTGGTCAAAAACAAAGAGTAGCGATTGCTAGAGCTATGGCAAATCATCCTTCTATCTTATTAGCAGATGAACCGACTGGTGCTTTAGATAGTGTGACGAGTAGAGAAGTAATGGATTTATTTCATCAATTACATCAAGAAGAAGGTGTAACGATAGTACTTATTACACATAATCCTAACTTAGCATTAGAAAGTGATCGAATCTTAGAAATAAGTGATGGAAAGATCATTGGAGAAAAGAAAGGAAATGGGTTAAATGGGATTTCTAGATAACGTAAAAATGGCATTTTCTTCTCTTTCGGCTAATAAGATGAGAGCTTTATTAACTATGCTAGGAATTATTATTGGTATCGCTAGTGTAATTGGTATTATGACAATTGGTACTTCTTTAAGCGGTAGTGTTACAGATCAATTATCTTCATTTGGGATTACAAATATCACCGTATCTGTTACACAAAAATCTAGTGATTCTAGCAGTAATGTAAATATCATGATGTTTAATGGTGGTGGTTTTTCTAGAGATTTCAGTAGAAGTACGATGAAAGACTCAGATCTAATTACACAAGAAATGATTAGTGATTATCGTAATACTTATAGTAATGATGTCGAAGCAATTGTTCTACAAGAAAGTTGTGGAAATGTTTCTATCAGTAGAAATGGGAATACAGCACAAGCTTCTATTGTGGGAATCAATGAAGATTATAGCAAAGTAAATGAAGTGACGATGTTAACAGGTAGATGGCTAAAAGAAGAAGATGACACAAAAGAAAGAAAAGTATGTGTCATTAGTGATGTTGCGGCAGAAAACTTATTTGGTAGTGTAAATGATGCAATAGGACAATCTTTTACTATTGATGTAAATGGATATACTAGGGAATTCTATATTGAAGGTGTTTATCAGTATGATAATAGTAGTACAATGACGGATTTATCAAATATTCCTACAGATATGTATATTCCTTTATCTACAGCGAAAAAGTTAAATGGATCATCCGATGGCTTTTCTAGTATTACCGTAGTAGCGTCAACAAGCGTAGATAGTGATGCCTTCTTAACGACAACACAACAATTCTTTGCGTCATATTATACACACAACGATTCCTATACTGTTCAAGCAAGTAACTTAGCAAGTATGTTAGAAACAATGTCTACAGTATTAAACCAAGTAACAATCGCGATTAGTGTTATTGCCGGTATATCGTTACTAGTTGGTGGTATTGGTGTAATGAATATTATGCTTGTATCTATTACAGAAAGAACTAGAGAAATTGGTACACGTAAAGCATTAGGAGCAACAAGAAATGCAATTAGAATGCAATTTATCACAGAAAGTGTCATTATCTGTTTAATAGGTGGCTTAATTGGTATTCTTTTGGGACTAGGAATAGGTGCGTTAGGGGCAAAGATATTAGGCTTTGCGGCTAAACCATCAATGTCTTCTATTATTGCTTCTGTCGTATTCTCTATGGCAGTAGGTATATTCTTTGGTTACTATCCTGCAAATAAAGCAGCGAAGTTAAATCCAATTGATGCATTAAGATACGAATA
>CAVIQY010000116.1:0-3744 GCA_963645035.1 bacterium | reverse complement strand
CTTAGGCTAGTCAACTAGGGCTTTTACAAGCCCACTACCTTTAGGTGGTGGGTAATTGACATCTTTTTTATTCTATTTTTTATATTTCTAATCTTTCTTTTAACTTCTTGATCGTATATACCCCATTGCACAGAATACATACGATTGAATGGTTTATCTAAATGAATCTCATCTTTAATGACATTTGGTTGTACAACATAGAAATGATTTGTATTTGATCCTTCTACTTTCATCTTTCTCTTTTGAAAATGAACATAAGATACTTCGTAGTCTTTATAGCTTCCATTTTCATATTTCCAAAATGATACTTTTCCATCTACATATTCAAAGTATCCATTTTGCATATTCTTATCTTTGGCGTTAATAAATTTATATTTAAGAGAATTTACATCAAAACACTTAGAATCTTCATATTGTTCAATCCCATTCTTTTGAATGATAAAAGATATACCGTTCCCTTTATGTGCTCCCCATTCATCAAAACATCTTATATCATCTGTAGAATAGACATCTTGATATTTTTGACAATCTGGATGAGATAAAGTTCTAAACCAATTATTTACTTCATTACAGTTTTTATATAAAGACATATGCCCTTCACAGAATATTCTTAAGTATTTCTCATCTTGAGGAATAAACTTGTTTAAATCCCCTAATATTGTATCAATATCACAATGTCCCCAATAGTCATATTCTTTTAAATATTCTTCAAATAATATTCCATATGTAGGTTTATAGTCACATAACTTATATGGTTCTTTTAAACAACTATCAAATTCAAATAGTTTCTTTGCCCTATCTTGTACATCTTTAAAAGACATATGTACTACTTTAATATTCTTAGCTTTAGGAAAGTCATATTCTATATCTGTTACAAATAAGAAATCATAATCTTCATTATGCATAGCAGAAGATAAGAAATAATTAAAGTAATTTGGAAACTGACCAAAATACGGTATCACAAAACAAGCTCTCATATATTCACCATTAATAGTTATCTTCACTCATTATACCATCAGTAAAAGAATGCTTATTATCGTTTAAGTAATCATTAGACCATTCAAGCATTCTCTTTACTGCCTTAGCATAATTCCATTCAAGTCTTATGCACTCGTGTGCCTTTTCTCTTAAAGTACTCATTTCACTAAGATGTTGCATAATAAATAATCCTAGTTCTAGATATTCTTTATTATCATGGTATATAAATCCATTTTCTTTGTCTTGAATTAAGTATGTACTACTACCAACTAAAGCATCACTTAAGACAATACATTTATGATACATACCTTCGTTAATAATCGCACCCCATCCTTCATAACGATCAGAAGTAACGAGTAATAAATCTGTTTCATCTAATTTTTTTTGCATTTCTTCATTACTAATTGAAGGTGTGATTGTGACATACTCTTTAAGTTTTGATACTTCTTTTTCAATTTCTTCATATAGATCACCAGAACCGATAATATCCATATGAAATTCGATATGATTATCTATTAGATACTTAGCTAGTTGTATTGCCTTCTCTGGATGTTTCCAATTTAGCATCCTACCACACCATGTAATTTGTGGTACAGAATGTTTTACTTCATGACATTCACTCATTATAGGAAAGTATCCCCATTTGAGTATTCTTCCTTTGAAGTTATGAAATGCTTTCATATCTTCTTTTACATAGCCACCTTGAGCTAATAAATATAAATTATCACATTGATATTTACCAAAATGAGCATAGGAACCAACTAGTCTTTTGATATAAGTTAACTTTGTTGTAGGAATCTTATATGGTCTTTCTGTCACATAAAACGTAAGTTTCCCTGATTTAATTCTTTTTTCTAATGTCTTATCAATGGCACTACCACCATAAATTACTACATCCGCATTTAAAACATCATCAATATGGTTTTGGTATTGACTAATATAATCTCGTTTTATTGGTTTCCATCCTATCTTCTTACGGAATTCTTCTATTTCTGCCGTTTCTAACGCAAGAAAATTACCACTAGTTTGTTTATAGAATTCATCTACTAAACCAATCGTATGATTATTAAAATAGTTATTTACTAATATGATGCGATAACTCATTTTGTTCTTCCTTTTTTCTTTTGTGACATCTAATGTGACATGATGACAAATATTGTAAAAAACAGAATACGTTTATCTTATATCTATGATGTATTCTGTCTTTTCTTATATCATTATTTTACTTGAATAAATCTAATTTGAGTAAAAGTTTCTTCATTCCTTCTACATCTAATCTCTCTGTATTATGAGAGTTATATTCTTCTGCTATTTCAAAGTTTACATTTCCCTTACTAACAAACTTATCATAGTTTAAGTCTCTGTTATCTGCTGGG
This sequence comes from bacterium, assembly GCA_963645035.1. GTDB lineage: Bacteria > Bacillota_I > Bacilli_A > Erysipelotrichales > Erysipelotrichaceae > Bulleidia. The sequence continues at coordinate 1,390 of CAVIQY010000116.1, read as the reverse complement.
ATTCTAAAGTAATTTCCCATATCTACTGCTTTAACCATATCTTCTTTTGTGACAAGTACTTCAAATAACTTTTCGCCGTGTCTAGTTCCAATGTAAGAAATGCCTACATCAGCATTTTTCAGCTCTAGAACTGCTTTAGCTAATGTATCAATTGTCGCAGCAGGTGCTTTTTGTACAAATAAATCACCTTGTTCACCATGTTCAAATGCATAAAGCACTAAATCAACAGCATCTTCTAACGTCATCATAAATCTAGTCATATCTGGATTTGTGATAGTTAGTGGTTTACCTGCTTCTATCTGTTCGCAAAATAGTGGAATAACACTACCTCTACTTGCCATAACATTTCCATATCTAGTTAAGCATAATACTGGATCACCTTGTTCCATTTGACGTGATCTAGCTACGACATTTTTTTCCATTAACGCTTTAGTCATACCCATGGCATTAATTGGATAAGCAGCTTTATCTGTACTTAAGAAGATAGCTTTCTTAATGTGATGTGTTACACACGCTGTTATGACGTTATTTGATCCTAATACGTTTGTTTTAACAGCTTCTATTGGATAGAATTCACATGAAGGTACTTGTTTTAAAGCTGCCGCATGAAATACGTAATCTGCCCCTTTAAATGCCCCTTCAATTGAATTGTAGTCTCTTATATCACCAATATAGAATTTTAGCTTTTCACTAGCTTCAGGATATTGTTGTTGGTATAAGTGACGCATATCATCTTGTTTCTTTTCATCACGAGATACAATGCGTATTTCTCTTATATCTGTATCTAAGAATCTCTTACATACAGCATTACCAAATGATCCTGTTCCACCGGTTATCACTAATACTTTATTTTCAAAAATAGAATGTTCCATGTCCATACCTCTTCAACTATATTACCAAATTTATTTCTTTTTTAACTTATATTTTCTACCTTTAGTCACACCACACATTTCTAAATCATCTTCCATAGTTGATAAAATTGCTCTAGTACGAGGAGAACTCAACTCTAAATATTCTGCAATTTCTTTAGCAGTAGCTTCGTCATTTTGAGTTAAGTATTCCTTTATTTTTTCAATATTATCAGCTTTTTTTCGCTTACTTTTTTCGCTTACTTTTTTCGCTTGCTTTTTTTCGCTTGCTTTTTTCGCTTGTTTTTCTACGAACTCAAGCGTTAAGCGTGTACGATCAGGATCAAATACTTCTTCGATCACAGGTTCTTTCCATCCTTGTTCTTCCCAAGTATTAAAGATATTTGGAACACCACTTCCAGAACGCTCACCGATATTAATTAGGTTAAACATTTTCATTAATGTCTTGTTTCGAGGATCAGATTCGCCTCCTCTTCTCATTTGCACTTTTCCTGTTCGAATATAACCAGGATTATCAAACA
>CAVIQY010000115.1:0-3804 GCA_963645035.1 bacterium | reverse complement strand
GGATAACTAGCTAAAGCGATAAGACAACTTGAATAGTTGCGTGTTATAATTTACTACATGAAAAAGGGTAAATTTATAACATTTGAAGGTCCAGATGGATCAGGTAAAACAACGGTTAGTACAGCTGTTGTGGAAAAATTAAAAGAAGCAGGTGTTCCTGTTTTATATTCTCGTGAACCAGGTGGTAGTGTCATTGCGGAAGAAATTAGAGATGTGATCTTAGATCCTAAAAATACGGCAATGGATGCTCGTACTGAAGCACTACTTTATGCCGCAAGTCGTAGACAACATTTAAAAGAGATTATTGAACCGGCATTAGATCAAGGAATCAATGTAATTTGTGATCGCTTTATTGATAGTTCTTTAGCTTATCAAGGATATGGTAGACATATTGGTGAGAAAGAAGTTTATCAAATCAATGAGTTTGCAATTGAATCGCATATGCCAGATAAGACAATCTTTTTAAAGATATCTGCAGAAGAAGGTCTTGCACGTATACAAAATCGTTCCTTTTTAGATCGCTTAGATCAAGAATCCATTACCTTCCATGATGATGTATTTAATGGATATGAAAAGGTAGTAGAGAAATATAAAGATCGCATGATTATTATTGATGCGTCTCAAGATGTAGAACATGTAATACAAGACGCGTATGAAGCTGTGATGGAGATTTTAAATGCCTAAGGAAGTAGTACCTTCTGTAATTGAAGATACAGAAAAAGATAAAGAACTACGTATTTATAATAGAAAACGTTTAGAAGAAAATGAGTCTGTTGTATACCGTATGTTAAATCAAGCATTAAAAGAAAATGAAATTTCTCATGCTTATCTTTTTTCTGGACCTCAAGGTTGTTTAAAAAAAGAAGCAGGAATCTTATTTGCTCAAAGCGTTTTACTAGAGAAAAACGAACTCATTCATGAAGAAGAGTTAAATGCAGAAGAAGCGAATATTACTAGTAGAGTCGCAACAGGAAACTATGCGGACTTTATCTTATTAGATGGATATCGTAAAGAAGCGATTAGTAAAGATGAAATAGGAGATATACAATCGTTATTTTCTAAGACAAGTTCTGAAAAAAGTAATCGTAAGTTCTATCTGATAGACCATGCTGAAAATATGAGTATTTCAGCGATGAACGCATTACTTAAGTTTCTAGAAGAACCAGAAGAAAATGTCTATGCCGTATTAACAACCGATAACATCGACCGTTTATTAACGACAGTTATATCAAGATGCGTGCTTATTCCGTTTCATCCTTTGAAAAAAGAAACGGTTTACGCACAAGCAATCGCAGAAGGACTAGATGAAGAAGATGCTTTTCTTTTAACAAGAATTGTATCAAAGACAAGTGATTATATGTCTTTAGCGAGTAGTAATGCCTATCAAAATGCCAAAAGTATGTTGAAACAATACATTGGTGTTAGTGGTAATCCTAGACTGATTCTAGTAGATTATGATGTTCGTTATAAGCTACAAGCAAAAGATACAGATGGAAATGCGAAAGATCAAAACTTAGATCAAATTAAATTATTCCTCATGCTAGTAGGTAGATTCTATCGTGATGGATTAGTAGAAATAACTAGTGGGCCTAGTTGGTACTTACAAGCATTAGAAACAAATAAAAAGAAATATACGAATGAACAAAGAATAGCTTTATTAGATGTAGCACAAAAAGAATTAAGTCTTTGTAATCGTACAAATGATTTAAATTTATTGCTTGATCAAGCTATATATGAAATGGAGGAAATTAAATATGGAAGAAGTCATTGAAGAGACTGTAGCCGTTGAAATAGAAGAAGAACAGGTGAAATATTCTTATGTTGTCCCTGTTAAATTTACAGAAACTGGTAAACCATATTCCTTTGGAACAGAAGATCCTAATTTTAAAACAGGTGACTATGTTGTAGTCGAAACAATACAAGGTGTAGAAATGGGTATTGTACAAGCACCTAGCTTAAGTACAGAAAAGTTTCCTAGTAGACATCCATTAAGACCTATCTTACGTATGGCAACAGAAGAAGATAAGCAGAACTATGAAGATAATGGTCGTTACGCTGATGAAGCGATGGAAGTATGTAAAGAAGAGATACAAGATTTAGGACTAAGTATGAATTTATTAAGTTGTTCCTACTTATTAGACCGTTCTAAAGTTTTATTTGTTTATACAGCAGAAGAAAGAGTCGATTTTAGAGAATTACTAAAACGTTTGGGTTCTAGATTACATTGTCGTATTGAACTAAGACAAATTGGTGAAAGAGACCAAGCTAAGATGGTTGGTGGTCTTGGTATGTGTGGTATGGAATGTTGCTGTTCTAGATTTAAGAGTCGTTTTGATAACATTTCTATCAATATGGCTAAGAACCAACAATTAGCACTAAATATCGAAAAGCTATCTGGTATGTGTGGCAAACTCATGTGTTGCTTAAAGTATGAAAATGATATTTATACAGAACTAAATGAAGGCTTACCAAAAGTTGGTGCACATATTGAATATGAGGGAGAAATCTTTAAAGTTACTTCCTTAAATGTAATTAGTAAAGAAGCGAAAATTGAAAATAACGAAAAGTTCTTAACTTTATCTACAGATGAATTAAAAGAAAAAGCTGTAGTGAAAAAAGGTGTAAGTATTAAACATACAGATAATGTTAAGAAAGAAAGAATCAAGCAAATTAAACAAGACGTTACGACAACAAATATTCCTATTTCTAACATTTCTAAAGAAACAAAGAAAGAAGAAACGAGAGTATTTAGACAAGAAAAAGAAAAACCACAAGGTAATATCACAAAACGTGAGTTTAAGGCTAAACGAGATGATAAGAATAAACATTATGATCAAAATCGTAGACCACAACCACAAAAGGAACAAAAGCCAAGTAATATTACCGTAAGAAGTTTTAAGGCAAAGAAAAAAGAAGGAGAGTAATTGTGAAAAGACAGAAGAGTTTTGAAAATGAAAAACCTACACTCTTTTTAGTGCCTACTCCTATTGGAAACTTATCGGAAATGACACCTAGAGCGATAGAAGTATTACAGTCTGTAGATGTCATTGCTTGTGAAGATACGAGAACTTCTGGTCAATTATTAAAACATTTTGATATTCATAAAAGACTTGTATCGTATCAAAATTTTAATGAAGAAACTTCAGCAGATGGACTAATAAACTTGTTATCACAAGGATTAAATGTTGCCTTAATTAGTGATGCGGGTTATCCACTTATGTCTGATCCTGGTCAAAAAGTGGTTAAGAAAGCGACAGAAGAAGGTTATAACGTTGTGCCATTATCTGGCTGTAATGCGATGTTAAATGCCTTAGTCGCAAGTGGCTTAATCGTACAACCATTTATCTTTATTGGCTTTTTACCACCTAGTAGTTCTTTATGTAAAAAGAAACTACAAGAATATGTTAACTATCCTATGACACTTGTATTCTATGAAGCACCACATCGTATTGAAAAGATGCTAAAAGCTTGTTTAGAAGTATTAGGGGATAGAGAATGTTCTTTAGCTAGGGAACTAACTAAGGTACATGAAGAATTCTTAAGAGGAAAGATTTCTGAAATATTAGAAGAAGTCGATGGCTTAAGAGGAGAAATGGTTGTTTGTATTGCAGGAAATACAGATGAACCTAAGAAAGATGTAGATGCGGGTTTTATTCTTTCTACAGTACAAGAAGCGATAGCTAGTGGTATGTCTACATCTGATGCAGTAAAAGATACAGCGAAGAAACTAAACATACCTAAGAATAAAGTATACGAATTAGTGCATAATCAAAATAAAGCGTAAAAGAAAGAGGGTGTCATAAA
>CAVIQY010000114.1:0-3804 GCA_963645035.1 bacterium | reverse complement strand
GATTTCTACTAATTAATCATTTGCTATTAATTAAGCATTACAGGAGGTTCTATGGTAGATAGAGAGGAATTGAAGGTAAAGTTAAGGGATAACTTTGCTGGGAAGATAGTTCGTAAAGATTTAACAAAGAAGATAAAAGAAGGGGCGAATGTTCCTGTCTATGTATTAGAGTTTCTTCTTGGACAATATTGTGGTTCTGATGATGAAGAGATTATTGAACAAGGTGTAGAGAAAGTTAAGAAGATCTTAGCAGATAACTTTGTTCGCCCTGATGAAGCACAAAAGACATTATCTGTATTACGTTCTAGAGGATTTTATACAGTTATTGATAAAGTATCGATTAACTTAAATATTAAAAGTGATACGTATGAAGCAGAGTTTAGTAATTTAGGAATAAAAGATATACCTATTTCTTCTGAGTATCCTGAGAAATTTGACCGGTTACTTTGTGGTGGAATTTGGTGTATTGTTCAACTTGAATATGAATATGTTGAAGAAGATAAACGTTCTAGTCCGATTAAGATAGCTAAACTTACACCTATACAAATGCCTCATGTAGATATAAAAGAACTAAAAGAAGGGCGTAAAGCATTTAGTAAAGAAGAATGGATTGATGTTCTATTACGCTCTATTGGTATGGAACCAGATACATTAAGTGAAAGAGAAAAATGGTTACTATTACTACGTGTAGTACCATTAGTAGAAAATAACTATAACTTATGTGAACTGGGGCCTAGAAGTACTGGTAAATCACATATCTATAAAGAAATATCTCCTAATAGTATCTTAGTTTCTGGTGGTCAAACTACTGTTGCAAACTTGTTCTATAACATGGGAAAAAGGACAGTAGGACTAGTTGGTTTATGGGATTGTGTAGCTTTTGATGAAGTTGCAGGAATTAAGTTTAAAGATAAAGATGGAATACAAATCATGAAGGATTATATGGCTTCTGGTTCATTTGCCCGTGGTAAAGAAGAAAAAGCAGCGAGTGCGTCTATGGTCTTTGTTGGAAACATCAATCAAAGCGTAGATGTATTACTAAAGACATCCTCTTTATTTGATCCATTTCCACCTGAAATGGGTACAGATACAGCCTTCTTAGATCGTATATATTGTTATATACCTGGATGGGAAGTGCCTAAATTTAGACCAGAACATTTTACAAATGATTATGGTTTTATTACAGATTACTTTGCGGAATTTATTAGAGAGTTAAGAAAGACATCAGAAAGTGATGCATTAGATAAATACTATAAGTTAGGTAAGAATCTAAATCAAAGAGATACGATTGCTGTAAGAAAAACAGTATCTGGATTAATTAAACTCATTTATCCAAATAGTGATTATACAAAAGAAGAACTAGAAGAAGTATTACGTATTGCCTTAGAAATGCGAAGACGTGTTAAGGAACAACTTAAGAAAATCGGTGGTATGGAATTCTATGATGTGAATTTCTCTTACATCGATAACGAAACATTTGAAGAAAGGTATGTATCTGTTCCTGAACAAGGTTCTAGTACACTTATTCCTGAAGGAACATGTAATCCTGGGCAAATCTATACGGTTTCTACAGGTAAATCAGGAATGATTGGTTTATTTAGATTAGAAACACAAATCTTACCAGGAAATGGGAAACTTACATGTAATGGTATAGGTAGTGATCGAGAAGCTAGAGAAAGTACACAGAATGCTTTTAACTACTTAAAAGCAAACAGTAATCGTATTAGTCAATCAATTAGTACTACAAGTAAAGATTACATTATTCAATACCAAGACTTACAAGGTATTGGGATGACTTCAACACTTGCTTTATCTACATTAATTGCGATATGTTCTATTGCATTAAATAAACCAACAGTATCTTCTCTTGCAGTATTAGGAGATATTAGTGTAAGTGGTTCTGTATCGAAAGTTGATAACTTAGCTAACACCTTACAAGTATGTTTAGATTCTGGTGCGAAGAAAGTATTATTACCAATTACTTCTGCAGTAGACTTAGGAAGTGTACCTGCAGAGCTAGTAGGTTGCTTCAGCTTGATCTTCTTTAATAGCGTTGAAGATGCAGTATTTAAAGCATTAGGAGTAGAATAATTAGTAGAAATGAAGGGTTAATTTGAGGCGAATATTGCTACAATGAAAATCCCATAAAGCATGTACTCTATGGGATTTTTTCTACTTAGATAGTTTATAACATTCTAAGATTTCTTTTGTGTTTGTTGTAGATCTACTATTTAATCCATAATCGTCATATTCGATTTCACCTGATTGATTATCATATGGATCATCTCTAACATATTTCTTAGGTGGATCATATTCGTTACATACATCGTTGTTCGCAACCATTCTAAATGGATCTAAGTTACCAAAATAGAAATCTTGTAGTTCTTTTTTATTCGCTCTAAATGCAGAACCACCAAAGCTAGGATCCGCAAATAACCAACCATAAGGTTCAATATAGAACATAGCCCAATCATGACATCCTATTTCATCAGGTGTGACATATAGACCACTTTGGAAATGTGCAGGTATTCCTGCTACTCTACATAAAGTAATAAATAATAATGCTTGTACACCACAATCTCCTTTTAAGGAAGCTCCTACATAATCATCAATAAAAGGTAAGGTGATATATTTACGCATAAAGGAATAGGTTACTTTTTCGGTACAATAGTCATAGAATTTTCTAGCTATTTTTAAAGGATCAGTTTCATTTCCTTTTAACTCTTTTGCGATTGCTTGCATTAAAGGACTAAATACAATTGCTGGATATTTTTCATCTGTATATTCGTTGTAATTAGATGCTATACCAGCAGTAAGTGGGGTATATTTCGCAACACAATCATATTCATATTCAACAAAGAACGGATGATTTTCTTGCATGACTTCTTCAAAATAAATCGTACGGCTATTAGCACTTGAAATAAATGTTACAGGACTATTCGTATAATCTAATATTTGAATATTTTTCATGTTCATACATTCTGTAGGTACAGGTAAATGAACATGAACTTTTTTATTAGGAACAAAGGGACTGTTCGTATAATCTAATATTTGAATATTTTTCATGTTCATACATTCTGTAGGTATAGGTAAATGAACATGAACTTTTTTATTAGGAACAAAGGCATCGTCATTAATTTTGATAGAAGCTCTAACTTTGAAGTGATATGCACTAGAACCATTTTCCTTCATTTCCTTCATGTTTTCTTCACGAAGTTTAAATTGATCTTTTCTTTCTATTCCAGCTCTTAAAGCAATTTCAGGATATACCTTTTTCATTGTTTCAAAGAAACGATTTGATAAATGGACTTTACCATCTACATAGATCCAATCTACTTTATCTGTATCAATCCATTCATTGAATTCTTCTAAAGTGAAATCTTTAATTTCTTTTTGAATGAGTTCTAATCCTTCAGGAATACTGATGGTATATTCTAGAGGTAATTCTTGTAATACTATTTTTTCTAGTTCTAATCTTTGTTTAATACAATCTAGTGTTTTATCACTATTTAGGTGCATATCTACTAGTTTTAATGCACGTTTAAAATCACCATAGTATTTCGCTTTTATAATGTCTTCTGGAAGACTTAAACATAATGTGTCAGTTATCTTATTCATAGGCTTACTCAAACACAATACTCATATATTCAGTATGATCTAATTTATAGATTGTAAAGTGGTTATCTTCTAAAATGGCATAAGTACGAGGATGATTCTCTTTTGGTAAAGAGATGGATCCTGGATTTAGGACATAAACATGATTTTCATTAATTGAAGCTACAGGAACATGTGTATGACCAAATA
>CAVIQY010000113.1:0-4099 GCA_963645035.1 bacterium | reverse complement strand
CATAATTGCTGCATTATGATCTGTACTAGAATCTACATCAATAAAACTAATTAACTTAGGTATAACTGTTACATCTGTTTTAGCACCACATCTAGTACAATGATGTGATTTACTTCCTTCACTACTTGTAGTAGCTTCTTGATCTACTGTCCATTCTGAACTATAGCTATGAGCTATTTTCGCAATTGTTTCTGTTACTTTATTACCGCATCTTGAACAGGTTTTTTCTCTTGATCCAACTTCTGTACAAGTAGCTTCTTTTGTGACTTTCCAGTTAGAGTAACTATGATTTGTTGAATCAACTGTTCCTACAAATGTATTACTTGTATTTGTATCTACTTGTCCACAATTCTTACATGATTTAATATATACTGCTTTATCAATACATGTTCCTGCTGTCTTTAGTGCTTCTGCTTTAACAGTTTCTGCAGTAAAGCTATGACCTAATGCAGCTACTGTTTCTGTATAAGTTTCACCACATACAGTACATGTATATGTCTTCACTCCTGCTGTTTCGCATGTTGGTGTTGTAGTAATTACGCCTGTATCCCAAGTATGATTACCTTTATGACTAATAGTTGTAAAGTATCCTGGGCTTGTACTTCCACCATCTAATCTTGCATATGTACTAGATGTATAAGCACTATTGTATTTCGTTCCTTTACCACCAATTAAGCTATTACATCCTGTAAATACATTATTACCACTTACTAATGAACTCGTCTCAAAATTATTACTTGCATAGATTCTTTTTAAATTCGTACAACTAGCAAACATGTTATTCATATTTAAGACATATGCTGTATTTGTATTCATAAACGTAATACTATTTAGCTTTGTATTATTATAGAAATAATTTTCACAATCTTTAGGGAATATCACCTTTTCATCATCTGTTAATACATAGACATCAGTATCTTTAACATATAAAGAATAATGATCTTCATTTAATGTCGTAACTAAAGTTAAATCACTAATAGAATAATTACTCTTATTACCAAAGTATAAATTTACAGTATCCATTAATGATGTAGCACTAGTAAGTGCTGTATTAAATTCATCTTTATTTAAGAAATATATCTTTTCCCATTTAGCATATAAAGTATAATCTTTAGAAATATTAGCAGGGATTTTTTCTATCTTATTTGTATAAGTAGATTCTGTATACCATCCCTTAAATTCATAACCATCTTTTGTAGGATTTAATAATGTAATCTCTTCGTTATTTGATTCTACAATAGTAGGATTATTTACATCATTTGTTCCTTCATCTAATTCATAATGAATCCTATATGTAGTACCTTCATTATTTGATGTATAAGCTTTTATACAAAAGTTACCACTGTCCCAAGTCACAAAAGAACTTCCATTAAACCTTAAACTTTTTCCTGCTCCACCTGTTTTATCTGCGTTACCTGCTTCATAATCTATATATTTATTATTATTTGTTGTAACTACTATAGCAAAAGTAGAACCAGGTTGTAACTTCACAACACTTGCTAAATCAATTGTATAAACCCCTGCAAATTTCGTTGTGCCAGTTGTTGTCGCTTTATCTTGTAAAGTACCACTATAAGGATTACTTGCATCCGTTAAATTTGTATAGACTTTAACCTCATAACTTACATTAGCGTTATTCATATAGGATATTGATACAGCTTTTAAGTTTTCTGATGCAACACCATCTTTTTCCTGAACCGTAAAAATATTCGCTACTGTTTTTGGATTTGCAAATGCCACGGAGTAATTTCCATCTAATTGATAATTATTATCTAGTCCATCATCTGCTGTAAAATCAAATACCCATGCAGTATCCCTTAATGATCCTGTCTCATAAGACATCCAGAAATAATCACAAAAATCACCCCAACTGTTTCTAACAAGCCATGCTCCATCACTAGTTGGTTTATTTGTGCCTGTAAAATAATCTTTAGAGAAATTATCATCCCATCCAACTATCATTACTGCGTGATTTGCTTCACCACTTGTATCATAAAATACATACTTTTGTAATTCACTATTATAATATCGATTGTCTTTGTCATCACGATAGGAAACACCAACCGCACCATGTTCTTTGATCATTTTTTTCACTTCATCTTTATTCTTTTCGATATTGATCAAATAAACATTTGATAAATGTGCTTTGATGTTACTATAAGCATAAGAGCTATCTAAACCATCACTTAGTACGCTTTTCGCATTATCATAAGGAACTCTCGTTTCATCTGTAGGGCTAATCCATTGCATTAGTCTTCTAGAAGAGTATACATAATTTCCGCCACGATCCAAAAATGAATATGGTGAACTATCTATATATGTATCCCCTTCAGTACCACCTAGAGGATCTACAACAAAGTTATAAGTAAAATAAGCAAATTGTAATTCACTTAAATCAATCGTACTAGTAGCCTTACCATCATTGATTAAATCAAACTCTGCTAAGCCTAAAGAAGAAAAGGCCCAACATGTACCATAAGGATTTTGATTTCTCACAGATGGATAAACACTATAATTAGGTGTAAAGCTTTCTTCTAGATTGCTATAATAAATCTCCTCTTCTTCATAAACCGGAGTATTATAATCTAAATCATCCGCAATAAAACCATATGATGTTTCTGCGTCTACATCCACAGAAGGTGTAGTCTCTTCATTTAATTCTTCTGTATCTGTATCTTCTGTAGGCATTTCCCCTTCAGCCATAACAGTTAAGTAAGAAGAAAACATCAAGGTAATTGATAAAACTGTAGTAACTATTTTTCTCATACATTATCCCCACTCATCTATGCATTATTATATGTCGAATTTTATTTTCATTGAACAAAAAAGATGTCTATATGACTGTAGATTGTCATGCTAGACATCTTTGTGCCTTTTATCAAAGAATTATTACCCGTGAAATATAACGCTAAAACTTTTATATTTGGTGTCCCACAAACTTTCTTTTTAAAAAGCTACATATCTTCTTTATCCAATGTTCATTTTCTAGATTCACTACTGGCATTTCTGTATATTTGATGTTATTTGCTTCAATCCAAACATCTAATAATCGTTCAGAAAGAAATCCATATACACGTTTATTATATGAATTATATTTTTCTAAATCAATTTGTTCTTCTGCTTTACCTAAAATATCAAATAACCATGTACAATATCGATCTAATATATCTTTCCTCATCACTAACATATTAAAACGATGCCCATCTGTTTTATTCATGACATGATTAAAAGAGTCGATATATTGAGGATAATCTTTTTCAATAATAGACTTGATGATATCTAAATCCTCTTTATTATGTGCATGAGCATATTGCGAGTAGTTTGTTTCTATAAAATAATTTCTTTTCTTTGGTAAAATAACAGGAGCTTTTTCTAGTTCTTTTCTTATTTCTTCACTATTAGCTATACGTTCCCATTTATTACCAAATACTTTTTTATTCGCAAAATATCTTCTGTAATGTACTAATCCAATATAATCTTCATCTACGTTTTTCGTGGCCCAATATAAAGCTGTTAACTCACAATAATATTTATTCTTACTAGAAATATTATCTCCTGTATTATCACTTAATGCATTTGTTAAAGTAGGAATATGTACTCCACCAACTTGTATAGGTATATAACACTTATCTTCAGGAACTTTATATTCTTTATGAAGTACTACGAATATCTTCATTATTCTGCTCCTTTTCTTGTTAATATACACGCTAACGTTTTAAAAATACACTTACAGTCTAATAATAACGATGTATTTTTAACATAGTAATATTCTAAATCTAAGCGATCTTCATAGTTAATTTGACTTCTACCATTCGCAGCCCACCAAGACGTTAATCCTGGTTTAACTTGTTCATAAAGTTTAATTCCTCCATGATTTTCTAATTCTCCAGGAATGAGTGGTCTAGGTCCAACTAAAGACATATCTCCTTTTAAGATATTAATAAATTGTGGGAACTCATCTAATGATGTCTTTCTTAATACCTTACCTACTTTTGTAATTCTAGGATCATCTTTTAACTTTTGATATTCATCCCACTCTTTTTTATATTTTTCTGTTTTCAATAATTCATCAAACATTTCATCAGCGTTTGTATACATG
>CAVIQY010000112.1:0-4368 GCA_963645035.1 bacterium | reverse complement strand
TAAAACGTGTTAAAGAAGGTTATCGTAAAGCTTCTTGGTCTTTTGATATTCCAGAGGAAGTTTATTTTGGCTATGTTAGATTCTGCAAGGAATTTGATGCTTTTATTACGAAGTTTAATCGTGAGCCATCATATTACGTTTCTGAAGTAAATGAATCAGAGATGATGTATATTTTATGCCATGACAAAGATAATCCAATGAGCTTTAGTTTATATCAAAGAGTTGTCGCTGCTTATCAAAGTAAATGCATCTCTTCTTTTGATCAACCTATTGGCAAGGATAATGGAGATACAGTCATTACTTTAGGGGATACTATCGAAGATAAGAAACACGATGAATTTGATAATCAATATTTATATCAAGCAATTGAGCATATGAAAACTGATCTTAAGGAGGGAGATTTAGTTTCTAAAATTATTTATTTGAAAGCTCAAGGCTTAATGGGGTCTGCTATCCAAGAAAAACTACATATTCAATCAAGATCGATTTATCGAAGATTAGAAAATGTAGGTAAAGAGTATCTTTTAAATGATACGAATTTACGAGCAATCTATTGTTGCTAGTCTTTTAGTATTTTAATGAACTGTAGATAATAATCTTTAAACTTATCTTTAAATGGTTTTGGATTAATGATTTCAATTGTTGCTTCATCTAATTCATAACGATTAAAGGAACTAATTAATCGAATTAGATATTGGTTTATCTGTCTACTAGAACAATCAAAAGTATAATCTACAGTTCCATCTTTATTTTCTTTTCTATCAATATAACGAGGCCTTTGAGTATAAATTGCTTTATACTTCTTTTCAACGATAGGATTAAATCTTAAGACATAATATTCATCATTAAACGAGAAGAATGGATAAGCAGGATTATTTGCCATCATTCTTTCAAATGTATTAATTTCATCTGTAGTAAATTCTCTAGATTTCACTTCATCACTAACAATAAAGTTTTCATCTATTGTATTATCCATATTATCTAGTCTTAATGAAGTTGGTTTATCGATACCATTATTATGTCTAACACCAATTAAGTAATTATGTACATCATCTTTACCATGTACTAATTTATATGGTTTCATTGTTACAATATGACCACCATTTGATTTCATGTATACATCATAAAAATGATTATCTTTATTCTTTAACATTCTTTTTATATCATTTAGTGTCTTAGAGAAAAGAATCTGTTCTCTTTTATATGCAGGTTTACTACAGTACCATCTTAGTATTTGTAGAATATATTCACCAATGGATAGATTTGTACCACATTGTCTTTGTACATAAGATAGTAATGGTGTATTTTCATAAGTAATATGAATATCTATCCGTACTGTTCCTAGATTACGATTTTTATTTTCATCATCTTCTAAGATTGTCATGATTGTATCAATATATAGAGAAGCGTCATCCGCTAAATCGACTAAGCGGTCTTCATCATCGTCTACTTCAACGTCATAGCAATGATAGTTTTTGGTATAGGCATCTCCTGCTTTAAGGATTTTTAATTTCGTGTCTCTTTCAAACTTTCTATATTCCTTCATCGAAGAAAGAATCTTTGTGATAATAGCAGTAAAGTTTGCAGTACCAGTAGTAATTGTGTAGTTTTCTAAATCGTTAGATAAAATATTATGCATCCAAATAGGAATTCTAATTTGTAATTTACCATTTAGTTCTTCTCTTAAATCATTGTATGCATTTGTTTCTTTATTAGTATGTTTTTTATTTGTATTTGTCATGACATAATTATAGCAAGTAAATAAATGAAAAGAAGGCTTATAACCATACTTCTGCCTCCCAAAAAGTTTTTAAAGTTTAAATGCTTGAACTTTTTTCTGTTTACCTTAAACCTGTTGCGTAACCAATAACAAGAAAAATAACAAACAACTATTACAATAAACATAAACCAGAATCATCGTAGTGCATTTAAACTTATGGAAAGAGATTAGAGCTCAATCATAATCTCTTCTTTACTGTTATACGTATCTAGTGCAAGTTGAGCTTTAGTAAGCTTATCGCATACCACGTGATAATCTTTTTCTACTTGATCAAGATCATAATTGGTGTATGTATAATCAATGATTGTAGAAGAAAAATGATAATTATCTTTCACTCTTTCTTTTGGTGCTCTAGAACGCATTTCCTGTAACTTAGTTTTTGTTTTAGTAAGTTGAGGAATATATACGAGCATCTCATCAATAGTCATACCAAAATCAGAAATGACAGTTGTTGTATTGAAAATATTAATTGCGTGTTTCACAATTCTTATTTTCTTTTCAAGTGCCTCAATCTGTTTTTGATAAGCGACGTAATCATACTTAGGTCTAGCAGATTCTACATCTTCACCAATAGTTGCGTTGAAAGTAGATGTTCTAGATTCTTTATCTAGTAAAGTAGCGTATTCTTCATTTAATTGTTTTAATAACTTATTTGCTTGTGCTGATGTACATTTCATGTGTGTACCTCCCTTACAGTATCTTTTTACTTTGTTTATTTATATTTGGTTGAAAATTAAATTTATTTTCTAATAAAGTGAGGATTTTTATAAAAATATGCGAATAACAATATTGAAGGAAAAGATAAATATGAATTTTATAGAGAAAAGAACGGTAACTTTAGATAAAGTTTTAGATGAATATTGTATCGAACTAGAACAGTCTAAGAAATATTCTGTATGTACGAAAAGTACATATGTAACGGTAATAAAAATGTTAAAAGAAACAGAACTAGCAAAGAAATTAATAAAGAAGATAACAACGGAAGACTTACAAGAATTATTTGATGAATTATCTAGTAAATATAGTAAATCACGGTTGTTAGCTTATTCTGCTGTGTTAAAACACGTATTTCGATATGCTTGTTTTCCTTTAAAATTAATTGATAGTAATCCGATGGAATTTGTAGATATCTATTCTAAAGTGAATGAAAGAGATTTATTTGGTAATCAAAATAAAGTGAATATTATTTCTTATGCAGAATATAAACAAATCATAGAATATCTTAGTGCTAAAGATAGTTCTTTTGTGTTACCGATACAGATTAGTTATTATACTGGTTTACGTCTTGGCGAAGTATGTGCATTAACTTGGGATGATATCGATTTTGTAAATCAATGTCTACTTGTACAAAGGTCATTAGCGTTTAATAAACTCAAAAGAAGATATGAATTTACACTACCTAAAAGAAATAAGATTCGATATGTAGAAATACCTGATGTTCTTCGAGATATTTTACTAGATGCTAAAAATAAACAAGATAAACAAGAAAAGATGTATAAGAACTATTATGAAGTAATAACAGAAAATGCAATTGATTCGTTCGTTGTAAATTCATGTTTAAAAGAGGATCAGATACAAGGAAAAGAATTTCATCCCGTATGTATACAAGATAATGGAATGTATATTAATCGAAGATCTGTAGAAACATGTTGTCTAAGAATACAGAAAAAACTTGGACTAAAATCATTTCATTTTCATTCATTAAGACATTCATACGCTACGAATTTATTAAATCATGGGGCAACAATGAATGAAGTGAAAGAATTATTAGGTCATTCAGATATAGGTACTACAATGAACATCTATATCCATAGTAATAGAGAAGAATTAAAGAAGGCTGTTCAATGTCTAAATGACATGGAAAAATAGGAAAAGTTTTGAAGAAACGTCGATTTTCACTTAAAAAGACTTTGAAGAAATGTATGTTTTTGACCAAAATCATCTTGAAGAAATGTCGATTTCTTGTTATAAAGTGCTAAAAATAGGGGTTTTAGCTGTGTTATGGAAGAAAAAAATATAAGTTACTATAAAAATGAATTTAGATTAACAAATTTAACTAATTTAGCTCGTGAAGAAGAAAGAATTAGTAAGAAAAAAGCTGTACTATTATTTGATAATGCTATTCTTGAAACACTTCCTTCAGGACAATTTAGTACGTTGCAAGCTATTCATAAGTATCTATTTGAAGATATTTACGATTTTGCAGGTGAAATTCGTACAGTTAATATAGCAAAAGGAAATTTCAGATTTGCACCATTAATGTATCTAGAAAACGCATTAGCTAATATCGATGAAATGCCTCAGTCAACATTTGATGAAATTGTAGAAAAATATGTGGAAATGAATATTGCGCATCCTTTTAGAGAAGGAAACGGCCGAAGTATGCATATTTGGTTAGACCATATGCTAAAAACAGAAACTAGAGTGGTAGTAGATTGGAGCAAAGTGGATAAAGAAGATTATCTTCTAGCAATGGAGAGAAGTCCGATTAAAGAGGTTGAGATAAAAGTGCTTTTAAAAGAAGCACTAACTGGTCAACTACCCACGGTCCAAGGACCAGTGGGCTTGTAACTAGCACCTCCAGTACT
>CAVIQY010000111.1:0-4560 GCA_963645035.1 bacterium | reverse complement strand
TATGAACACGTTCATATAAAGGAAATGTTATGGCAAAAATTATAGAAAATATTAACGATAATGTTCTAAAAGAAGGAAAGAAAATACTATTAGAAGATGGTTATCAAAAGATGACATTACGTCTAGTTGCTTCTAAATGTAATATTGCGACTGGTACTGTTTATAACTATTTCAAGTCTAAAGATGAACTTGTCGCAACAATTATGTTAGAAGATTGGATGAAGTTATTAGAGAAAACGAAACCGAAACTAGAACAAGCGAAAAATATGAATGATGGATTAGAAATGATATTTGAGATGATTCATGAATATGCGTCTATTTATCATAAAATTTGGTTGGAAAATAATCATTCATTAATTACGGTAACAGATAAACATTCATTATTAATTCATCAAATTGTTGAACTAATTGAACCTTTATATATTTTTTTTAAGAAAGATAAAAGTTCTATTACTTTTATTAGCGAAGTTCTATTAAATAGTGCAATAAGAGATGATGTTACTTATATTAATGTCAAACCATATCTATTAAAAATTATCGATGAGGAGGGTAATTATGAGTAGTTTTGAAGATTTAAGAATTGTAGATAATTTCTATCAAACGTCATTGTTTTTTCCAATGCCAACAGTAGTAATTAGTACGTTATGTGAAGATGGTAGTACAACACTAGGACCTTATTCTTTAGTACAACCTTACTACATCGCTGGTAAAGACTATTATGCCATGTTATTAGAATGTAGAAATTCTAGTAATACAGCACAAAATATTTTACGTACGAAAAAATGTGCAATTAACTTTGTGGACGATCGCCGTAAATCTTTTAAAGAATGCGTAAAACTATCTTGGCCTGGAGATAAACCAGAAGAAAAGATGCCTAAATGTAAATTTAAGCTAGAAAAAAGTATGATTGAAGAATTAAATCACGAAGATAAAAGACCAATGGTTGTGTCTGATTGTTTTCAAGTGATTGAATGTACATGGATGGATAGCTTAGATAACGCATCTAATGATCGACCTGGAGAACTAAGTGGATATGAAGGACCATATCATGATTTTAATGGAATTACTTCTAAATTTGGAGCACATTTTATTTTAAGGGTTGATAAGATTCTCATGAAAAAGAAATACTCTGACGCAATTATTAATGGTGTGAAATGGTATAACTTTCCTCATGTTCCAATTGATTTTGGATATCGTGATTCTAAGAATTTCTGGTATTGCAAACGGAGTCGTATGATTCCTGAACTACTTGCAATTCGACCACAAACATTAGATTCAGTACGTTATGCGGCAGATCGAGCAGATGATAAAGTGAAATTTACAGATGATGCCTTAAAGATGATTTTAAATGTACCACGTGTATTCTTACCTGTAGTTTTAAAAGGTTGTGTATCTTGGGCGAAAGAAAATAGTGTGGAACTAATTACAGAAAAAGAAATGAAGATTATAAATGATAAGCGTTCTAAAGAGAAAAAGAAGAAGTAGGTAAAGCAGATGAAAGTATTATTAGCTGGAGCATTTGGTCATTTGGGTAGTGATGTATTAAGGTCTTTAATTGAAAATGGACATGAAGTTATAGCTGCAGATATGGTGATCAAAGAAATGGATTTTGATGGTTATACACCATTACAAATTGATATGACAGATAAAGAAAAACTAAAAGGTTGTTGTAAAGATGTAGATGTAGTGATTACTACAGTTGGTTTAACAAAAGCAAGTGAAAATGTAACACCTTATGATATTGATTATGGTGCGAATAAAAATTTATTAGATGAAGCGATTCAATCAAAAGTAAAACATTTTGTCTATATTTCAGTATTAAAAGCAGATAAAGGAAGATATATTCCAATGCTAGATGCAAAAGCTATGTTTGAAGAGGATCTAAGAAAATCTAATCTAAGTTATACAATATTTAGACCTACTGGTTATTTCTATGATACAGCGCATATTTTTGAGCCTAAAGTAGAACAAGGAAAAGTAACATTATTAAAGACAAAAGAAGAAATTAAATGTAATGTCATCGACACAAAAGATTTCGCAGATTATATCGTTGAACATATTTGTGACGATAAGAAAGAATATGATGTAGGTGGAACAGAAATCTATACTTATAAAGAAATAGCTGAAATGTTTTTTAAAGCAGCTGGTAAAACCCCTGTCATTAAATATGCACCACCATTTTTGTTTGATATGATTATCTTCTTTTCTCCAAAATGGAAAAAGGGCGTAATCAAATTTGGAAAATGGACAATGACAGAAGACATGGTCGCAAGTGTAAAAACTGGTAAGAGAAGCTTTAAAAAGTATATCGATGAAATATATGAAAAGGGGCTTAAATTTTAATGATGAATATTAGCGTATTTCCTAAAGAATTATGGATATTTTTCATCGTTGCACTTATTTGTAGTTCTATAGGCTTTAAAAGATTTATTTGGTTTATGACCGTTGGTTATGGACTAGCAAGCGCTGGAATAGGTTTAGCTATGCTTATTCTTTCTCTTATAAGACAAAACTATAATTTTTTATTTTTATTACAGACAATTTTATTTATTGTTTATGGCGTTAGGCTTGGTGGTTTCTTACTAATTAGAGAAATGAAGAATGCTAACTATCGTAAAAAATTAAGTGAAGCCGGAGGAGATATACAACCACCATTACCTGTCGCATTTATTATGTGGATTGTCATGGGAATGTTATATGTATGTCAATCTAGTGCTCCAATTTATCGCTTACTAAATTATTCTGAAAATAATCTAGCTTTAGTGATTGGTATAATCATTAGTTTAATCGGTATTGTACTAGAAACTTTAGCGGATAAACAAAAAAGTAGAGATAAACTAAAAAATCCAAATATGCCTTCCATGGATGGTCTATATAAAATGTGCAGGTGTCCAAATTATTTTGGTGAAATCTTATTTTGGACAGGTTCTTTTATCTCAGGTATTGGAGCTGTTAGTGGTAAACAATGGATACTAGTAGTGCTAGGTTATATTCTAATTCTATTTATCATGTTTTCTGGTGCAAAAAGAGTAGAAACACGTCATATTAAATGCTATGGAAGTAAACCGGAATATAATGATTACGCAGATCATACACCATTAATTATTCCACTTATTCCTTTGTATCATATGACTAGTCCAGAAAAAATTACAAAAGATGAAGAAAAGAAGAGGAAAAAATGATTAATCAATTATTAGAAATCATTAGTGATAGCTACAACTTAGAAGAAGTAGATACGAGCGAGTATAAAGATGTCGAATTAAATGGTGCACCACTAACAATAAAAAGCTTTAACGCAATAGGTTTAGGTAGTGTATCTTTATTATCTTCTACTTCAAATATGATGAGTTTAGATACTTTGGTCATTAATCCATTTGAGAAAGATATGCATTTATTTTCTTATGATTGTATTAAAGCATTTCATACAGATACATTATTAATAGAACTTTTTGATACATTGTTAGATAAAACATTAAATGAAGTAATGAATACGAAATTAAATAAGATTAAAGAAAAATACCAATCTATTACGAATATTAAAACTAAGCCTAGTTGGTATGATTCTATTCGCTTAGACGCAAGTATTGCAAAGAAAATGGATTTTGAAAATTCATCCATTTTAGATACGCTAACAATAGAATATTTAAAAGAATATTTATCTCTATCAAAGAAACTAGGACCATGTGATAAAGAATTAAAGATGGCTAAAGCAAAAGAATATGTCGATGGATTATTAAATCATGGTGGCGCTAGTACGGGCGCATTTATTCAAGCAAAAGGAAAAGAATTTACGGAAAAACTATTTAGAGAAGTATTGTTTAAAGTCTAGAGATGATGAATATTCAAATTGTACAAACAGGATGGGACTATGTGACAGATAGAAATTCTTATCATTGGAAGAAAGCTTATACAAGATTATTTCAAAGTGAAAGTAGTCGTATAAAAGTGCCTGTGAAATGCCTAGCTTGGATAAAAGAAAAAAGTAAAGATCCAGAATGTTTAGGTATTTTTTGCACTCATCGTTTAGAATGATAAAAAAGGAGACTAACATGAGATGGGGAATTATAGGTGCTGGTAGAATTGCACATCGATTTGTAAATAGTTTAAATCATTTTGAAAATTGTGAGTTGTATGCAGTCAGTTGTAGAACCAAAGAAAAGGCTGAATTATTCGCAAAAGAACATCATGTTAAAGTAGCTTATGGTGGTTTTGAGTGTATTGTAAATGATCCTAATATTGATGCTGTATATATCGCTACACCTCATCAATATCATAAAGAGTGGATCATTAAATGTTTAAATGCACATAAAGCAGTTCTATGTGAAAAACCCGCATGTATGAATGCATTAGAGATGGAAGAAGTTATTCGTTACGCTAAAAAGAATAATGTTTTATTTATGGAAGCGATGAAGACAAGATTTGTTCCATTATATAAAGAGATAAAAAATAGAATTCTAAATGATGAAATAGGAAAGATTCTTTCTATTGATACAAGCTTGTGTAATTTTATTGATGTAGATAAGATGAATGATACATATCTTATGGATCCTAGTAGTGGTG
>CAVIQY010000110.1:0-4759 GCA_963645035.1 bacterium | reverse complement strand
GCTTATTAGATCCAGATTTATCGTATGTTCAAAATATAGATAATTTGTTCTTTAGAAAGAAAGCAGAGCTATGGGATGAATTTGAACATTTGTATCGCACATTGTTTAAAAATAGTGATAAATATATTCAAATTGTACAATGTTTATCGGAAAAAAGATGTGGATATACTAGAAGAGAAATTGCTCAAAAAACAGGAATTGAAGCAAATGGAAAACTAACAAAAATGTTCAATGATTTAGTGAATTCTGGCTTTGTAAAAATGACCAATTTCTATGGAAATAAGAAGAAAGAAGCGGTATATCAATCTTCTGATTACTATACCAATTTCTATTTTAAATTTTTAAAAGATAATCCTGGAAAAGACGAACATTATTGGAGTAAAGCAATAGATAATCCTTCTAGAAGAAGTTGGGCTGGTCTGACTTTTGAACAAGTATGTAAAGATCATATAGACCAAATCAAAACGAAATTAGGTATTGCAGGAGTACTATCAGAAGAATATGTCTGGTTTAGCAAAGAAAACGAAGATTTAGGAATTCCTGGAGCACAGATTGATTTACTTATCGAACGAAGAGATCGTATGATTAATTTATGTGAAATAAAGTTCTCAACGAATGAATTTATCATTGATAAAGATTATGAATTGAAACTACGCAATAAAATTGAAGCATTTAAACAAGGCACAGGGACAAAATATGGAGTGCAATTAACCTTCATTACAACCTATGGAGTAAAAAATAATAAATACAGCAGTATTGTGGGTGGCCAAGTAAACTTAGAAGATTTGTTTAAATAAAATTAGTGGTCTAAATGTAGTAAAAAAGACACATTTAGACCACTAATCGTTTATCTGTAATTTAATCTACTGATGAGATAAGGTATAGCTTGTTCAAAGTTTACGCCATAATTTACGTGTTGAGGATCAAGCAATGTTAAATCCATACATTCATGAGTGAAGTCTGTCGCAATCTCACAAGCTGCTTCAAATCTTCTTCCTAATGCAATAGCGCCAGTAAATGTACTAGCCCATATATCACCAGTACCATGGAAAGAAACAGGTAGTTTGCTTTTATAATATTCAAAGAATTTACCTGAATCTTTGTTGTAAGCATATATACCTAATTCATCTTCTTGAAGTCCAATACCAGTTAAAACCACATTCTTACAACCTAAGTTAGATAACTGTACTAAGACATCTTCAATATATTCTCTTGTGTAGTTTTCTACATAAGGAATATCTAATAAGAAACTCGCTTCTGTTAGATTAGGACAAATGTAATCCGCATTAGAACATAAGTTTCTCATTTCTTTAGCAAATTCCTTAGTAAATCCAGGATATAGTTTTCCATTATCTGCCATACATGGATCTACAATTTTTGGACTTTCTTTTCCAAATATATCAAATAATTCTTTCGCTAATGCGAGTTGTTCAAAGCTACCTAAATATCCAGTATATAATGCATCAAATTTGAAATTTTCTTTTTTCCAATGTTCCATGATTGGTTTAATTTCACTTGTTAAATCATGGAATGTAAATCCAGTAAATGCAGTATGCGTAGATAATACAGCAGTAGGAATGATTGCTGTTTCGATAGACATACTAGAAATAATTGGTAGAGCTACAGTTAAAGAACATTTTCCTATACAAGAGATATCTTGCATTGTGACAATTCTTTTCATGGTAAAACCTCACTTTCGATATTATTATAGGGGTATATTGTTAAAAACATGTAAAAGGAATAAATAAAATGAAAATATTAGTGAAATGGAATGAAGGAAGTAAGGAAATAGAATATTCTTCTTCTCTTACTGCAGAAGAATTATTAAAAGATGTACCAGAAGTAAAGTATCCAATTATGTCTTGTTTGATGGATGATTATCCAAAGAGATTAGATGTATTGATAGATCACGATTGTACGATTACGTTATTAGATATTCGTAATAAAAACGCTGATTTAGTTATGCAAAAATCAATGGTTTTATTATACGTAAAAGCTGTACACGATGTATTAGGGAAAGAAACAGAAGTAGTAATCGAAAATGCTTTAAGTAAGGGATTATTTACAATTATCAAAAAGAAATATGGTGAGAAAGCAATCAAAAAGATAGAACTGCGTATGCATGAACTTGTGAATAAAGAATTAGAAATTCATGAGACAAAAGTATATAAAGATGATTTAGAAGAATGGGTAAAAACACATAATATGGCTAGAAGATATATTGATAATACATTACCTATTCCTGAAAGAGTAAAAATCTATACATTATTAGATGAATCATTTATTTTTGATACAGACTTAGTCACGAATACGAAACAATTAAAAGTGTGTGGGTTAAGAAAATATAAACATGGTGTTTTATTACGTTTCCCAACACCTGAAAATCCTTTAGAACTACCTGAATTTAAAGAAGAAAAGCTATTATATAAAGCATTTGCTGAAGAAACACGTTGGTGTAAGTTAACCGAAGTTGTTTATGCAAGTGATTTAAATGAAAAAATTAAAACGAATAACTATAAAGATTTAATTCTTTTATCTGAGTCATTACATGAAAAAAGAATTGCTGAAATAGCAAATAAGATTACTAAAGCAAATAAGCGAATCATTTTAATTGCTGGACCATCTTCTTCAGGTAAAACAACATTTACAAAGAAATTAATTATTCAACTAAGAGTAAATGGACTAAAACCACTATATCTAGGAACAGATGATTACTTTGTGGAAAGAGAACAAACACCAGTAGATGAAAGTGGTAAGAAAGACTATGAAGGATTAGGGGCGTTAGATATCAATTTGTTTGCTAGTCAAATGAATGCGTTATTAAGAGGTGAATCAGTAGATTTACCTACATTTGATTTTATTGAAGGACATAAAAAATATGGTGATCGTATTACAAAAATTAATCATAATCAACCAATCGTAATAGAAGGAATACATGCATTAAATCCTGTTTTAACGGAAATGATTCCTGATGAAGAAAAATTTAAGATTTATATTAGTCCTCTAACACAAATTAATATTGATGAATTTAATCGTATTTCTACAACAGACGCAAGAATGTTAAGAAGACTTGTTAGAGATCACGCAAGACGAGGAAGATCAGCAAAAGAAACGTTAGATAGTTGGCCATCTGTAAGAAAAGGAGAAGACAATAATATCTTCCCCTATAACATCTATGCAGATGAGTTCTTTAATAGTGCATGTATTTACGAACTTCCTGTTTTGAAACATCATGTTAAAGCGTTATTACAAGAAATTCCTCATGGTAGTAAGGAATATCCAACGGTGAAAAGAATCTTATCTTTATTACAATTCTTTGAAGAATTAGATGATGACGCTTCTATTCCTTGTGATTCTATCCTAAGAGAATTTATTGGTGGAAGTATCGTAGAATAATTATTTCATCATGTTCTCACGATGCTTTAGAGAACGTTTTAACCATCCACCTTGGATGTAGTAGATAACAAATAATAAGCTTGTTAAGATCCAAGAAACAGGGTAACAGAATAAAACTTCAAATATGGTTTGATCAGGATAAAGTACAATCCAAGCAATACGGAAGGCACCAATACCGATAGCTGTCATGACCATAGGAATTAAGGAATCACCACAAGCACGGATACCACTAGAGAATATTTCTACAAAGACGAATGTAGACCAGAATGGGCAAATGAAGTAAAGAATACTTAAACCAATTTTGATGACTTCTTCATCTGGTGTAAATAATCTAAATAGTGTAGGGCCAAATAAGTAACAAATACCAGTGATAGATAATGACATGATTAAGTAAAGAAGGATAGATTGGTGGAATCCCTTTTTTACTCTCTTGATATTACCAGCACCAAAGTTTTGCCCTGCAAAAGTAAGAACAGATGTACCAAAGGCACCAGAAGCGTTCCAGAATGTCGCATCAATCTTACCAAATGCTGTATATGCGGCTACGGTATCCGTACCATAACCATTAACACTAGCTTGAATGAATAAGTTCGCAACGCTATATAAAGCAGATTGAATACCCGTAGGTAAACCGAATTGGATAATTTGAAATAAGATTTGTTTATCAAATTCGATGTGTTTTAAATTGAATCTGTAGCAATCTTCAGTACGATATAAAACAAATAAAGTTAATACACAACTAACAACTTGAGCGATAACTGTCGCAATAGCAGCTCCAGCTACACCCATATTCATTCCAGCAACAAATACTAAATCAAGAATAATATTTGTAATACATGCGGCAATTAAGAAATATAAAGGACGTTTTGAATCGCCTACAGCTCTTAATACACCAGAACCAGTGTTATAGATTAATGTAGGAATAAGACCAATAAAGAATATACGGAGATAAGTAACAGAATAAGAGAATATGTCATCTGGTACATTTAATAGTCTTAATAGTTGTGGAGCAAACATATATCCTAATACAGTTAAGATAAACCCAAACACAATGGACATTACCATACTAGTAGATACGGTTACAGGAACACGTTCTGTTTCACGATTACCATAGAATTGCGCAATAACAACAGTAGCACCAGAAGATAAACCAACTAGAAATCCGACTAAAAGATTAGTTAAGGTACCAGTTGATCCTCCAACAGCTCCAAGAGCTTCTTTACCAACGAAGTTTCCTACAACAATCGCATCTACTGTGTTATATAATTGTTGGAAAATTGTGCCGAAAAATACAGGAAAGAAAAAGATTAAAATCTGTTGCCATACAACACCATTTAATAAATCTATCTTCATTTTCTTCATA
>CAVIQY010000109.1:0-4760 GCA_963645035.1 bacterium | reverse complement strand
ATATATTACCGTGATTATTCCTGTATATAACGCAGAGAAATATTTAAGAGAGTGTTTAGATAGTGTTACTAGTCAATCATTAAAGAATATAGAAATACTATGCGTAAATGATGGATCTAAAGATACGTCTGAAGCAATACTAGCAGAATACGCAAATATAGATAAAAGAGTTAAAATCTTGTATCACGAAAATAAAGGTGTTGGATATAGTAGAAATAGAGCAATCCAAGAAGCTACAGGTGAATTTCTATACTTCTTAGATTCTGATGATACTTTACCTGATGAAAATGTATTAAGTGATATGTACTATGCTGCAAAAAAGAATGATGTTCTTGTATGTGGTGGATCATTTTCAGAAAGATATCCAGATTATACAAACTATATATTTAGAGGTGTAGATTCTAAATTTGCGTTTAATAATGATGGATTAATGGAATATAAAGATTATCAATTTGATTTTGGTTGGACTAGATTTATATATAGTAGAGAATTCATCGTTTCTAATCATTTATCTATTCCAGAACTATGTTACTTTGAAGATCCCGTATTCTTTGTAAGAGTGATGCATCTAGCAAAGAAGTTTTATCACTTACAAAGAATTACCTATGCATATCGATTAGGACATAAAGCAAATAAAATGTCATATAAACAAGTATTAGATTTCTTAGAAGGAATTAAGATGAATGTTTCTTTTGCAATAGAAAATCATTATGATGAACTATTTGCATTAGAAATGTATCGTTTAAATCATTATTATAAATACATAATAGATGAATATGCTTTAAAGGAAGAGAATATTGAATTAAGAAATAAACTAGATGAAATCTATGCTTTAACAGAAGAAACTAGAGTAATAGAAGATAAACCATGTATTTCTATTGTTATGCCTATATATAATGCGTCTAAATTCTTAGAACAAAGTTTAGGTAGTGTACAAAATCAAACATTAAAGAATATAGAGATTATCTGTGTAAATGATGGATCTACAGATAATTCCTTAGCGATACTTGAAGAACATGCAAAAAACGATAAGAGAATTAAGATTATAGACGGTACAAATCATGGCTATGGTTATGCAATGAATCGTGGTATAGAAATAGCTACGGGTGAATATATAGGTATAGTAGAACCAGATGATTTTATTGATACAAATATGTATGAATCTTTATATAACATAGCGATTAGAAATGACGTTGAAGTTGTTAAATCTAATTATTATGAATATAATGGGAATGACAATACAAATACATTTGTAGAAGTATTATCAGGACTACCATATAGTTGTATTACTTCAGCAAAAGAAAATAAACGAATCATCACGACTAGACCTTGTATATGGTCAAGTATATATAAAAGAGAGTTCTTAATTCGAAATGGCATTAAGTTTAATGAAACACCAGGAGCTTCTTATCAAGATACAGCGTTTTCGTTTAATGTATGGGTATTAGCAGATAGTGTATATTTTGTAAAAGAACCATTCTTACATTATCGTATAGATAATGAAAACTCTTCGGTTAATTCAACAGGTAAGATATTTAGTATCTGTGATGAATTTCAAAAGATAGAGACGATACTAAATGCAAATCAAGAATTAAAAGAATCATATAAACCTATGTTACAAGTATTAAAACTAAATACATATAGATGGAATGAAGGAAGAATAGCAGAAGAATATAAAGCATATTTTAGAGATCAAACAGCGCTAGAATTAATGAAAGCTGAATATGAAGGATATTTAGATAAGAACTTATTTGATGATTATCAAAAAGAATATTTAGAAAAGATTATGTATGAATACAAAGAAAAACAAAAATATGATGCATATATCTTTAATGAATATCATGTGATGTTAAATAGTGAATCATGGAAAATAGGACATGGATTAGTACTAACTTTAAATAAGATAAAAAATATATTCCATAAGAAATAATCTTTTAGAAGAATGGAGGGAACATATGAAAAAAGGATTAATACTTATTTGCAGTTTATTTCTTTGTCTTACAAATGTAAGAGCAGAAGAAATAACACCTACGGAACAAACTGATGGGGGGGGAGATTCTACTACCGTTGAAAATGTAGTAGAAACAGAAGAACCTGAAGCCGTAGAAGAAACAGATGTTGTGGAAGAAGCAGAAGCTTCAGAAAGTGGACTTGAAGCAGAAGAAACACCTGAATCTATTTCGGTAATGGAAACAGAAGAACTTACTCTAGCAAGTGAAGAGACAGAGCCACTAAGGGACTCAAATGAGCAACAAGTCGCATTAGACAAAGATCAATTTAGATCTGTACTTGAAAGTGTGATGAGTGATGCGAGTGAAGTAAATCTTTATATTGGAAGTATTGATGATTATTCAAGCGCATCTACACTAACACAAAATGGAACAATTAGTGATGCTTACACGGTATATGCTAGTAGCGATGCAACAAAAGATGTGTATGTAGTTAGTGAAAGTGGGAAAGATGTTGTATTCCCTAGTGATTGTAAAAACTTCTTTGAAGTAACAAGTAATTCTAATTTTAAAAAGATTAAGAGTATTACTTTTAAATCTATAAATGCAGAAGCTATTAAATATGCAACATCAATGTTCAGTAAGCTAGTATTAACAAGCACTTTAGATTTATCAGAATTTAAAACGAATAATCTTATGAATATGGATGCTATGTTTGAAAATTTTGAAGCACCAAACATTAACTTTAATGGTTTTGTGGCTACAAATGTTCATTATTTAACAAAAGCTTTTAGAAATGCGGTGATTAGCCAAACACTAGATTTAAGCTCATGGAAAATAGAACCAGAATATAGTACAATTTATGCTGGTTTTATGTTTGAAAGTGCTAAATTAGGTGGGCTTAAAATGTTTGAAAGCTCAAAAGAAGTTTCTGGTTTTTCTATGTTTCAGGATACAGAAATTAGGTCTAATTTGGATTTGAGTGCTTTAAAGATTAATTCCACTGATGCTTTAGGTGAAATAAAGGTCGATGGCACTTTGAAATTATACGAGTGTTCTGCAGGTACTTATGTTTATCCTGGCACTATAACAGCTAAAGGGGATTTAGAAATCCCATGGGATTTAAAAGAAGGAAAATATTTTGGGATAACAGTAGACATTACAGGAAATCTTATTTTAAGAAATCTTGATGTGTCTAATTGTGAAAGTTTTAAAGTGCATGGAAATGTTGGCGAAGAAGTAATATTAGAGGGATTAGATTTTAGGTCCTTAACTTCTGCCGATGGCATGTTTGGAAACTTGAATGCTAAAAAGATTAGTTTATCAAATGTCGATTTATCTAGAGTTACAGATATGTCAGGTATGTTCTCCGGCTCCACTATTTCCAATTTAGATTTAACAGGATTAGATACATCCAAAGTTACTAATATGTCTAAAATGTTCTATAGTTCCAATATTTCCAATTTAGATTTATCTAGTTTCGATACATCTCTTGTTACAGATATGTCATACATGTTTTCTGATTATAAAGGAACCACATTAGATATTAGTAGTTTTGATACATCGAATGTAACAACGATGCAAGTTATGTTTGGTGGTAGTTTAAAAACCATTTATGTTAGCGATAAATTCACAACAAAAAATATCAGTGACGATGAGATAATCTTTTACTGGGTAACAAACTTGATTGGTGGAAATGGTACAAGGTATACATCAAAAGTATATACAAAAAAATATGCTGTAATTGATACACCATCTACTCCTGGTTACTTTACGTCAAAGAATGCAACTGTTAGTACAGATGATTTCATTGATGTTGATGCAAAAACAGCACATGTTGAAAATATTGCTTGGTTAGCAAGTAATAAAATTTCAGAAGGTTGGTCTGTAGGAAATGGGTTAAAAGAATTTAGACCATATAATGATGTTGCTAGAGCAGATATGGCGGCGTTTATTAGAAGACTTGCTCGAAAATATGGTGTATTAAACGCAGAGGAATATACTCCACAAGATTGGGAATGGGAGAGATTTACTGATGTAGATAAAAATACACCACATGCTGAAGATATATTATGGTTAGCATATTACGGAATTTCAGAAGGATGGGTTGATAAGGATAAAGGTACTGCAGAATTTAGACCATATGCTAGTGTTGCTAGATGTGATATGGCTGCGTTCTTAAGAAGATTTGCAAGTAAGGTATACTTTGGTGATGCGTGGTCATGGGAAGCAAGTGATGCAGATTATGCAGCATTTAGCGATATCGATCCAACTAGCCCACATGCTGAAGATGTTATTTGGTTAGCTCATGCTGGAGTTTCAAAAGGATGGGCAATGGAAGATGGTACATTTGAATTTAGACCATTAACTAATGTTGCTAGAGCAGATATGGCAGCTTTCTTAGAAAGATTAGTATTTGTAACATCGGATTAAGTAATAACGTTTTAAGATTTAGTTTAAAATGGTGAAATAGGGTTGTTAGTAGCAACCCGTTTCACTATTTATAGAGATAGAATTAATGCACAGATTCAAGAAAGTTAAAATTAAAGTATGGAAAAGAATATAGAAATACCGAATCAAAATGATTGGAGTGAATTAAATAAGTTTATTAAAGAACATATAGAAAATGGTGTTTTAATAGAAGGTGAATTTTTGTGTTTATTTTTTTCAAAAGATTTTAAAAATGAAAATGCTATAAGAATAACAATATTTGAGAATCAAGGGGATGGATTAGATTTGCGGGTTCATCATACATACGAAGGAGAGAATGCTATAGAAAAAGCAATCCAAAAGAGTAGTCATGAACTAAGC
>CAVIQY010000108.1:0-5112 GCA_963645035.1 bacterium | reverse complement strand
AACGCGGTAAATAATCGTAAATAAAAGAAGCTAGAATATAGCTTCTTTTTTTTGTATATAAAAAAAGCATCTCTAATAAAGAGATGCTAAGTGAATTAGTATTATTCGGCGATGTCTTTCTTTAAGATTCCGAGTAGTACTGCACTAACAATTGTACCTACAACTAAGGCTACTAAGTACATGATTGGATTACCAACAACAGGGAATACAAATATACCACCATGAGGAGCCATTAATGTACAGTTGAATGCCATAGATAATGCTCCAGAAACTGCACTACCTATAATACATGAAGGGATTACATGTAATGGATCTGCTGCTGCAAATGGGATTGCTCCTTCAGTGATAAATGCTAGACCCATAATGAAGTTTGTAGGACCAGATTTTCTTTCTGCTTCAGTAAATTTCTTCTTGAATAAGATAGTAGCTAATGCAATAGCACAAGGAGGAACCATACCACCAATCATTACGGCAGCCATGATATTGTAGTTACCAGCGGCGATAGAAGCTACACCAAATACATATGCTGCTTTATTGAAAGGACCACCCATATCGATTGCCATCATTCCTGCAACAATCATTCCTAGTAAAATAACATTCATTCCACTTAAAGAACTTAATGCATTATTTAATCCTGTATTAATTGCACCTACAACTGGTTCAATGGCAAAGATCATCAATAAACCAATGATTAACATACCGAATAATGGATAAATAAGAACAGGTTTAATTCCATCAAGTGAATTAGGAATACATTTATCGGATACTTTCTTAAGAAGATTTACGATATATCCTGCAAGGAATCCAGCAGCTAATGCACCTAAGAATCCAGAAGTTCCATTAGCGGCAATTGATCCACCAAGGATACCAACTGCTAAACCTGGTCTATCTGCAATAGACATAGCAATAAATCCAGCTAATACCGGTAACATAAATCCAAATGCTACACCACCAATTTGTGCTTTTAATAGATTTGCAATAGGGGATAATGTACCAAATGCAGCTCTTTGTTCAGCAGTTAAAGAATTGATATCATAACTCATACCATCAATTAAGAAGGCAATAGCAATTAAAATTCCTCCACCAACAACAAATGGTAACATATGCGAAACACCATTCATTAAATGTTTATAGATTTGATGTCCTTTAGAATCATCTGATTTTGTTTCTTTCTTTGTATTTGCATTTGTTGCATGGTAAATAGGAGCTTCGCCTATAATAATAGATTCAATTAATTCATCAGCTTTATTGATTCCTTTAGATACTTGGCATTCAATTACTTTTTTGCCATCAAAACGATCCATTGGTACATTTGTATCTGCCGCAACAATAATACCATCAGCTTGGTTGATTTCGTCATCGGTTAAGATATTTTTTGCACCACCTGATCCTCTAGTTTCGACTTTAACTTTATAGCCTTTTGCTTTACATGCTTTTTCAATTGCTTCTGCAGCCATATATGTATGAGCGATACCAGTAGGGCAAGCAGTAACAGCTAGAACAAAATGTGATCCTGTTAATTCATCAATGCTAGTAGGTGTATCTTCTTTCTTTGCTTCATCTTTTTCTTTTTCAGCTTCATCGATGATATTTAAGAATGAATCGACATCCTTTGCATTTTTTAGATTTTGAACAAATGTATCATCCATTAACATTGTGGCAAGTTTTGATAAGATTTCTAAATGTACATTACCAGATGTTTCAGGTGCTGCGATTAAGAATACTAAATCGACAGGTTTATCATCGAGTGAATGATATTCCACGCCATTTTTAATTGTCATTGCAGCAAGTCCTGCTTCTTTTACACCAGAACATCTACCATGAGGTATAGCTATACCATTACCAACACCAGTAGTTCCTTCTTCTTCTCTAGCTTTAACCGCATCTAGATAGATTTCTTCGTTTGAAATTTTTCCGCTTTTTGCCATTAAACTAACAGCAGTTTTAAGTGTATCTTCTTTGTCTTTTACTTCGACATTTAGTTGAACACTTTCTTTAGATAATAAGTCTGTAATTTTCATTTTTCCCTCCTATAGTGTTTTGTACAAATTTAAGACTTCATTATATTTAGCTAATTCTTCAGAAAATGCGCTTGCACTTCCTGTTGCTACACCATATTTAAATGCTTCTTCATAAGAATTGAATTTTTCATATCCATAAAGAAATCCTGCAACCATAGAATCGCCAGCTCCAACAGAATTGACTACTTTACCAATAGGTGCAGCACTTTCGTGTTCTTCACCATTTTCATCAATTAACACAGCTCCTTCGCCAGCCATAGAAACAAGTACATTTCTAGCTCCTAATTCTTGTAGTTTATAAGCAAAAGGGGCAACTTCTTCACGTTTGTTAATTTCTACTTGGAATAATTCGCCAAGTTCATGATTATTTGGCTTAATTAAGAATGGTTTATATGGTAAGACATTTCGCAATAAATCATTTGTCGCATCCACAACAATTTTAATTTCCTTATTTTGCAAATATTCCATGATATCACTATAGATTGTAGAAGGTAGTGAGCTTGGAATACTTCCTGCTAAAACCAAAATGTCATTACTTGTTAATAAATCAAGCTTACGATACAACTCGTCTAAAGCTTCTTGATTAATGTCAGGACCAATTCCATTTAATTCTGTTTCTTCTTTAGAACGAAGCTTAATGTTGATTCGAGAAAATCCATTGTTTACTTGAATCATTTCATTTTTGATTCCTTCTTTAAGGATTAATCTTTTAATTTCTTCACCGGTAAATCCTGCTAAGAAACCAAGTGCAGTTGTGTCCATTCCAAGATTTCTAAGAACGATAGATACATTAATACCTTTTCCTCCTGGAAAAACAATTTCTTTACTTGTTCTGTTTGTCATTCCAAGAATGAAGTCATCACAATCTACGATGTAATCTATAGATGGATTAAACGTTACAGTATAAATCATTTTTTCTCCTTTCTGTTCAATTGATATGATTGAAATTGAACGAATATGCTTTATATTGACTGAACAATTATATATTATCTATCAAATCAATCATTGTCAATCATAAAATGAACGAAAATGAATGATTTTGACAATTTTTCAAGAAAAACTATAATAATGGATATAGGAAGAATAGATTTATGCTAAATGAAGAAAGAAAAAGAATCATTTTAGAAATAACAAATGAAAAGAAAAGTGTTAGTGTAAGTGAGTTAATGAGTGCTTTAAACGCATCTGAATCAACTGTTCGTAGAGACTTAAATGATTTAGATCAAAAAGGTCTTTTAAAAAAGGTTCATGGTGGAGCTTTATCTTTAGAAAGAGATATTGAAACAGAAGAAATTGAAGTGAGTGAAAGAGTTGATTTAAATGTTGAAGTAAAAAGAGAAATTGCAAAATATGCCGCAAGTCTTGTAAAAGATAGTGATGTTGTATATCTTGATGCGGGTACGACAACAGCGCTCATGATTCCTTTTTTAAAAAACAGTAAAGCTACATATATTACAAATTGTGTAACTCATGCAAGATTATTATCTAAAGATGGGCATATTGTTTATATGCCAGGAGGAATGCTTAAATCAAAAACAGAAGCACTAAT
This sequence comes from bacterium, assembly GCA_963645035.1. Taxonomy (GTDB): domain Bacteria; phylum Bacillota_I; class Bacilli_A; order Erysipelotrichales; family Erysipelotrichaceae; genus Bulleidia. Next base: position 1,542 of record CAVIQY010000108.1, on the reverse strand, counting down.
TGGTTCTGTAACTTATCAATATTTAGAAAAGATGAACTTTACAATTGGGTTCTTTGGTACAAATGGTGTAAGTTTAGAAGAAGGATTAAGTACACCCGATCCTCAAGAAGGAGAGATTAAGGCAATTGCATATCAAAAGAGTAAGGAACAATACATATTAGCTGATCCTTCTAAATTTAATAAAATGTGCACATTTAGTTTTGCTTCAATAGAAAAGGGATTTATTGTGTCAAATTCGTCAATTCCAGATGAGTATAAAAAATTACATAATACGATATTAGTCGATTTGATTTAAATGTATACAAAAAGTAAAATGGAATAAGAAAAGGGAGGATTTTCTTTTGGAAGACGTTAAAACTATACAATTTGATGATATGACTAGCTTAGAAGCTATGTGTATTCTAGGTATTGAGGATAAAAATCTAAAAATATTATCAGAATGTTTTGCAAAAAAAATCAGTTTTAGAGATAACAAGTTTATCATTCAAAATTGTGATGAATATGTATTGAAACAAATTAAACAAGTATTAATGGCTTTATATGAACTTGCTAAAAAGAATCAAATGGTTACAGAACTAGATGTAACATATGCTTGTAGATTAGTGTTAAAGAGTGAAGAAATTCATTTTGAAGATTTTGATAATTATATGATAGGGCGTACTTTAACAGGTAAAGCGATTGCGCCAAAAACAAAAGGGCAATATCACTTTGTTAAAGCAATTGATGAGAATGCGATTGTTTTTGCGATAGGTCCTGCTGGTACGGGTAAAACATATCTTGCAGTAATTAGAGCTGTATCCGCATTAAAAAAAGGAGAAGTTAAACGAATTGTTTTAACTAGACCAGCTGTAGAAGCAGGTGAAAGTTTAGGCTTTCTTCCAGGAGATTTAAAAGAAAAAGTAGATCCTTATTTAACACCTTTATATGATGCATTACATGATATGTTAGGCTTAGAACAAACAGAAAAACTAATTGAAAAAGGTACAATTGAAATTGCTCCGCTTGCTTATATGAGAGGAAGAACATTAGATGATGCATTTGTGATATTAGATGAAGCACAAAACACAACGCCATCTCAAATGAAAATGTTCTTAACTCGTTTAGGATTTAATTCTAAGATGATTATTACAGGCGATAATACACAAGTAGATTTAAAAGCTGGAGTAAAGAGTGGTCTTGATGACGCTTCTAGTATATTGAAAGCAATTGATGGAATTAAAATTGTTTATTTAACAAGTGATGATGTAGTACGTAATCCATTAGTGCAAAAAATTATAGAAAGATATAGTGAACATAATCATTAATTTGATTATTTAAGTAAATCTAAAGATAACCAAATGTTTACAAAATGTGGAATACTGGTTATCTTTTTTTGATTAACATTGGGTATTGTTGACATTAGTAACAAATTGTGGAAAACATGCATGAAAACTGGTGAAAATAAGTACATTTTCGTGACAACTTCGGAACTTTAGTTATGTATTTTTATGATATTTTAGTACTACTAAAGGAGCTTAGCTATGGGTAAAATAGATGTTGAAA
>CAVIQY010000107.1:0-5467 GCA_963645035.1 bacterium | reverse complement strand
TAAACAATAAGAAAAATAGCTGCTACTTGTTCACTCAAGTAACAGCTATTTTATTGGCTAGTAAAAACCCCAAGATAGTCTTGGGGTCAGGCTAAGCTTTAGCGGAGAGATAATGCAAAATAAAGCCTCCTTGCGTATAATTCGTGTGTGGTCTGCGAAAACTACAAACGAATAAATGACAAGGAGGAATTTTATATGTCACAGTATACTAATGACTTACACAGTCTATCACACACGAAGTGAAATTGTAAGTATCATGTGGTATTTGCACCTAAGTATAGAAGAAAAGCATTTTATGAAGCAAGGAGGCTTGAGGTAGGAAAGATACTACGAGATCTATGCTCATGGAAAGGTGTAAATATTATTGAAGCAGAAGTATGTCCTGATCACATACATATGCTTGTAGAAATACCGCCAAAAATGAGTGTATCAGGATTTATGGGATATTTAAAAGGAAAAAGTAGCCAGATGATATATGAGAAATGGGCAAATGCGAGATTTAAATATAGGAATAGAGAATTCTGGTGTCGAGGCTATTATGTAGATACAGTTGGCAAAAATACTAAAAAGATCCAAGAATATATCCAAAATCAATTAAAAGAAGATCAAATAGCCGAGCAATTAGAACTGGAAATGGAAGATCCGTTTACGGGAAAGAAGAAATAGTGTTCGCCGCAGACCACATTAGCGCTGTAAGGCGCAACTTTGAGAGCAGGGCTATGCCCGAAACTGAAAAACCACCAGCTAGGCTGGTGGATATTTATTTATGTTATTTACTTTCTTTTAAGAATTCACAAAGAATAGTATATGTTCGATCAAATGATGCTAGGTCTAGTTTTTCATCAGGCGTATGAGCACCTTCTGATATCGCACCCATTGTAATAATATCTAGTTTTGGATTTAATCCTTTAAATACACCAGTTTCTAGACCACCATGAATTGCGACTTCTTTTAGTTCTAAGCCTCTATCTTTTAATATCTTACGATATAATTCACGCATTGGGGAATTCGCTTCAAATGACCATGCTTTGATGTTTGTATTTGCTTCAACAGTCATACCAAATAGTTTTGCTAAAGTTTCCATCTTATGTAATAAGTCAAATGTAGAAGCGTCGATACTAGAACGAATTAAATGATCAAATAATACAGAATGATCATCTGTAGTAATTACACCTAAGTTAGTTGAACTTTGTGTTAATCCTTCAATAGCCATAGATTTATGTTGGAATCCATTTGGTGTTAAGAAAGCATAATTTAAGCAGTTTTCAGAATCCTCTTTAGCAAACTTTTTTTCTGTTGTTTCTATTTGAACTAGTTGTGCATTAAATCCTGCATCACTAAATTCTAATTCTTTAGCAATACCTGCAATACTCTTGGATGCATCTTTTTGTAATGTTTCAAAAGGGGTAGTACTTGTAAATACTACATCTGCTTCTCTAGGAATCGCATTGTCTTTTAAGCCACCATTGAAAGAAACTAGGGTTACATCGTCTCCAGCAATTTCTAATTCTTTTAGAACTCTAGCACCAATAATATTGGCATTTCCTTTTTCTGTATGAATTAGTGTACCAGAGTGACCACCAAGTAGACCTCTTACTTCTAAACGATAGGTTGCGTCTGTATTTGCTTCAAAATGTACTTCTTTTGTGACAAATACATTTGCTCCACCTGCAGAACTAGTTGTTGTAACAAATTCACCACCACCATCAAGGTTAATCATCTTATTTGCTTTAACATCTTCTGCTTTAAGATTTACAGCACCTAATAGCCCAATTTCTTCCATTGATGTAAAGAAACATTGTAGGGCAGGGTGATTTAAGGAATCATCTTCTAGTATTGCTAGCATGTAAGCAACACCTTTACCATCATCTGCACCAAGTGTTGTTCCTTTTGCATGTAACCAACCATTTTCATCTACATATAAATCTAATGGATCTTTATCAAAGTCGTGATTAGAAGTCTTATTCTTTTCATTAACCATATCTATATGAGCCTGAAGAATAATAGGTTCTGAATCTTCGTAACCAGCAGATGCTTTCTTTTCAATAATTACATTGTAAACATCATCTTGTTTATATTCTAAATGATGTTCTTTTGCAAAGTTTACAATGAAATCAGAGATAGCTTTTTCATTCCTAGAACCATGAGGAATCTTACAGATTTCATTGAAGTAATAACAATATCTTTTCGATAAATCAAATTGCATATTTTGCCTCCTAATATGATTTATATGAAAATTCTATCACAAATAATGAAAAGGAAAATGAAAATATTTCAGTAAAATCATGAAAAACTTCTTGAATTACATTCGATTTTAGTGTATTCTACAAACTATGTTATAGAGATTTTGTGTTATTTTTCTCTATAAATATATGGGGGTGACTGAACATATGGCATTACTTGACGTACAGGATTTATGTACACAGTTTAAAACAGACCAAGGTATTGTTAAAGCCGTTCGTAATGTTTCATTTCATGTAGAACAAGGTGAAGCTTTAGGTATCGTAGGTGAGTCTGGTTCTGGTAAGAGCCAAACGATGTATACAATTATTGGCCTTTTAGCTGATAATGCACAGGTAACAAGTGGTAAGGTATCTTTTGATGGTAAAGATATTTCGCGTGGAAATTATTCTTCTAAAAAAGAATATGAAAAGATGATGAAAGAATTACGTGGAAACACGATGGCAATGATCTTCCAAGATCCTATGACATTCTTGAATCCTATCTTAAAAATTGGTACACAGTTAATTGAACCAATTATGAACCATCATCATGTTTCTAAAGAAGAAGCGAAAAAACAAGCAATAGAATTAATGAAGAAGGTTGGTATTCCTTCTCCTGAAAAAAGAATTGAGCAATATCCATTTGAATTTTCAGGTGGTATGCGTCAAAGAATTGTCATTGCGATAGCTTTAGCAAATAGTCCTAAATTAATTATTGCGGATGAACCAACAACAGCGCTTGACGTTACTATTCAAGCACAAGTTTTAGAACTAATTGATGAATTAAAGAAGTCTAGTAATTCAGCAATTATTATGATTTCTCATGACTTAGGTGTTGTGGCTAAGTTATGTGATCGTATTGCAATTATGTATGGTGGTAAGATTGTTGAAATTGGTACGGATAAAGATATTTTCTATGATCCTAAACATCCATATACACAAGGATTATTAAATTGTATTGCTAATCCTGAAGATGACGATGATGAACCATTACAACCAATTGCTGGTTCACCACCAGATTTATTGAATCCTCCAAAGGGATGTCCTTTCGTAGATCGTTGTACAAAGGCAATGAAGATTTGTAAAGATCAATTACCAGAAGTAACTAAATTCAGCGAAACACATGAATGTGCTTGTTGGTTATTAAATAAAGAGGCGGTGGCAAAATGAGTGAAAGTCCAATTTTAAGTGTACGCAACCTAAAAACATATTTTGATGTAACAAAAGGTGTTTTTGCCAAGAAACAGATTGTTAAAGCTGTAGATGATGTATCTTTTGATGTCATGCCTAATGAAACATTCGGTTTAGTTGGTGAATCTGGATGTGGTAAAACTACACTAGGTAGAACAATTGTTAAGTTATATGAACCATATGCTGGTTCTATTGAATTTGAAGGAAAAGATATTGCAAAAATCAAAGGAAAAGAATTAAAAGATTTCCGTAAAGATATGCAGATGATTTTCCAAGATCCATATGCTTCATTAAATCCTAGAATGACTGTAGGTGAAATTATTAAAGAACCTATGATTATTCATAACATTTATAACACAGATGCTGAAAGAGAAGAGCGTGTAGTTGAACTATTAAAAATCGTTGGTTTAAAACCTGACCATATTAGAAGATATCCAGCAGAATTCTCTGGTGGTCAAAGACAACGTATTGGTATTGCTAGAGCATTAGCAGTTAATCCTAAATTTATCGTTTGTGATGAACCTATTTCAGCGTTAGACGTATCTATTCAAGCTCAGGTAATTAACTTACTAGAAAATATTCAGAAAGAAATGGGATTATCTTATTTGTTTATTGCACATGATTTAAGCATGGTTAAACATATTTCAGATAAGATTGGTGTTATGTATTTAGGACATATGGTTGAAGTAGGTAACAGTAATGATATTTACCATAGACCATTACATCCTTATACTGTAGCCTTATTATCAGCTATTCCTATTCCAGATCCTGATACAGCAAAGAGTAAACAACGTATTATTCTTGAAGGTGAAATTCCTAGTCCTATTAATCCTCCTGCAGGATGCCCATTTGCGACACGTTGTCCAAGAGCTACAGAGAGATGTCATAAAGAAACACCTCGTCCTGTACAAGTTGGTGACCGCATTGTCTCTTGCATGATTTATGATAAAGGATAGATAATAGAGAAAAGAGAGGGTAATATTTATGGCACGTGGTGTTGCGGTTGTTTTATCTGGTGCTAGCTCCGTAGGAAAAAAAGGAATACGTGAAGCACTACTAAATGATCCTGATTTAAAATTAAATTATTCTATTTCTGAGACGACTAGACCTCGTCGTGAAAATGAGGTAGATGGTAAAGATTATTACTTTGTAACTTATAAAGAATTTGCAGATTCTGTAAAAAATAAAGAATTATTAGAATATGCACAATTCAATGGTTACTACTATGGTACACCAAAGGATCAAGTAGAATTCTTATTAAAAATTGGTAAGAATGTTCTAATTGAAGTAGAAGCACAAGGTGTTGGTTCAATCTTATTGAATCTACCTGAAGCAGTAAGTTTCTTTGTTATGCCAGAAAATGAAGAACAACTTGTTAAACAAATTGAAACGCTTTATAAAGATGATGAAGCTAGTGTAAAAGTACGTATTAATAAAGCAAAGTTAGAAATGCAATTAGCTCCTTTATTTAAACATGTTGTTTATAATACAGATCCTGATAAAGCAGTAGAAAGTATTAAAGAAGTTGTTCTAGCTGAAATTGAAAAAAGAAAAGCAGAATAAGAAGGAAGGGTGAATGAAAAATTCACTCTTTTTTTGAGGATTTCATCTATTTTTTGCGAATAATATAAGTGAAGGAGATTTCTAAAAGAAAATAGATATCTTTAAAATTATGATAGAATACTACTAAAGATACTTCTTTTAGAAAGATATAATCACTATGTTTCATAAAATTATTTTGCTTAAATACGATGCTTTAAATAAAAAATCTGTTGCCTATCTAGATGATGGAAAGATTACTTTTCTAGAGAATAAACCATTAAAAATTATTGATGATTGGTGTATTCATAATGGTTCAACTGCTTTCGGCAGAATGAAAGCTTTTAATGTACTAACAGATTCTATTCAAAAGCCTGCTGTTTTAATTAGTGAACGATCAAGAATTATCTTCTTTCCAACATTAAGTAAAGAAGATGAAGATTGTTTATGGATTAATGATAAAAAGATCATTCAAACAAAGGCTATTGATTCTATACGTACAGAAATCACCTTTA
>CAVIQY010000106.1:3755-5642 GCA_963645035.1 bacterium | reverse complement strand
CATTGAGTTAGAACCTATATCAATCACTGCTTGTTTCATAATCCCTCCATTAAACATCTTCATGTTAGTAAAGGTATGTAAAATCACATCAGTGCTTAAGTTAAATTTGTGTAAAGGAAGAAGAAAGATAGGAGTAATCTAAAATGGGAATATTGAGGATTTAAAATTTAGTTTTCTTCTTCCTTACATATATATAATTCGCAAAAATTGACAAAATCCTCAAAAATTTAAAAAAAATTTTTTTGTATATCGAAAAGGGCTTAAAAATATGTTACTTTTTGCTTGGATACTAGTTGCCTAAAAAGAAAGGAAGTGGATGAATTGAAATTTAAACGACAACTATATGAAAAGATTTTAGAATCATGTAAAGCAGTTTTACCAATTTGTTTTATTGTCATTTTACTCGCAATGACATTTACACCATTATCTACAGATGTGTTTGCACTATTTGTAATTGGATCAATCATGTTAGTAGTTGGTATGGGACTTTTTACCCTTGGGGCTGAAATGAGTATGACTGTAATGGGCGAAGAGATTGGTATCAAACTAAGTGAGAGTAAGAATAGTATTTTCACATTATGTATTTGTTTTATCCTAGGATTTGTTGTAACAATTGCAGAACCTGATTTATCAGTACTTGCTAGTCAAATCCAATCTATTCCTAATTTAGTTTTAATTGTGATTGTAGGAATAGGTGTAGGTTTATTTCTTGTTGTAGGACAAATTCGTAACAGAAAACAATTAAAACTAAGAAACTTATTATTTATGTTTTATGCAGTAGTGTTTCTTCTAGCATTAATCGCGGATCGTAATTTTATCGCTGTAGCTTTTGATGCCTCAGGTGTAACAACAGGGCCAATTACAGTACCGTTTATTATGGCTTTAGGAATAGGTTTAGCACGAAGTAGAGATGATGAAAATGCAAGTAATGACTCTTTTGGACTAATTGCACTATGCTCGATTGGACCAATACTAGCAGTTCTTATTCTTAGCTTATTCTATAAACCAACCGATGCGTTTACTTCTAGCACACAATTATTAGAACTACAAAATATGTATGATGTAGGTCAAGCATTCTTAACAAATCTACCTGTATATTTTCATGAAGTATTTGTGGCATTTTTACCGATTGTAGCGATATGTTTCTTATTCCAAGTTTTTACTCGTACTTTTAGCAAACATTCGTTATTAAAAATTACAATGGGTTTAATTTATACCTTCTTTGGTTTAGTTTTATTTCTAACAGCTGCGAATGTTGGTTTTATGTCTACAGGATCATTAATTGGAGAATATTTAGCATTAAGAAATCCATATTTACTTGTACTATTTGGTGGTCTAATTGGTTACTTTATTGTAAAAGCAGAACCAGCAGTTATTTTATTAACACATCAAGTAGAAGAAATTAGTAATGGATCAATTTCTGCTAAAGCAATAGAACATGCACTAAGTATTGGTGTAGCTTGTTCGATTGCTTGTGCCATGATTCGTATGATTCATCATATTTCTATTCTATATTTCTTAATACCAGGATATGGCATTTCAATACTTTTATCTTTTATCGTACCTTCTATTTATACAGGTATCGCCTTTGACTCAGGTGGTGTAGCGTCTGGTCCAATGACTGCGACATTTCTACTCCCTTTAGCGACAGGTGCTTGTACGAGTTTAGGTGGAAATATTTTGACAGAAGCTTTTGGGATTGTAGCGATGGTCGCAATGACACCATTAATCACAATTCAAATATTAGGATTAGTAACGACAATGCAAACATATAAAACAAATAAAATGGCATTTCATAAACTGTGTGAAGATAATGCAAATATGATTTATTTTGAGGATGAAGCTTATGAATAAAACAGCATTAATTGTATCAATTGTAGAAAGAGG
>CAVIQY010000106.1:0-3502 GCA_963645035.1 bacterium | reverse complement strand
CTACTATATAAAATCGCAAATGATGTTTCTAATACACAAGAAGTAAAAATGGAGGAGAGTATGAATCAAGATAGTTTAATTCTAGTAAGTATCAACCAAGGATATAGTGATGAAGTAATGAGTACAGCGAAAAAGTATGGTGCTAAAGGTGGTACTGTCTTTAAAGCAAACTTTAAAGATAACGATTATATCGCTAAAGAATATCAAGTTTCTTTCCAAAAAGAAAAAGAAATACTAGCAATTGTCGCTTCTAATGAGATAAAGAAAGAAATCATGAATCATATCCATGAGGAACATGGTCTAAGTTCTAAAGCACAAGCACTCATGATTTCTCTTCCTGTAAATGATAAAGTCTTGTTATAAAGTACCAATACAATAAGTTAAGCCACCAATCATTATGGATAATGGAACAGTTGAAATGATGGATAAGAAAAACCATTTCCAATGAAATGCGTAATTACGATATTCATGAATCATATCTTCTGTTCCATGAATAATCCAAAACTTAGAATGACAAAACCAGATTGTATCGCTAAATAATGCGTCAAACAAAGAAAACATCAAAAGAAATAAATAAGATTCAAAAAAGCCATGAATAAATGTAGTTTCTTGGTTTACACCGCAAATCATAAATAGACACAAACTAATCATCATGACTACACCAAGTATTTTATTTCTTGAAGCGTTATGTTTTAGTTCTTTCTTTGTGATAATACCTAAATGGATACATCTATTTTGTATTGAAGTTGGATAGTTATAAAGTTGCGTTCTCGCACCTTGTTTAATAAATAAAATAACTAGAAATAAAGAATATAAATAGGCAAACCAAAGTGCCTCTTGTAATAATTTGATCATAAAAGAATCCTTTCTTAGTTATAGTTAGTTACAACTAACTTAATACTAACATACATTTCTTAAGACTACATGAATTATGCTTTCATTTTTTCTGTAAAGATTTACAATGGGATATATCTTTTATGGGAGGAATTATGGATAAAGAAAATAAAGGGGTTGTAAAGCTACCGGAAAAGCTTGGCTATATGGCATATTCTGCATCTGCGAATATTGTCTTTAATTTTAAGAGTTTATATTACTTAATCTTTCTAACAAATGTGTTACAGATTCCTGTATTAACTGCTGGAACAATGATGACTTTAGGTACGATATGGGATGTAACAAATGATCCGCTTATTGGTGTATTTGCAGGAAATGTTAAGTTTAAATCAAAAGAAAAGATTAGACCATATTTACTTGTGATTGCTGTACCTTGGGCATTAGGATTAGTACTTTTGTTTACGGATTTCAATGTATCACAAATATTAGCGATTATTATTAGCTTGGTTGTGTTCTTCTTCTATGAAATCGCGAATACATTTAGGGGAATTGTATATAATGGCCTAGGAGCTTTAGCGAGTGATAGTGACGAAGACCGTAAATCTATTAATTCTTTTAGATCTCTTGGTGCGTGTCTTGGTTCAGGTATTGGTGCAGTAGCGGTAACACCGATTGTTCGTTTATTTGGTGGCTTACAAGAAAAGAATGCGATTATTGGTAAATCTGATGCTAAAGCATTATTTTTAACTGCATTATTCATGGGTGCTTTATGTGTGTTTGGTTGTTTAGTACATTATTTTACTTCTAAAGAAAGAGTACATGAAAAAGAAGAACATGAAGATAAAGTATCTATTAAAGATACATATAAGATGTTATTTAAATGTAAATCATGGGTATGGAATATGATTTATATCATGGGTTATGGTATATGCAATACATTAATTATGTCCGCTATCAATTATTATGCCGCATATATTTTAGGTTCTAGTAGTAAAGCAACACCTATCTTAGCTGCTTATTTAGTTGTATCTCTTGTTGTATCAATAATTACACCAAAGATTGATTCATTACTAGGTAGAAAGAAAACAATGTATCTAGGAGTTATCTCACAAATTATTGGTAAATTAATTTTTATGGCTAATCCATACAATGAATTATTCATTTATATCAATGCGATAAGTGTAGGTTTTGGTGCAACAATTACATTTATTATGTTAAATCAAAACCGTAATAATATTTCTGATGTAGTAGAAATACAAAATCATAGAAGACTTGATGCGATGGTTTCTACAGGAGATAACTTAGCTTCTAAATTAGCTGAAGCATTAGTAACACAACTTATGGCTTTTGCTTTAGCAGGTGCTGGGTTTAATGAAGCGTTAAAACTAAATCAAACGGTTGCGACTAAGACGGTTATATGTAACTTATTAGGTTTAATTCCTTGTATTGTATTAGTAGGAATGTTAATCACAGTTAAGTTTATTGATATTGATAAAGAAAAGAAAGAATCATTAGAAAGAGAAGGTTTAGTCAAATGAATCCACATGCATTAATACAAGATGAAACAATGGTTAAAAGCCTAGAATCAATTAAAAGAGTAGATGAAAAAGGCTATTTATATCACATGGTATGTGATTATGACTACTACCAATTACCACCACAATTATTAAAAGTAATCGATGCAGGTTGTTCTACTTTCTTTACAAAAAATCTAAACAATGAATATTTATTATGTAGAAATTATGATTACAGTCATTTCTTACATAATGATAGACATAATCCTAGAACAGGAATCAATGTCATTGTGGAAGGACATAATCCTAATGCTAAATATAAATCTATTGGTGTATGTGATGCATTCTGGTTAGATTATCAAAATGGAACATATGCAGAAGGGTGTTTAGATGATGGTCATACAGATTTATCTCCTACATTATTATGTCCATATCTATGTATGGATGGAATTAATGAAAAAGGATTAGGTGTAAGTATCATGGCACTATCTGTAAATGCAGAATGGGAAGAAATACCTTATGAAGGTTATGAAGATAGACTTGCCTATGGAGTTAAACCATATGTATTAGATAAAGCTGGAGAAGAACCTTTAAAAGATTATATCTATGTTACAGATAAAGGTATAGCAGTAAATACAGTAGATAAGAAAGCTTGGATAGCTCACGCAGAAATGTGGCGTACAACTATGCCTAACAAAAAAACAGTTCTACCACCAATTCTGATGAGAATGATTCTAGATTCATGTGAATCAGTCGAAGAAGGAATTGCCTTAGCTAATAACTTTAATGTGACTTCTACTGGACCTGGTAGTGCATATCACATCATGATTGTGGATAAAACTGGTAAATCAAGATTATTAGAATGGGTTGATAACAAGATGAATGTGATTGATATCAACCACGCCACAAATCATTATGTATCTAAAGATGATGGATTCCATGGTAAATGTGGTAGAGATGAAGCAATCAAAGCTGCTTTATATCGTACAAGTAAGGGTGGCATGAGAGAAGATTATGCGGAACATATTATGGCATTTATTGCTCAAGATCCTACTAATGGTAACGATAGAGGAAAAACACAATATTCTTGTATATACAATACAGAAAAGTTAAGTTTAAAGATTTATTCATTTGGTGATTTCACAAAATCTTGG
>CAVIQY010000105.1:0-5656 GCA_963645035.1 bacterium | reverse complement strand
TTCTTCTAATAATTCATTTAAACGATTTGTTTTCTTTTCTACCATAATTTCATATACACATTGTGTGGATTCTTTTACTTTATCATTATTTGGTAAATTCATAATGACGTCATAACATTTCTTACAACGCGATTCATCACCCGTTGTAATGAAATATCCTAGGGCACGCGTGTAAACAGTTAACTTAGCATCATTAGATAAACGTTTATGCTCGAATGAATCAAATATTTCTTCTATTTCATTCTGTTTACCACGCATGATGGATACATTGAATTTTAGGATATCGATGTTTGCAGGTGGAATAAGACGTTTTGCTTTAGAAGAATTAATTTCTTGATCAAATTCGTCAAATTTACCTTCTGTAACTAACTTAACGATATAAGAAGTGTAGCTATCTCTTTGTTTCTTCATGAATTGATCAAGGAGTAATGATGCGATAAAGAAAATCGCCATAATGATGAATAAAGTTTGTCTAGACATAAGAGCCTCCATTCGTTTTTTCTATTATAGAAAAAGAAAATGTTCGTGTTAAGATGGATTTATGTTATACAAGAAAGATTATGAATCACCACTAGGTAAAATATTATTACTAGCAGAAGATGAATATTTAATTGGCTGTCATTTTGAAGGTAGTAAGTATTATCCGATATCTTTAGAAGAAAGTGCTTGTACTAGTAAATCGCATGTAATAGAAGAAACTTGTGAGTATCTAGATTATTATTTTAAAGGACAAATTCAAACAAATTATCCACAAATTAAACTAGAAGGTACAGCATTTCAAGACGAAGTGTGGAATTTATTACTAGAAATACCGTATGGAGAAGTAAGAACATATGGGGATTTAGCGAAGATAATGGCTAAAAAAAGAGGAATACAGAAAATGTCTAGTCAAGCAATAGGACAAGCTGTAGGGAAAAATCCCATAGGGATTATTGTGCCATGTCATAGGGTAATAGGACAAAATGGGTGTTTAATTGGCTATGCAGGAGGCTTAGATAAAAAGAAAAGTCTTTTAGAACTAGAAATGCATGGTAAGATAGATAGGTAAACCGTTGATTAGAATTAGTAATATATTTAGGCAAGGTAGAGAAGACTAGTTGGTGAGAATGTCGATTGCTAGAGATATATGAATGCATCTAAGAGGGCTTTGTTGAAAATAGTAGGCAAAGACGTTCTGCTCGTTACGCAGTTGAGAAGTAAGAAAAGTGGGACCACGCTACTAGCGTCTTTTTATAAGATGCTTTTTTTATATTTTAGGAGGAAAGAAAAATGATTAAGCTCTATAACACAAAAACATTAAAGATTGAAGAATTTAAACCAATTGTTCCAGGTCACGTATCAATGTATGTATGTGGACCAACAGTATATAACTATGCACATATTGGTAATGCTAGACCAATGGTTGTGTTTGATGTTTTAAAGAGATTATTTGAAGCAGAAGGATATAGCGTAAAGTATGTATCTAACTTTACAGATGTAGATGACAAGATTATCAATAAAGCTATTGAAGAAAATACAACAGAAACTGTAATTGCGAACCGTTATATTGATGCGTATCAAGCGGTAAGAAAAGACCTAAATACAGAATTACCTGATATTACACCTAGAGTAACCGAAACAATGGATGAAATTATTAAATTCATTGATGAATTAGTAAAGACAGGACATGCATATAACGTAGATGGAGATGTTTATTTCTCTGTTGAATCAGTACCTACATATGGTGAAATTAGTCATCAAAAGTTAGATCAATTAGAAGCTGGTGCTCGTGTTGAAGAAAATAGTGCTAAACGTAATCCTTATGACTTTGCTTTATGGAAGAAAACAGATAAAGGAATTAAATGGGATAGTCCATGGGGTGAAGGTAGACCTGGTTGGCATACAGAATGTGTTGTTATGATTAACAATAACTTAGGAGAAAAGATTGATATTCATGGTGGTGGAATGGATTTAAGATTCCCACATCATGAAAATGAAGCTGCGCAACAAGAAGCTTTACATGGTAATTCTCTAGCTAATTTCTGGATTCATAATGCCATGATTAATATCAATGGGGATAAGATGTCTAAATCTCTAGGTAATGTTGTTTGGGCAAAAGATGTAGTAGAAAAGCTAGGAACAAATTTAACTAGATGGTTAATGAGTAGTGTACATTATCGTAAAGAATTAAACTTCTCTGATGAAACAATCGAAACAGCAAGAAAAGAATTAAATAAAGTATTACTACCAATTAAACAAGCAGATATTAAAGCAGGACTTGCTAATGTAGAAATGGGAACAGCATATGATGAAGAATCTTATCGTCATTTCTTGGATCAATTAGATGATGATATGAATACACCAAATGCCTATGCAGTGATTTCTGAGACAGTAAAAAAATTGAATGCGTCATTAAGAACAAAAGAAATTGACTTTGAAGTTGTTAGCAAGTATCGTAATGCCGTGGAAAAAATGTTGAATATTTTGGGAATTGTTGTGGAAAAAGTCGTATTAAGTGTGGAAGACAAAGAATTATTTGCTAAATGGAATGAAGCGAAAGCAAACAAAGATTTTGAATCAGCAGATAAATATCGTAATGAATTATCCACTAGAGGACTACTTTAATGTTAATGCATACAGGTAGAACATTAGCGTTTCTTGGAGATGCTGTATGGTCTTTAAAAGTGCGTGAATATTTTGTTGAAAAAGGCTATGAAAAAGGCAAGGATTTGCAGAAATTATCGACTTCTTATGTGAGTGCTAAAGCCCAAGCTTCTTTCTATGACTATCTTCATGAAAATAACTTATTAACGAGTGAGGAAGAAGATTATTTTAAAAAGGGAAGAAACGCAAATGCAGGAACAGTACCACATAATACACCTGTAAATATCTATCGTAAAAGTACAGGATTTGAAGCAATACTTGGCTATTTATATTTGGAACAAAAACAAGATAGAATCGATTTTATTTGGAATAAAGTGAGAACACTAAAGGAGGAAAATAATGGCACAATTGATTTACGGGAAAAACGTTGTGAAGCAAATTCTAACGGATCCATCTAAAGTGCATGAAATTTACCTAGCAAGTGACGATAGAGAAATTGAAGCTCTTTGTCGTAAAGGAAATGTACGAGTAAAGAAAACAGATCGTAAAGCTCTAACAAGAATGGTTAAGAGTGAAAACCATCAAGGTGTAGTCGCAAGTATAGATGAATACAAGACATATACAGTAGATGATATTGTAAATGGGAAAAAGAATAAGTATGGATTCATTGTTATGCTAGATGAACTTGAAGATCCTCATAACTTAGGGGCAATCCTTCGTACAGCAGACGCTGTAGAGTGTGATGGCGTCATCTTTAGAAAAGACAGATCGGTTGGCTTAACTCCTACAGTAGCGAAAGTATCTACTGGGGCAATTGATACGGTAAAGTGTGCACCGGTGACGAATTTAGTTCGTACTGCTGAAGAACTACAAAAGAAAGGTTATTGGTTAGTTGCGGCAGACATGGATGGTGAAGATTACAGACGCTTAAATTATGACTTTAACACCGTTCTTGTGATTGGAAATGAAGGTAAAGGAATTAGCCGCTTACTTCGTGAAAAATGCGATCATGTTGTATCACTACCAATGAAAGGACAGATTGAGTCATTAAATGCATCGGTAAGTGCAGGAATATTAATGTACGAAATTAACAGCAAACGTTTTCCCCTATAAGGGAGGATGCGTATGCTAAACGTAAGTGAATTAATTTATATGAGTCGTATGGGTGATGAGAATGCTCTTGCGACTCTTTTGTCTTTCTGTACACCGATTTTCTATCAAGAAGTCAATAAGACAGTAGAACTAAATTCTAGGCTAAAAATGTATTTTGAAGATTTTATTCAAGAATGTGTCATTACATTTTATTTCGCGATAGATCGTTATCGCGAAGATCAAGAAGCGAAGTTTACAACATTTTTAAGAATTGTCGTACAAAGAAAGTTAATCACATTAACAAGATATTATTTAAAAAATAAGGATGTACAAATGCATGATACTTTATCCCTAGATGATATTGTCAGTGAAGATGGTACGATGTATGACTATCTTGCAAGCCGTAATTCAATTCATAATCCTGTCTATAACTTACATGTACAAGATTGTTATGACAATGTAGAAAAGACATTAAGTGATCTTAAACCGATAGAAAAAGATGTATTTGCTTTATGGAAATCAGGCACTTCTTATACTGATGCAAGTAAGGAGTTAGGAATAAGCTATAAGGCATTTGATGGACATGTTCAACGAATTAAAAGAAAAATACGTAAAGCAATAGTACAACCAACTTATTAACGTATGTTAGAATAAATATAGTTGGGATTGGTGAGTTGAATGATAATAACAATAGAAATTAAACAAAAAGCTATATTTAAAAAGAATTTTGATATGAAGGGATTCATCAAAAAAAGCATGTTGTACTATGGATCCTATAATGCATATTATGTTTTAAGAGAAAATATGTTTGATCAAAATACAATTATTTTTGATCGTAATGAAATTGGTAGAGGTATAGAACTATCTAGTGAAAATAAAAATGTAACTTTTAAGTTATCTTTACCTGCAACAAAAAACGATATCAGATTGATGTATGAATTAGTTCAAGATGCTTGTAAAGATTTGAATGTAAGTTACTTCTTCAAAAACAATGAAAAAGTAGAATTAAACCAAATCAAAGAATGTATTGCAAAAGATGATGAAGCTTCTACAAAAGCGTTAGAAGAAATGGAAAATAAATACTATCTAACAGGAAATGAGGATATTGTATTATTCTGTGCTCTTCATCCAATTACATTTGGAGAAAAAGAACTAGACGAAGTGAATGGTTCATTAGATGTATTTGCAAAGTTATTACATCGTTTACAAAATCAAAGATTATATTACGCTGCACCAGCAATTTATCAAAAGAAGAATAAAGAAATGATTGTGGCATTTCATTTAGATGAAGAAATGCTTACTGTTTTACCTGTAGAACCAGTAATCTATGGACCAAATCGAATTGAATTAAGAGATTGGTATGTATTTTTTGCAGGTGGTGGTGTACTAAGACTAGAAACTTTTTTAGAACATGTGCCACATAAAGAATATTATGATAGTAATCACTATTCTGTATGTCTATGTGAAGAAGAAATTAGAGATTTAATCAAAAAATACAATATAGATTTAAATACAGATGAGCATATTAATGGCTTCTATTTTGGAATGATTATTGATGCTGGAGAACTATATAAACAAGAGAAAGTAGCAGATTCTCTTACACCATATAATCATATTGCATGGTTTTTAGAATATGCTCATACACATAACCTCTTAGTCGATGACTTCTATGAAGCAGTTCCAAAGTTTGTAGAAACTATAAACAATGGTGGCGATTTAAGAAAATTTATTAAGACAGCACGTTATATTGTAGGCGAAGTAAGAATTGGATTCTTTAACCAAAGAGGAAGAGATTTTGTGGATGCATATTACAATATTGATGGTGAAGGATATTTGAATGATTTAAAAATATATGCGACTCGTTCTAACCAAGGAAAAAGTTTTTTAGACCTTCCATATAACGAAGAAAATAAAGCATGGGCTTTAAAATTAATCGCTAGAGCAGAAAAGATCTTCTATCCTGAAGAAAGTGAAGAAAAAT
>CAVIQY010000104.1:0-5992 GCA_963645035.1 bacterium | reverse complement strand
TGTATCTAAGAACCATTTTGCTTTATGTGAATCAGGTAAATTAATTAAGAATACAAATTGTATATCTTCTTTACTCCAATGAACGAGTTTATCTAATTTTAAAATACAAATAAAACTACAATCTTGAATTAAACGAATTGAATGCGTAATGGCAATATATTTGCCAAATTCTGTAGAGTCAATCGCTTCTCTTTGTAATACTAAATCATAGAAATCACTTGGTAATGGATATTTATGATTTACAACTTCAATCATCTTTTTGAGTACTTCTTCTTTTGATTTCGCACTTGGTAAATGGATGAATAAATCCTTATCGAAGTTTTCGAATAAAGCACCTGTCACATGTACCTTTTCGGTAATATTACGTATATTTTGTACATCTGCATCAGTTACTCTTGAAGATAAACGAATAACAGGAATAGTAGAACGAATGTTTTCTTCTGTAGTATTTAAGATGATGTCATAGTTTTCTTCTGATACATGTTCTTGAAAATCTTCAATTGCCATAAAGTAGAAGCTATTAAAGTAATCATCTAGTTCTTTCTTTAATCTAAAAGTAAGTAACATGTACATGCTTTCTACATCTTTACATAGTACTAAGGCATTTAGTTTTTCACTTAAACTACTTTCTCTTTTTTCTAGAGCTAAAGCAATATGTAGAGTGAAATATGCAATTTCTGCACTAGAGATTTGATCTTGTGTAAGTAATCCTTCTAGCCCATAAACAGCTAATTCATAGGCAAATGGATAGCTTTTTTTGATGCCATCTAAATCATTTTGTTGAATGATGAACTTTGTTCTAACACGAGTTAAGAAAGGAACGATATGATTGAGTAAAGCAATACGTAATTCTTCATCTTCAAATAAATCAACACCAGTAGCTTTATAGATATTTCTAAGGAATTTATTGATGAAAACGATTGCTTCACGAGTGACTTCTACTTGTAAATGTTCATGTCCATATAATCTTCTTTTTCCTGTTATATGCATGGTCATATAGACTTGTTCCTTTTCGGTAAACGTGATGCCATATTTTTCTTTAATCTTTTTTGCAATATATCCCATTGCAAAAAATTCAGGTGTAACATGCATTTGTGAGATGACACTTTGATCGATATCAATTTCATTTCCAGCTTTTAATCTAGCTATAGCAATTAAGAAATGAAGGGTTAGAGATTTAATCGATTCATTACTAATCGCAATATTAAATTTCTGCATCGCTTCTTCTAGAATGGGCTTAATTCCATTGACATAGTTAGCGTTTTCTTCTTTTTTGAAGTAAGAATCTAAGATAGCGGTATTTCTACATTCTTGTACGATGCAAAGTCTAACATTCTTTTCATCACCAGTTACTTTATAACCATTTACTTTTTCATTAACTAGAGATAAATGATATCTTTCTAGTATTTCAGTAATCTCTTTAATATGTATACGTAATAAAGAAGGAGAAACACATACTTCATCAGCTAAATCATAAGAATTAATATAATCTGTAGCAGTTAATAAACGTAATAAGATATATTTCTTTCTCGCTTCAGGACTAGAAAAGACAGTTTCTTTTTCATCTTGCATGTATGCCTTAAATTTATTTTCATCTTCAATGATGATTTTAAATCCTTGACTGTGATATACATCTAGTGAAGCACCATAATTAGCTAATGTACTTTTTAGTGTACCTAAATAGTTTCGAACAGTTCTTGAAGATATTCCTAATGCAAAGGCAATATCTGAACTAGATACATATTCATCTTGTTTATTCACTAAATATTTTAAGATGTCCTTTTCGGTGTTCTTCATATGCTATTATTATAACAAAAATAGCTTTCCGTTACTTAGTGGAAAAGCATTCGCACATGGATAAATGAAAAGGAATAAAGTATGAGTAGAGATAGGAATCAGTACATGTTAAATAACTTAACTATCTTAGTGATCTGCGTCAGTGGAGCGAGTTCAAGCATTTTGATCAATAAGATGAAAGAAAAAAAGAAACCCGGGGAGAATTGGTCAATTGATGCGAGAAGCTTAGTAGACGTGCCAAACATTATTGCAAAATATGATGTTGTACTAGTCGCACCACAAATTGAATACGCTTATAAATCTATTGTTGAAGAAGCTTCAAGTTATGAAGGGATAACAGTGATTCGCATTCCAGCAAACATATTTGCAAGTGAGGATGGAGAAAAGCTGAATAATTTAGTAAGAAGCGTATATTCAAAAGAACTCATCGCAGAAGAAAGAGGAGAAAAAATGTCAGAAACGAAAAAAGGAAGCTTCATGGATAAGTTTCAAAATTTCATGGAAAGTCACGTTGTACCAGTAGGTCAAAAAATTGCAAATCAAAGACACTTAGCTGCAGTACGTGATGGTCTTACAATCTTAATTCCAATTACAATTATTGGTGGCTTTGCAATGTTACTAGCTATTCCACCTATTCCTGCAACAATTACAGAACCTTCAAATATTTTCTATGCGTTCTTACTTGCTTGGAAAGGTTTTGCAGCAGCGTACTCAAATGTATTATTACTACCATATTACTTAACAATTGGTATCATCTCATTATATGTAGTATGTGGTGTATCATTCCAATTAGCTACATCTTATAAGATGAATGGTATTAACAACATGGTAATGTCACTCTTAACTTACCTATGTGTATCTGGTGCTGTAGACCTAACAACATTATCAATTAATATCGGTATGTTAGGTGCTGGTTATATGTTCAGTGCTATGGTTGTTGGTCTAATTGTTGTAGAAATCAATAGATTATTCACAAAACATAACATCACAATTAAATTACCAGATTCTGTTCCACCTAATGTAGCTGCACCATTTAATGCATTACTACCAGGAGTTGCTAGCGTTGTATTATTTATCCTATTAGATTCAATCATTAAATCTGTAACAGGTGCAGGACTTGCTTCACTTGTATATACAATCTTCCAACCATTAATGAGAGCTGGAACATCACTTCCTGCTTGGTGGATCTTAAATATTCTTTCTACTATCTTCTGGTGGTTTGGTATCCATGGTGGAAACATGGTTGGTGTTGTATTAACACCTATTACAACTGCAGGTTTAGCTGCTAATGCTGAAGCTGTCGCTGCTGGACAAGAAGCTCAATATATCTTAGCAGGTTCAGTTAATGGTATCTTTGGAAACTGGATTACATATCTTGCAATGAATATTGTTATCTTACTATTTGCTAAGTCTAAACAAGCTCGTGCCGTATCTAAAGTAGCGATTGTACCTAGTATGTTTAATATCAATGAACCATCTATCTTTGGTTTACCAACAGTATTAAATGTTTATACATTAATTCCTATGTTAATTGGTACAGTTGTTAACTCAAGTATTTATTGGTTTGCGGCTACTTCACATCTATGTGGTAAGTTCTATATTACATTACCATTTACAGTACCAGGACCTCTAGCATGTTGGTTAGGTACAGGTGATATTCGTACATCTGTTGTTTGGTTAATTGAATTTGCAATTGATATTTTGATCATCGCTCCATTTATCCTTACATATGATAAACAATTACTAAAGGCTGAGAAAGAAAGAGAAGCAGCTGAATAATACAATAAGCTGAGTTTATCTCAGCTTATTTGCTTGTAGGTGAAAAGAAATGAAAGTTGAATTTACAAAAGAAAAGATTACTGACCATATCTATAGAATTAGAGGTGTTGGTGATGTCGCAATGTACTTTATCAAAGGATCTAAAAGAGGTGCTCTTATTGATACGGGATATGGTGTAGGTAGTTTAAAAGAATATATCGATCATACATTTGCTATACCTTATGATGTGATTATTACACATGGTCATGTGGATCACGCATCAGGGTGTGAAGAATGGGATAGTGTATATCTAAATCCATTAGATCATGATTTATTCTTTGAAAGAACAGCATTTACATTTAGAAAATTGTCACTAAGTAAATCTTATCCTGATATTCAAGATGAAGATTTTATACCAATGTATACAGGTACATTTAAAGATTTAACAGATGGCATGTCATTTGATTTAGGAGATATTACTTTAGAAACTTATAGTGCACCAGGTCATACTCATGGGATGATGGTTGTATTAGTCAAAGAAGAAAGAATATGTCTATTTGGAGATGCTTGTGGGGTAATGACATTTATCTTTAGACCAGAATGTTCAACAGTAAGTGAATATCGTAATACGCTTAACAAATTAAAATCAATGGAAGATCAATATGACCGTATTCTTCGTCAACATGGTACATGCGAATCACCTAAATCTTTAGTTGATGAAAATTTAGAAGTGGCAGAAGAAATATTAAATGGTACAGATGATAAGATGCCTTGGAAGTTTCAACAATATGATGTGTTTGTTGCCAAAGAAATTGATCCTGTAACAGGCAAAAGAAAAGATGGGAAATCAGGAAATATTGTTTATTCTTTAGACCATATTCGCTAATATAAATATATACATAAGGAGAAAGCAAAATGAATAATGAATTTCCAAAAGGATTTTATTGGGGTGGTGCTACTGCAGCAAATCAATGCGAAGGCGCATGGAATGTTGATGGTAGAGGAATGGCTCGAACAGATGTAACTACTGGCGGAACAGTAAAAGAACCTAGAATGGTTACATTTGTAGATAAAGATGGAAATAAATGTAAATTACCTAACTGGGGATTTAAGTTACCAGAAGGAGCACATTTTAAGGTATTTGATGATGAATTATATCCAAATCATGATGGCATAGACTTCTATCATCATTACAAAGAAGATATTGCATTAATGGCAGAGATGGGCTTCAAGATGTTTAGAATGTCTATTTCTTGGTCTAGAATTTATCCTACTGGTGAAGAAAGTGAACCAAATAAGGAAGGTTTAGCATTCTATAAAGATGTATTTGAAGAATTAAAGAAACATAACATTGAACCATTAGTAACAATATGGCACTTTGATACTCCATTAGCTCTAGAAGAAAAATATGGGGATTGGCAAAATAGAAAATATGTAGATCTATTTGAAAAATATGCAAGAACTGTATTTGAAGAATATAAAGGACTAGTACATTATTGGTTAACATTTAATGAAATTAACAATACGATTAATTTCTTATCAGATGATGCGAGTGATGAAGATTATAGACAAGCATATCAACATTTACATTATCAATTTGTGGCTAGTGCTAGAGCCGTAAAGATTGGTCATGAAGTAGATCCTACAAATAAGATTGGTTGTATGATTTGCGGTATTACTTATTACCCACTAACATGTGATCCTGACGATATTTTATGGAATAGACATAAGTGGGAAAAAGGTATCTTCTATTGTGGCGATGTTCAATGCTTTGGTAAATATCCAACATATGCGAAAAGATTATGGAATGAACATCATGTTGAATTAGATATTACAGATAAAGATTTAGAAGAATTAAAAGAAGGTACAGTAGATTTATATACATTCTCTTACTATATGACTCAAGCCATCACAACACATGATAATGATGAAATTGTTGGTGGGAATATGTCTACTGGTGTAAAAAATCCATACTTAACTTATTCTGATTGGGGATGGGCACTAGATCCTGAAGGATTACAATACTATCTAGAAATGATTTATGACCGTTATCATAGACCTTTAATGGTAGTAGAAAATGGCTTAGGTGCATATGATACAGTAGAAGCAGATGGCTCAATTCATGATCCATATCGAATTGATTACTTTAGAGAACATATCAAATATATGGCTAAAGCAGTAGAAAATGGTGTGGATTTAATCGGTTATACAACATGGGGTTGTATTGACTTAGTATCTGCTGGTACTGGTGAAATGCGTAAGAGATATGGATTTATCTATGTAGATAAGAATGATGATGGAACTGGTTCTTACAAACGTAGTAAGAAAAATTCCTTCTATTGGTATAAAAAAGTAATTGAATCAAATGGAAAAGATTTAGATTAAAAGGAGAAAGAACATGAAAAACGTTTATTTATTTTGTGCAGCAGGTATGTCA
>CAVIQY010000103.1:0-6283 GCA_963645035.1 bacterium | reverse complement strand
TATTAATATATATTGGTTTTTGTTCACGTTTAGCCATTGGAACATGTATTACAATGATTAAATCCCCATTTACTTCATATGTTTGAACGTCATCATCGTTCAAAATATTGACATTTACTTTTTGCTTATTATTTATCGCATCCCAGAACTGTTTTAATAGTTTTCCTCTATCTTCTGCTTTTAATCCAGTTGTCTTCCATGTACCATCATTATTTTCGACGACACCAAGGATAATCACTCCACCATAGCAATTAGCAAATGCAGAATATGTATCCCATAATGAATTAGGTAATCCACCTGATGCTTTTTTCACTTCACGTCGATTATCTTCCTTATATGAGTCAAATTTTGATATATCAAATAAATCTGTCATTGATGTCATCTCCTTTCGTTATTTAAAGATAAAAAGTAACTTATTTCTTACCACCAAATTTATTCACAATAAATGTCATAACCAAGTAGTTAACAGGTATGTATAGTGGTAAAGAAATGAGTTTTGCCCACATTTCTGGTCCATGACACATATCTACTACAATCATGACAATGATTGCTGAGATAATCATACCTGGTAAGTAGCTAAGTGGGAAAGTAACAGCACTTTGCCAAGATACTTTCTTATGATAAGTAAAATGCATATTCATAAAGTATGAACCAACCATACTTAATGCATCACCTAAAATACTAGCTATACCTACTTGTACATGTAGAAATACAAATAACATATAAAATAATTGACTACTTAATGTGTTAATTACTCCAATTACACCAAAAGTAATAAATTGTTTATTTAAGAATTTTTCTTTAATTGTTTGTATCATCTGCTACCCCTTCAGTACTATCTTTAACAAATAAGATCTTAAATGTTAAAAACATAATCTTTAAATCTAATAACATCGAATAGTTTTCTATGTAATACAAATCAAATAACAACTTATCTTTTAACTTTGTATTATATTTGCCATAGACTTGTGCGTAACCTGTTAAACCAGCTTTTACTTTTAAACGATAATTAAATTCAGGTACTTCTAGCAATATCTTTTCTACTAGTTCTGGTCTTTCTGGTCTAGGTCCTACAACAGACATATCTCCTTTTAAGATATTGATTAGTTGTGGTAACTCATCTAATCTACAACTACGTATAAATTTACCTACAGGAGTAATACGAGAATCATGTTCACTAGCAAGTCTTGCTTTACCATCTTTTTCTGCATCTACTCTCATTGATCTAAACTTAAGTATCTTAAATTCTCTACCATATTGCGTTAAACGTACTTGTTTATATAGTACTGGTCCTCCATCATATACTTTTACTGCAATAGCAGTAATTAACATAAATGGACTAGCAATCACTAACATCACTAACGCAAAGAATATATCAAATGCACGTTTAATAATCTTATCTAATTGACTAGGCCCAAAGTTATTCGCTTTAATAATTGGTTTGTCAATTAGATAAATATTTCTAGCATTATTCACAATAATCTCGTATATATCCGGGATGATATATAAAGGAATTGTTTTCTCGTAGCATACTTTAATTAAATCTTCTTTTTCCTGTGCTTTTAAGCCAAGAATCATAACACTATCATATCTTGATAATACTGTCTTATCTTTTAAGTATTCTTCATAAAGTATTTCTTTTTGTATAGAATAAGCTTTTCCTTGATAACGACTAATTTGTTCATATACTGCAGAATAATCTTCTCCATAGATTAATACTGTCTTTCTAGCAGGAAAGAATAAGTAATATACTTTATTCGCAATAAAGTTAATCACAACCGTTATGACTATTTCAGCTAGATAATAGATTAGGAATCCTCGTATAGGTAAAATAATCTTTCTCGCAATAATCGTTTCAATAAATACAATGATATTAGCAAAACCTAAAGCTAATACTTGCGAAAAGATTAAATCTCTTGTCTTAGCATAACCTAATCTAAAACCACCAAATATACTATTAAATAATACTAATGAAGCAAAATATACTCCTAGAATAATCCAGTTTCCTCTTTGATAGAAATATACTCGATCTCTATAGTATTTATACCAAATATAGTAGAAGAATAAGGAAATAATCCCTAGTATTACTATATTCATGAATAGACTGACTGTCTCTCTTGTTCTCTCTTTTTTATTCATAACATCCTCTAAAACATATCTATTTTACTATAGAGTCGTTAATATAGCCTAATTTTATTATTTTTAACTTATGGATTACATCTTTGACATGGTGTATACCCCATATTAATCAAATCGTCTCTAGTACCTTCATAATCCCAACGATTATTAGATTTAATCTTTTTTGCACTCGTACAATCTGGATAGTGAAATTTCATTGTATTCGTATTTACGGTATAGCTATGTTTCGCTACTTCTTGCGTAGGTGCTTCTGTAGCACTAGCCGCATTATTTACTACAGTTCCTGCCGCAATAGCAGCAGCTTCTTTCGCACTACTCGTAGTAGTAGGAATAGGTGTAGGAGTAGCAGTAGGTGTTGGTGTTGCAGTAGGCGTAGCTGTAGGAACAGAAGTAGGTGTACTACCAGGTACCATCTTTTCTTCAGTAGTCGCTTCTTTTTCTGTAGAAACCGTAATGTTTTCTCCATCTGAAGTAACCGTTATTGTGCCATTTAAGTCTGTACGATAAATCTCTGTTTCTGCATCTTTAAACCTACTTAATACTTCTTCATTAGGGTGACCATAGGTATTATCTTTACCAACAGAAATCATAGCGTATTTAGGCATTAACATCCGTATAAAACGGTATGAGCTAGAAGTATTTGAACCATGATGTGCTACTTTTAATACATCTACGTTTAGTTCATCTTGATATGTGTCACATAGATATTCTTCTTCAGTACTATCCATGTCACCTGTAAATAAGAATGTATTTTTCCCATACGTTATTAACATGACAATACTAGAATCATCTTCTTCACCATAATTCACAGCTAAGATATCTATTGTTGCACTACCTAATGTATATTGATCATTTTCTTTAGGTATCGTTATTCCTGTAGAATTTTCTTCTGCATATTTCTTAAAGGATTCAAAGGCTTCAGTGTCATTAGTAGCTGTTGGACATAACACTGTGCCAACACTAGCATAATTTAGTGCAGCAGAAAGTCCTCCAATATGATCCGCATGAGCATGTGATGCGACAATATAATCTAATTCTTGTATGTTATTCTTCTTTAATATCGAATAGATCTTACTTGATTCTTTAGGTACTCCTCCATCTATTAGCATGTAATGACCGTCACACTCTACTAAGGCACTATCTCCTTGTCCAACATCTATATACTGTATAGAAAAGGATGATGGTATAGTAGTAGGCACAACAAGCTCTTCACTACTAGACTCTTTTTCAAACAGAAATGTATTCCCCTTCTCATCACAAACCATCCCTACACCATTTGAAAATAATATATCGATAGAACTAGTATGTAATACAGTTTCATCCCCATTCATTTTTGCTTTAAATGGAAGGATTACACTCCCTTCCTCTGTATAAAAGAGAAATGTTTTATTATGATTAATGATAAATCCTGCATCATATGTTCCTACTTCATTTATTTTAAAATTCTGTACATAATATTTTAATTTCCAAGTACCTAGATAATCACTTACATCAATTACAGCTTCACTAGTTTTAGTAGGTACAACCGTTTCTTGAGGAGCAAGAGTTTCGCTTTCATTCATATTACTTTTAGATAAATTCGATACAAAAAGACCTATAACAAGCAAAGCACTACATAAAAAGATTTGTTCTACCTTTTGTATATGAAACTTATTCTTAATTTCTTCTACATAATTTATTCTTATAGGAATCACTAGCACCAAAATAACGAGAAAACAAATAGCACTGATAATAGAAGCTTCATATGCACTCGCTACAACAGCTACAGCCAAATATACACTAGCAATCCATCTCAATGCTTTAACAATTTTATCTTTTGTATTCATATGTCTTAATCCTTCTTTCTTGATGATTTCATTATATTTTTCCAAAGAAAGAATTAGGTAAACTATCAGTTGACCTAGAACCTATAAATGATGATAGATATTCACTAATTGATGATAATTAGATTCTTCTGAATATTTCTCCAAGTAAACTTCAATAATATGTTCTCTTAGTTCATTCATTTTCTTATCATCTAATTTTTCAAAGTCACATATAACACTCATTAAATCATCACTATTATGTACTTTAAACTTATATCCTGTTTCTCCATTAGAAATGATAGAACCAACATTTCCTATATCTGATCCAATAACAGGTGTTCCCACACTAAATGCTTCAACAATTGTCATTGGAAATCCTTCATACCATTCTGTAGGTAGTATTAGTGCTTTACTTTCAGCTATTACCTTATGCACTTCTCCATTAGGCACAAAACCTTTCAGTTCAATATTTACTTTATTTTCTTCTATAAATGTTTTACACCAATCTTCCATTGCCCCTGTACCACATACAACTAGCTTTGGCGCATCTTCTCCCATCTTTTTCCATGTATTAAAGAGAAAATCAATTCCTTTTAGTTTGTCTAGTCTTCCTACAAAGACATATTGTTCTTTTCTAGTACCAGTTACAGAAGCGATTTGTTTTACAAAGTTTGGTTTAACAAATACTTGATTAGAATCTATCTCTTTTAGTTCTAATAGTTTATTCTTATTAAATTCTGTTAAACAGATATAGTTAATTTTAGAATAAATACCCGTGACTCTATGTATCTTAGTACTCACTACACATACTAATGTTTGTATAAAACTATTTCGATAACATTTGTATTTTAAAGAACATCTTAATCCTTTCGTGACACAATCTTCACATATATGGTTATCACGATAAAAAGTAGCTCCAGGACAAAGTAATCTAAAGTTATGTATTGTTTGTACTACAGGTTTACGCATTTTTATCGATGCATAATATACTGCAGGACTAATAAGACTTAAAGTGTTATGTACATGTACGATATCGATATCTTCTTCTTGAATAATTCTTTTTATATCTCTAGCAGTTTTAGGATTATAGATTGTAGTAAAAGGAAGAAGTAATTTTTGAAATAGATTCATCTTCTTTATTTCATTATTACTTCTTGTATAAAGAACAACTTTATGTTCATGATCTTCTAACATTCTTTTTTCATTAGATACCACAGTATCTTCACCACCAGCTAATTGATAATGATTATGTACAAGTAGTATCGTCGGTTTATCTTTCATTTTATTTTCCTCTTATTACTGCATTCCAAATAAATTTTGTATTTGTCACTAAATATCTTTTAAATAATCTTTTCGGATCTTGTATTAGTCTATATAACCATTCTAAGTTATGTAGTTGCATCCAAAGAGATGCTCTTTTAATGTTACTAGCATAGTAATCAAAACCAGCTCCTACTCCTAACATTAAGCCATCAATCTTTCCTTGATGTTCCTTCATCCATCTTTCTTGTTTAGGCGCACCTAATCCTACCCAAACAAAGTCAGGATGCGTGTCATTGATTTGTTTAATCACTGCTTCATCTTCTTTAGCACTTAATGGCCTAAAAGGTGGACTATACATACCTACAATAGTCATATTTGGATAATCTTTAACAAGTTTTTCCTTCATTAATCTTAATGTTTCTTCAGTACTGCCATAGAAATAATGCTTATATCCCTTTTCAAATACTTCATGCATTAAATCAGGTCCTGCTACTCTTTCCATATTCGAATAGCCTCTTTTTCTTCCTAGTGAAGATAAAGGACCTCCATCAGGTAAAGCCATTAAAGCATGATTTTGTACATCTAAGTATGAAGAATCCTCATAACTCATTACTGTAGTATGTACATTAGATAAACAGATATAATCGCCTTTTATATCATGTATATTCTTATTCAAATAGTCTAATACCCATGGCATATTCACCGCTGCTATATGAACACCTAAAATATCACATGTAGGGATTTCTTTTTTATTCACTTTTTTTGATATTCCATTCTTGATACCCTTTCTCATATAGCAGCTATAAACTGATGCCGTGCTTTTTCTCTTCTAGTTCTAATTTCATATTCTTAATTGATACTCTAGTTTTCAATAAGATATTTAAATTCGTATAATTTTGATTCACCAAATTATTTCTAACTAATTTTTGAAATAGATTTGTTGGTTTACTATTTCTAGCAATTTCCTGTATTTGTTTACTTTCTACAATATCCCTAATTGATTCATTTCTAGAACAATTTGCTTGTAAAGTAAGAAGTATGATTCCTAACAAGTAATTACACGCTAATACATAATC
>CAVIQY010000102.1:0-6416 GCA_963645035.1 bacterium | reverse complement strand
CATATTTAACCTTTTCTATGTAGATATGACGCAAGAATACCTTTAATTGACTTATGGAATATCGCTTCTGGTAATTTCAACATAGAACTTACATATAAATACATAGCTCCACCAAAAATACCATAAACACCTAACTCAATTAAAGCGAGAATACGATTTGTTTCCGAAATTTCAAAACCAACAAGTTTAAAGATTGCAAATACTGCATTCATTGCACAACACGCAACTAACATCTTTATAAAACGAACAATTGTTAAACTGTAATTAATCTCAAACTTATTTTTTAACTTCGATAAATCCAAATAAATAATGGATAAAGAACATAAGATACTAGAAGTAATCGCACCAATATACCCTGTATATTTGATTAATGGATAAAAAGAAATACACTTAATCGCAAAGCCAACACATAAATAGAAAATACTTTCTTTTCTAAAATGTAGTGTCATCATCATGGAAGAACAGATTGGTGTAATCGTTGTGACTAAAGCGAGTAATCCTGACCAAGCTAAACAATTTTCACCTAAGTCTAAATTCGCATTACCATACATAATAAAATAAATAGGTCTAGCTAAAAATGTCATGCAGAAACATACAGGAACTGCAATATACAATACAGTATCTAAGCATTCACGAATATTCTTTCTAAGTTGCACCATATTGTTACTTTCTAAAGCAATAGTCATATAAGGTACAATACCTGCAGAAAAACCTACACCTAATACTTGAGGAATAGAAGTTAATTTATTACATTGCACTTCAATAATGCCATAGATTAACTTAGCTTGTTCATAAGCCATACCTAGACTTGTACTAACTGTAATAAAGAAGTTTGTATTAATTAATGCTTGTGAGTTTCCTACAATAGATCCTAAGAAATATGGTAAACCAAATATTGCTAGTTCTTTTAGTAAGACTTTTCCTTCTGCCGCTTCACTTTCTTGGCTTCTAGCAATTCTTAACATTGGACCAATATGGTGTTTATCATAATTTTTATAATAAAGAATCGCTAGTATAGCACCAATCGAAGTTGCAGCTACAGCCATATATACAGCAAATATCGCATCTAATTTTAGAATTCTTACACAGATAAAACCTAAAGCAAGTAAAGATGCAACTCTACCAAATTGTTCAATCACTTGTGTATCTGCGTATACTTTTAAGTCTTTTAAACCTTGATAAAAGCCTCTATAACTAGACAAAATCGGTACGATAAATAAAGCTACACCAAGAATCATAAAAGTAATTCTCATCTTATGAATATCTGAGGCCGTAGCGGATGATCCTAAAATCGATACGGATAAAGGCTTAGACACAAGCATAAATAAAATACCCATGACAAAACCAGAAGCCATTAATACCATCATCGAAATACGACGTGCTTTTAATACTGACTTATAATCTTCGTTATTTGCATATTTTGCAACAACAGCAGCTGTCGCAAAAGGTAATCCTGCAGAACAAACTTGTAAAATAATACTGTAATACGTAAAAGCTGCAGAATAGAAAGCCATGTTATTTTCTGTCGCAAGTGCTGTAAAAGGAACGACATATAATAAACCTATCGCTTTGGATAAAAATACACCAGCAGAGCTTGTTAATGAGCCCATAATAAAAGATTGTTTTTTATTATTGTTGTTATTTGACATTATTCAACATTCTCCTGACTATCTACATTTATGCCATTTTCATCTAAAGTAAAACTCCAGAATTCTCTAAATTCTTTTTCATGTGAACGATTTGTCCATTCAACTAATAGTTTTATATCGATTGAACTTGTATCTGATTCGCCACTAATAACTAACCCTTTAACATAGTTACGACTAGTATTAGATTGATAAGGAACTAAAGAATATTGATCATCTAAAATACCAATAGAAGGCATCATTTTTGTCGCATTCATATAAGGAATATCGTTTTCTACTGCCATCATAACAACGTTATACATTGCAACTTGAGGACTATCTAAAATAATAGAATAACGATATGTACCATCACTTACTTGAACTATTTCTCCTGATAAAGAATAGTAATTTGATTGCGTAATAAATATTTCATTCGAACTAATCGACTCGTAGTAACTCTCATATAAAGCTGCTTCAGCATCAGCTTTATCATCTTTTTTTGTACATCCTGTTAAGACAATGCACATACTTGTTAAGATAAAAAATATTTTCTTTAAGCTTTTCATATGTGAAATTATAGCATGAATGAAACACACTGGAATAAAAATAAAACACCAATACCTAGAAAACTCTAGATATTGATGTTTAATTAAATCAAGATTAGAAAGTAACGACAATGTAATTCTTTTTACCCTTTTTAATAATAGAGAATTCATTATCATATGCGTCTTTCTTGCATAATACTGTTTCAATACTATCTACTTTAGAACCATTTACTTGAATAGAACCTTGTTGGATTAATTTACGTGCATCACCTTTTGATTTAGATACACCAGCTTGTACTAAAGCATCAATTAATGTTACACCATCTTCAATCGCACATTTATCAGCGCCACTTAAGCCTTCTCTTAATTCTTCAACAGTTAAATCATTAATTGAACCTTTAAATAGTGTCTCCGTTATCTTAATAGCTTTCGCTAAACCTTCTTCACCATGAACGAGTTTTGTAAGTTCTTCAGCTAACGCTTTTTGTGCAGCACGTAGTTCTGGATGTTCCTTTGTAGAAGCTTCCAAATCCATAATTTCTTCTGGAGTACGTAATGATAAACGTTTTAAGTAGTCTACAATATCTGCATCTGGTGTATTTACCCAGAATTGGTAGAATTCATAAGAATTTGTTCTAGTAGGATCTAACCAAATATTCTTACCTTCTGATTTACCAAATTTAGAACCATCACTCTTCGTAATTAATGGTGAAGTAATACCAAATACATTAACATTATCCCCTTTTACTTTACGGATAAGTTCCATACCACTAGTTAAGTTACCCCATTGATCACTACCACCAATTTGAATACGGCAATTGTATTTTTCAAATAAGTTTAACCAGTCAATTGCTTGTAAGATTGTGTATGAGAATTCAGTATAAGAAATACCAGAATCAAGTCTCTTTTTAATTGTATCTTTACTTAACATGTAAGAAACATTGAATAATTTACCATAGTCTCTTAAGAAGTCTAATAAACCCATGGAACCACACCAATTATAGTTATTTTCCATAATTGCTGCGTTATCGCCTTCAAAAGATAAGAAATGAGCAATTTGTTCCTTAATGCATGCGGCATTATGTGTTACTTCTTCAAGAGTTAATAGTTTTCTTTCTGTAGTTGGACGAGGATCACCAATCATACCTGTAAAACCACCACACAAAGCAATTGGTTTATGTCCAGCCATTTGGTATCTTTTTAGTAATAAAATTTGTTGTAAGTGACCAACGTGTAAAGAATCTGCGGTAGGATCAAATCCGCAATAAATTGTTGTTTGCGTTTTTAGTGTCTCTTTTAGACCATCTAAATCCGTTACGTCTTTAACTAGACCTCGCCATTCTAATTCTTCAATAAAATCCATTTTTCCTTTTCTCCTTCAGGGCATATAAAAAGCGCCCTTATTCTTCTAAGGACGCTTAAACTTGCGCGGTACCACCTTAGTTCGTTTTTACAAACGCACTTAACTTCTCTTTAACGCAGAGGATACGTTATACCTTTTCTGATATAAAGCTCCAGACTGTATTCATACAAACTATATAACTCTTTCCACCAACCGAGTCTCTCTATCATAGTCATTTGTATTACTATGTTCTTTCAACGCTATTAGTACTATAAAATTTTCAATTTAAAATGTCAATTTTTAGTTGTTTGTCTTGGTGTAAACAAGTAACTTAATTCAATTTCTTTATCGAAATCTGTTTCACCATTTAGCATCTTAGTCATCACACGCATAGATACAGCACCTAAATCATAAGATGGAATAGAGAAACTTGATATTCTAGGACGAACCATGGAATTATATTTTGTATCAATAACACAAACTACTTCCATTTCATCAGGTACTGAAATATTGTTTTCTCTAGCTGTATTTAGAATAGCCATTGCTTGACTATCACGGTTACCAATCATGACATCATATTTATGTGTTTGAAGCCATTTAGATAAGAATGCATAACTTGTACGTGTATCTGCTGGAATCTTTAAGAATCCATCAAATTCTAAGCCTTTCTTTGCAAAAGCTTCTTTCGCACCTTCAATCATTTGTTCACATGTATAAGCATTTTTACGATCTTCTACAATGGCAATCTTTGTCTTATCTTCTTCTAGATATTTTGTACAGATTTCATTAATTGCTTTTTTGATATCTACATATACAGAGCATAAATTATCGCCACTTACTCGATTTCCTATTACAACAATAGGTAAATTGTATTTAGCAAGTTCATTCATTTCTTGTATTAGTAGCTTATCACTATAAATGACTACACCATCGACATTAGACTTAATGATATCTTCAATGATATCTTTAATATCCATAATACCTTCTGTAATTGTATGTAGCATAATACGATAGCTATATATTTTAGCAACATCAATTAAGCCATTAATAATTTGTCCTGTATAAGTAAAACTAGCTTCTGGTACAACTAAAGCAATTGTAGTTGTCTTTTGTAATGCTAAACCTTGAGCAATGGCATTCGGTTTATAACCTAACTTTTCAATTGCTTCTTGTACTCTATCTCTTGTTGGTCCTTTAACAACATTACTCCCATTGATTACACGAGATACTGTTGCTAAAGAAACACCTGCTTCTTTCGCTACATCATATATCGTTACTCTTTTCATTAATTTGTTTCCTATTCTGCGCTACCATCGTCTTTATTTTTGTTAAATAAATCAGCGACAGCACTAGCACCTTTATCTAAATAATCTTTTGCTTTTGTAATCTTTTCTTGTACTTCTGGTTTAGCCATTGTTTCATCAAATGATGTTTTTAATTGTTTAGCACCAGTTGTAATAGCTTCACTAGCTTTAGATAAGTTTTTCTTTACTTCTTCTTTTTGTTCATCGCTTAAAGCATCAGATACAGCTTTCTTCGCATCAGAATAATAGCCTTTAGCCTTTTCTTCTACTGTGCTTAATGTATCTTGTACTTTTGGATTACTAGCAATATCATCTGCTGTTGTCTTAGCAAGTTCTACTGCTTTAACCGCATTTGTCTTTAAGAAATCGATAGTTTTATTTACATCAACATTCTTAGATAAGTCTTCTGCTTTTTCTTTTACATTTTCAAATGACTTATTTAATGTTTCAGACGCATTATCTTTGATTTCATTTAATAATTCTTTATGTTCATCTGAAATCTTAATTTCTGGAATCTTAAATAATGGTTTATCTTCTTCATCATTATTTTCTTCATTGCTGATTTCTTCTATTTTTTTCTTTAAATTATCTACAGTCTTTTCAATAGAATCAATCGCTTCTTTGTTTTCTTCTTCCGTTGGTTTTACTTCTTCATTTTTTACTTCATCACTCATGTTTAGAATCCTCCTTAGAACTATATTTCGCTACTTCATCATAAATTTTTTGATCTCTTTCAAATAAATCTTTCTTCTCATTTGTATTATATGTTTCAGGTTCTACACTAGAATCTTCATCAGATTTATTGAAGATAGAGCTTACTTTTTGGAATGTATCTGTCATTGCATTCTTAGCTTTATACATGTTTTCAGCCGCATATTCTGATGCTTTTGATACAGACTCGATTGCTTTATCATGTATGTCATCTAATGTATGACTATACTTATTGGCTGTATCGAGTGGTCCTTGTATCTTTTCTATTGATTTATCTACTAAATCAATGGTTGGATTAACTTTATCGACAGTATTATTGATTGTTTCGATAAGAACCCATAATTTCTTTAATGCAATGCACAAGAATACAAGTGCAACTGCACCTAGTATTGGCAAAAGCTGTTTGCATAATGCCCCTAAACTAATTAAAAATGAATCAACCATAATTTTTCTCCTATTCGTGCATATTATAATCAGTTTTGAAAATTTTTTCAATAATCCCACCATTAAGTTTTCATATACAAGTAAGCGCATTCGTCTAAATTCTTTCTATCATAAAAGGTAAAGCACATTTGCCTTACCCTTTATGTCTCAATTTAGTTTTTTGCATCTGTTGGTACAAGGTTGTATCCACCTACATTACAACCAATTGCTTCATAAATCTTGTTACCCCAACGATCATATACATTACCACACGAGTCTGTTGTGAATGGTCCACCATCATCCCATCCACTAGACTTCTTAACTGGAGTTGTAGTAGATGTAGGACTTGCTGTAGGAGTAGCTGTTGGACTAGCTGTCGGAGCTATTGTTGGACTTGGTGTTGGACTTATTGTAGGACTTGGTGAAGGTGTAGAAGTATCAATTGTAATGACAAATGTACTTACTT
>CAVIQY010000101.1:0-6445 GCA_963645035.1 bacterium | reverse complement strand
GCTTGATTTGCGGATATATCTCCACCCCATAAAAATTCTTTTGGAAATGCCATATTCATTTTTTGCATTATGAAAACAACATAGTGTTTACAATGCTCTCCTTTCTTTTTATTTTGCAATGATATTAATATTTATAACTAAATTTATTGAATCCGAAAAATTCTAATGCTTTTTCAATTTGTGGGTTCCAAAAACCCCAGTTATGTCCACCAGGACCTTCTTCATAGTCAATTTTTAAAGAAGTATTTTCTTTGATAAAATTCATAAAATCTAAACCACTTTGATATGTTAAAGCATCTTCGGTTCCACAAACATGTCTTAATCTAGGCTTTTCACCTTCATATTTATCTAACTTTAAAGCAAGTGTATTTAAATTGTTATCAGAATTTTTATATTCCTCATAATCACCAAAATTCATATATTGTAACTTTTCTGAATCATATGTATTTTTTAACATAGGTCTTTCTTTTTTAATTTCACCAATTGCTCCAGAAAGTGATACTGCAGCAGCATATAAATCAGGTCTGCCCATAGCTAAACGAAAAGCACCATAGCCTCCCATAGAATTACCCATCACAAATGTTTCTTCTCTTTTTGTTGAGGCTGGAAAATAATTTGCAATTCTAATTGGTAATTCTTCAGTCAAAAACTTAAAGTATTGGTAATTATATTTTCCATCGACATACGATCCTCTATGTGTTGTAGGCATTACAACAATTACTGGTAAATCTCTTGTATATACTTCAATCATACTTTTTCTTATATATGCTGTTTGATCATCACCATGACCATGTAAACAATATATTACTGGATATTTTCGATTAGGTTCAAAAGGTGTTTTCCCTCTTCTTACTTCTGGAAGTAAGATGTTTATGTTCGTATCCATACATAAAGAATCAGAATACATACTCATTTCTATAAATGCCATTCTTTACTTTCCCCTTACAATTCCAGAATCATTCCAACAATGATCAATATCAAATCCAAAAAATTTAAATACATGCTCAATTTGTGGATTCCAGTAGAACCAGTCATGTCCACCATGTCCATTAGCGTATACTGTATCAATAATATCTGAATATTCTTTTTCAATTACATTGTGAAATTCATTATTAACATGTATTAAATGGTCTTCTTCTCCACAGCATTGATAATAACGAATTTTATCTTTTATATTCTTGTTTTTTAATTCTTTTAATAAATGATAATTATCATTTTGGCTATTTTCATATTCTTCTTTTGATCCAAAAATGTTAAGAATATTCTCTTTCATATCCCCTTTAGGATACATATTTTCCATATGCTGCTTTAAATCTACAGAGCCAGAATAAGAAGCTGCTGCTGCATATTTTTCAGGATAAGTCAAAATTGCTTTTGTTGCCCCATAACCTCCCATAGAATTACCCATGATGAAATTGTCTTCTTTTTTTTCACTTATTGGAAAATATTTGCGCATAACTTTTGGTAGTTCTTCAGTGACGTAAGAGAAATACTTTAGTCCTCTTTTACTATCCGTATAGAATTCTCTTGTACATGCTGGCATAAATACTGCAACATCAAATTGTCTAGCATAAAGTTCTATATTAGATTTTCTTATCCACGCATTATGTGAATCTCCATTACCATGAAGCACCCATATTACAGGTAACTTTTTCTTAGTCCAATCAATATCATCCCATGTTCTTGCTCGTCTTCGTGTATCAGGAATCAAATAATCAACGTCCATATCTTGTCCTAATACATCTGAGAAGAAAGTAATTGTCCCGTATGCCATAGTTAATCTCCTAAATCAATATGATTCTTTTTCAACACTTTATATAAAGTGATAATTTGTTCTGTTTGAACTTCGATAACCTCAACACTAGCCATTTGATCCTCTGCATGAATGATTAATAATGGAATTCTAAAATTAGAATCATTTGCTTCTAAAGCTAGTAATTTTGCATGTACTTTATGTCCTTCAATAAAGACTTTTTTTGCTTCTTTCATTTTATCTTCTGCTTCATCTAAATTACCGATTTTAGCTAAATTCATTGCTTCTACAAATAAACTTTTTGCTGTTCCAGATGTAGCAATTAATTCTAATGAAATTTGTTCAAGTTCTTCAGACATTGTTA
This sequence comes from bacterium, assembly GCA_963645035.1. Taxonomy (GTDB): domain Bacteria; phylum Bacillota_I; class Bacilli_A; order Erysipelotrichales; family Erysipelotrichaceae; genus Bulleidia. The sequence goes on along the minus strand of CAVIQY010000101.1, from coordinate 4,328 downwards.
GCCTCCTTTATTATCTAAATAGCGTAGATAATAAGAAATATTATCTACGCTATATTCCTTATTCGTATGTTATATTAAGCTTCTTTTTCAGCCTCAGCTTCTTCTGCTAAACATTGTTTTTCATATATTTTAAAGAATGGAATCCATACAGGAATTGAAATTAAAACCTGAATCCAAGGAATTAGAAATCCAATAACATTTTGAGATTGTAAGAAATATCCTAAACCTAATGGCGTAATACCACCAACATATACATATGGAACTGGTAATATGCCTGTTTTATAAAGAATTAAGAACACTACAAAGTTAACAAATGTTAATAAAACATATGGAATCATTAAAATGAAATTTAAAGCAACTGGTGTCCCAAAAAATATAGGTTCCATAACAAATAGACCAGGTAAAACAGTTGCCTTTCCAACAGCGTTAAGTGTAGTAGACTTACTCTTAATCATAAATATTGAAAGAATCCACATTGAGAAAGCCGCAACGTTTGTAACTGCCACTAAGAATACAGGGTGAAATACTGCTTGTTGACCTGCAGAAACTAGTTCAAAATTTTCTGTCATTGCACTTACAATTACAGGTGTAAACATAGGCATAATTACCGCATGACCGTGAATACCAAATGACCATAGCAATGATCCAAATAAACACATCAACAATACAACTGGATAGCTATCCACTACATTTAAAGCTGGTTGTAATAGTTTGATAAACCATGCTCCAAAATGTAACCCTGTTTTTATATTAATTACTACATATAATCCCCCTAAAACTGCAACACTTAAAGCAAATGGAATTAAAGCCGAGAAACTTCTTCCAATTGTTTCTGGAACAGAATCTGGAAGTTTTATAATAATATTTTTCGCACTACAGAAATGATAAATTTCAGTGGAAATAATTGCTACAAGAATTGCTGTAAAAATACCCGTTCCTCCAAAGTAGCTTGAATCACCTTGAATCACCATTAGAAATACTGCAAAAGAAACTAATGCACATTCTATTTGTCCTAATTTATACTCTTTTGCTAATGTGAACGCAATTCCAACACAGGCAATAATTGCAAGAATACCTAGTGTATAACTATATACACCTAATGCATATGTACCAACATTTCCAACTAGATTTGCCCATCCTGTAAAAAATGATCCAGCAAATCCACCCATTGCCTGGGCTTGCTCACCTGGAGCTACAGCAAATAAATATGCAATCGCTCCAACCATCGTAAATGGAATTGTTAACATCATTCCAGCAGAAATAGATTTTACATATCTATTTTGAGATATTTTTTGAGATATTGGCATCATCGCAGATGCAAATTTATCCATAAAACTGTTGTTATTCATAATTATTCTCCTATTATTTAACTATTCTTTGTTGCATCTTTAATTGTTTTTAAAATATTTTTCCCGTTTCCAGCGCCATAATCTCTCATTGACATAACAACCACAGGAATATTAGGATAATTTTTTTGAATTTCATCCTTACGATATGCAATTTGAGGACCAATCAAAATAGCATCGCTACCTGGGGCAAAAACTTCTAAGTCATTAACACTATGTGCTTCAATTTCTAACGGAAAATTTTCTGCGTCAGCTTCTTTCTTAATTTTCTTTACTACAACACTTGTAGACATTCCAAGAGCACAAAATACACTTACTTTCATTATTATTGAATCTCCTTCCTTTTAAAATCGTTAACAGTACTGTTTACGTATACAATATACAAACACGAGAATAATTAATCCAATCAACAATTTTCCTAATATCATTTTAAATTTTTCTAATTTCCTAATCTACACGAAAAAAGGTCTATATGATTTTGCTTTTTCCTAAGGCTTAGGAAAAAAGAAAATATTTAAATTTTATAATTATGTTATAGTTTTGATGAACGAGTGTACATATGATATCAAAACGAGATATAAATTTATTAAACTTAATTCTTGAATCTAGAAATGGTATTCATGGAAAAGAGTTATCAAAAAAATTAAATATAACCGATAGAACTGTTAGAAATGATATAAATCGAATTAACAATGAATTATATGTTGAAAAGATTAAAATATCATCAAATAAAACAGACGGTTATTATCTTTTAGATAATGATTATTATGCACTATTAAACTATATGGATAATAATTTTGGCGATAAAACAATGCAAGTTGATAATTCTCATTACATTCCAACGAATAGTGATGAAAGAATTATTTATCTTACTTTGCAATTAGCATTTAACTGCAATTATACAAACATGGATGCTTTAGCAGATTCAACTTTTTCGTCTAAAACATCTATTAGAAATGATTTATTAGAATTAAAAAAAGAAGTGGAAAAAATTGGATTTTTAGAACTAGAAACCAATCAAACAAAAGGAACAATTTTAAAAGGATTAGAAAGTAGTAAAAGAATTTTAATTTCTAAAATGCTTTATCATCATATAGACCATTATTATGCATATATTAAGTCTTTACTAAACGTTTTCCTTAATAATACTAATAAATTTTATGAATTATATGATTTGTTCACATCTTTTTTCGATGAGAACAATATTATATTTACCGATAGATCAATACGATTGTTTACATTTGAAACATTGCTTTTTTCTGAGCGGTTTAGAAATGGAATGAAATTAGAAAATACATATTCATTTAATAATGAAACTTCCTTGGAATTACCTTATAAAAAAATAAACCAAATATTATCTTGTGACTTAGACGAAAAAGAACGTATGTATTTGTTAGATTCTTTATCTTTCAAACGAATATTATATAATGGTGGAAATTATTTTGAAGACCCTAATGCAGAAAATGTTGTAAACGAATTTTTTAGCAATATTAAAACATATTATCATATAAATATATCAACCACTCCTGAAATGGAAAAAAATTTTAAATTACATATTAGTTCATTAATTCAAAGGATAAAACATCATACAGCAAATAATCAAGATTTTATTAAGGATATCAAATCGGCATACCCATATTCATTTGAATTATCTACTTCAATAATTCCTATTATTTGGAAATACTACAGCGTAAAAATTGATGAAAGCGAGCTATCATACATAGCAATACACTTATCCGTATTTTTGAATGAAACAAACGATAAAATTAAAACTGTTATCATATGTGCAAATGGTTTAAGTGAAAGCCAATTAATAGAATTGAAAGTAAATTCTAGATTTAAAGATAGTATTGAAATTGTTGAATCATGTTCATTTTATATGGTAGATAAAGTATTAGAAAATAATAAATCTATAAAACTAATTCTAACAACATTACCTTTTGTTTCGCCAATAGATGGAGTTGAAATATTACAAATCAATCCTTGCTTCACATCATCTGATATATATAACTGTGAAAAAACAGTTTTAAAACTACAATCTAAAACAAGCGAATTAACTGCATTATATGAATGTTTTAATTATCATTTCTTTAATATCTATGACCGTAAAGATCCATCTGAAGTTTTAGATGAAATGATAGAAAATCTTTATCGTCACAAAATAATTTTAGATAAGACTGCCTTTTTTGAATCCATTAAACAAAGAGAAAGTTTTTTCCCTACAATATACGATAATATATGGATTCCACATCCTTTGGATACTATGGCCACTAAAACTATTTTCTCTGTTTCATTAATCAAAAACTCTACTAATATTAATTTAATAATTCTATGCGCTGTAAAAGATGGAGATACTATTAAATACAAGGATATTTTCAATCATATTACAAACTTACTATCAAACGAAAAATTAACCCAAAAGATTTCCGAAATCAATAATTTTTCGGAGTTTTTGGAATTCTTTAAAAATATATGACATTTATAATACCTAATTTACACATAGGTGGTCACTAATTGTTTAATCACCATCTTTTTAAAAGGTTTCACAAACTTAGTTCATCAACTAGTCAATGTGCATTTGGCACAAAATCTAAATTTTGAAGGTAATTTTATAATACCGATTTTAAACTAAAAGAGTTTTACGATATCTCTAGCACATTTTCCTTGGAAGTCTCCTTCCCAATCTTCTGAAAATTCTTCAATAGGAGTAAACTTATTTAATAACTTTTCACCTTCATCAACTGTAATCATTTCAGAAAACCATACATTTTTTTCTAATGAGATTTCAGTATTATCGTGAACCTCCCCACCTAAGTGCCGTTGGCACTATAAATGGGGCTTCCAAGGGTTTGTGATTCCCTTAGACTTTCGCCTACCATTGATGCAGTATCAGGCACAGCATATATAATACTTTAGCTTTATATATACCTATCCTTACTAACAAGTATAGGCTTATGCCAAACTTATATCATCATTACAGAA
>CAVIQY010000100.1:0-6651 GCA_963645035.1 bacterium | reverse complement strand
GCTATAATTTCAAATGGCTTACAATATTCAAAAATTAAAATTAACATGATACCAGAAACGGAAATAAAATCATTGATTGATGAACAAATTAAAAATTATAAAATTGTAAAGCCTGTTACATTTTTAAAAGAAGAAACAGAAACAAAAAAATGTGATGATGTTTTAGAAGTGCCAACTTTTACACAATTAAAAGAAGAAACAAAAGAAGTAATTGCAACTCAATCGCAACCAGTTTCACAATTCCAGAAAAAAAGCAAGTTGTCACTTGCAGGACTTAAATTGAAAGTATTAAAAGCATGTAATAAATGCTGTTATATGCAATAGAAGAAAAAAGCCTTAGTCAAAAATTAAGGCTTTTATTTATGCTTTTATATGCCTATGCAATAACACGCAAATAAAACCCTATTTAAACACGTTCTTATTTGTACCCTCATAATTGTATACCCTTGTTTAAAACGCTTGTTATATGCGTGTTTTTATGCGTGCTAGGCTACCCCTCACAATTTACAGCACTTGTTAGATTTTATTGAATTTATACATGCAAGCATGGTGGTTTACCCTATTTTATGTGAGTTAGTCCGGACTAACCGGTTGAATTATGTGATTGAAATTTTTAGGCTATATATTCTATATATACCCTTTCTGCGACCTTTCTGCGATTTTAAAAAGTTTTAAAAAACTTCTTTCTGCGATTGTTTGCTTTCTGCAAGTTTTCTAAAACTTAGATGTTCTGATTCAAGATAAAAATAAAAACACACAAAGCGTACAAATATCTTACTCGAAAGAGAAAAAATATTTTAACCTACCAAGTTTTTGCTTTGTGTTCCTTAAGATATTACTTTATTTTTAAATTAAATGCAATATTTATTTATGTGTTGCATTGTACTACACTATGCAATTACTCGCTTTCTGCTTTCATTCTAGTGATTGTCTTCTTTATTTGCTTTATGCTTTCTGCATTAGCTGTAAGTTGTTTCTGCGGTTTTTCTTCAAAAGTTGCATCAATAATCGTACCTTGATTGCTGTATCTCTTTTCAAGTTGTTCAGGTGTAGCTGTATCGATAAAGCTTTGTATATTTTCTGTAACAACTTTCTGTTGTTGTACATACCCATGATTGTTTGACATGATGAAAATTGAGGGTACGGGGGGTATCTCGCCTGCTAAAATGCCGTCTTCCATATATTGCCTTATTACTTGCTCAGCATTTACACAAATCTTCTGATGTTCTTGTCCTTTTCGTGCTGTTCCATTAAGCCAAGTTCTAAAAGTGCCTGTTGTTATGCCTAAAGAGTTGCATAATCCCTCAACACCTATAACATAACCATTTTCTGCACAATAATTGAAATAACAATTTATCCGTTCTTGCACTTGTTCTGGATCATCTGTATTGATAGGGGGTAGTCTACTACACCATAACGCAGTCTTAACCGCCTCTTGTCTTTTACGTTTTGTAAACTCGTGTTTCTTTTCTAGTTCTTCTGTTGTTGGTGCTTTTCCCATACTTTACCTACTCACCCTCTTTCTGCTTTGTTTCTGTTGTTGTATCTTTGTACTTTTCTTCAAGTGCTTTCTTCTTTTCCATAGCTTGCATGATTGCTTGCATACGGCTATCTTTGCTTTCTGTCCTGTATGTATCACACACAAGTAATTGCTTTTTAACAACTGTATCGTCTTTCTTTACATATTCACGATATGATACATGACAGTAAAATGTCACATCACACTTACTCGATAACTTCTTTAAGAGTCTTTCTGCCATGCCACCGTTTTTATACCATTTACTAGTTTCATCTTTAACATGACCATACACAAGTATATAAGCATAATCTGTTGTGTTACATGTTTTATTTACAACTCTTAGCTTAACAGATAGTTGCGTTGTCCCATCATCAAGTATTCGATAGTAATTTGTGAAGTCATTTGTTGTCGGTTTACCTCTTATGATACACATGTTATCTATATTTACTTGCTGTGGGTGGTTATCATAGTAGTCTTTCATATCTACATGCACTCCTTTCTGCTTAATTTGTTTCTAAAATCGTCTAGAATAGGGTTTATTTCAATTCTACAAGGGATTTTACACTTTGAGGTAGAATTTACCGTCAAAACGCTAAATCGTCTAATTTGACCGTTTTTGAGCGTGTTACGGTGTCTTGCATATTTTCTTCTTCTAACTTTCTTAGATATGTGTAACAGATAGCAAACGCACTCCAACAATCAGCCTTAAAGCCATAAAAATAATCTGGTTCTTTCTTACTGCCTTTTCCGTGATTTACTTCTGGGTGTTCTGCAAATATATCTATGAGTGCCGTCTTAATAGTGCTATCGTTTGCTTTAACAGAATGACATATTAAATTCTTTTCTTCATGTCTATATATGCGATTGATACTTAAATCATACCTTCTGCATACTTCTGTAAGTCTACCTATATAGTACGCAGTCTCAAAAGTAGTCTTTCCTACTGCCATACCATAACTCTCTAAGTGTTCGATTGCTACATACAAGTTCTCTATGTTCTTATCTAGTAAGCATTTACAAATAATTTCTTCCATAATGCCTACTACACTTTCGTTATCTAGCTTTGCAAATTGTTGTACCTTCAAACTATTAGAAGATAGCCTATCGTCTACCTCACATAAACAATAGGCTGTCTCTGTAGTTCCAGGATCAATACCTAAAACATATTTCATAATTGTGTCTTACTTTGTTTCTGTATAATCTGCATCTAGAGAGCTTTGTGTATCAAAGTAAATAGGGTTACTATCACCTTCTGCACTTGGTAAATCTTCGCTAAATGTTGTGTCATGTACATACGCTTTTTCAAGTTCAACACTCATAACTCCATATTTTGAAATAAGTTGTCTAAACATTGTTTTAAGTGCCATACCGTCAAAGTCTTTTGACCAGAATGTATACTTGTATCCGTTCTTTACATCGTTTGCATATCCTCTAGAATATTGCATAGCGTGTTCTTGCATTTCTTCCTTTGTCCAGTACATAGACTTCTTAAAGCCGTTTACTGTTTCAAAGAATGCATAATAACCGATTGTCTTTGCTTTCTTTCTTTCTGTTGGGTTCTCGATTGCTTTAAACTCGTATTCTTCTGTAATAGGATCACATTTAACAATTTCACCATCTTTAATAGGTGTAGCGTGTAGTGTCTTATATACTCCACTTCTCATAGCCAATTGATAGTAACCTTTCCAACCTAGAATGAATGTTGCTACATTGCCTTTATTCTTATCGTTAAAAGGCACCATATAGTATTGCCCAAGTTGTGGACTAGGTGATAACTTTAAACTTTCACCAAGTAGTGCTGCACTTACGATAGATGTATTATCGCATTGAGCTAACGCACTATTTGTATTGACTGCACTAATAATACTAGCCACGAATGTTTTAGTTCTTGCTGCACTTCCTAGTGTACTTTCGATACTGTTTAATACAGATGGACTCTTTAAAAATTGATTAAATCTAACTTTCTTTGAGTCTTCTAAAGCGTTCTTTGTTGTGTTTGCTGTTGTTGGTACTTTTGCTACTGTTGTTGCCATATTCTATTGTTCTCCTTTTTCTTCTTTATTTGTTTCATTCATTGATTCTATTAAGATTAATTTATGTACACATTTAGCTACTAAATCTAACCTTTTCGATATATTATTTACTATTCGACATAGTGCTATCGCATTTATACATAACATAAATGTTGCTATTGAAAGACATACAATTGAGATTTTATTCATTGTGTTCTATCTCTTTCTGCTTTATCTCTTTTATCGCAAATCGTCTTGTTGTTGTGTCTGGTTTCTTATACTTCAATAACTCACTTTTTGGGTGATCCTCTAGATACTTCTTTACATCATAACCACCACTTCTGCTAGATGTTTTCCATGTGACTTTGTACTCGTTATTGATAAGTGCTACTTCGTTGTCTTTCATTAAGTCTTTAACTTGATTCTCGAATGAGTTTACGATAGTTTCTAGTGCTTTGATATTTTCTTTCGCTGCATAATAGTCTGCTATAGATGTTATCGTATCATTGCTTGATAACGCTACAACACTATTCTCTAGTGATACTGGGTATAGATTGTTGATAGCTTGTGTTGTATGCTCGCTACCGTCCATCTCTTTATCCCATGTTTTAGTTTCCACACAATTCCAAAACTCAATTAACTTGTCTAACATGTCTTCTGCTATGTCACTATCCCACTCTACCGTTGTGATATATAGTTGTCTGTTATCTCTTAGCGTGCATATATCCCACTTATACATTCCTGTTATCATCATGTAAAACATACATTGATAGTAATGTGTAGGTGGTATCTCGCCGTCTTTATAATTCGTTTTGTTGTAGCTTGATGTTGTCTTGATTTCTAAACCACGCTTTTCTTTAAGTATCTTTCTATCGATATGCCCTCTTAAGAATGGATACTCTTTACACATGAATGACTTGTTAGCCATTTGTGTTTTCTTGCCTGTTTCTTCTTCATAGAGTTCGGCTACTACTTGTTCCATTTTGTGACCTAGTTTTATTTGTAGCTTATCGTCTAGGTTCTCTCTCTCAATCTGCCCTGTTTTCTCTAGATATAATTCATATGGGCTTTTAAATTGATTAACACTTAGAATTGTTCCTACATCACTACCGCCTATATACTTCTCACGATCCTTTGATACATCACCGTCAAACTTCTCTGCATACAATGTAAGATGATTGACTTTATAATCCTTTTTGTGTGTCATATATTGTTTTAAATCTTGCCCTCTTTCCTTAATTCCTTAACTACTTCTATGATGTTCTCTCTTGTTGTTATAAATTCTTCGGCTACTTTTTCTATACTCCAACCAGCTTTTAATAAAGCTACTACTTTCCCTTTATCTATCTTTGCGACTGGTTTATAGTTTTCTCTTATCTCAACTCCTAAGCGTGGTGCTTTTAAGCCATTTCTTATAAGCACGGTGTCTGTAGAGAAGTATGTTAAGCCATACTTCTTTACAAGTTGTGATATTCTTACACCGTTTTTATAATCCTCGCATAGTTGTCTTTCTGACTCTTCGTCTATTTCTAACATCGGTCTTTTTCTTCCTACTCGTACAAACTTGTAACGATATTTGTATAAGTTACCGTTGTTTACATATTGATAGACGTTGTGTCTTTCTATATCAAAGTAGTCGCATACACCGTCTATGTCACCTTCAAACACTATGTCATTGTTGTGTTTCGTGTCATATATGTGTATCACACTCTTATACGCAACCATATACTATGCACCGCCTGTTTTCTTCTCTAGTTATCTTCATCACCAGCTATTGCTTTAGCTATGATTGAGATAAATACCATTAACACAAACCATAGTAATAAGAATGTTAGTGTTGTAAAAAAACCTATAAGTGCAAATCTTATTCCCTCAGCAATTAGTTCTTGCATGTTTCGTTTACTCCTTTAACTCGTTCTACCCATCTAGCTAATTTATGGTCTTTGTTTACTGCAATAAGTGGGTCTGTAAACTCGTTCTCAATCGTACTCATACATAGCTTTACATCTGCCATTTCTTCGTATAAGTTGCCGTATACTTCTGCTTTACTTCCTTGTGGTTTATTTGATCCTTTTTCTAGTCTACAAACCTTTAGAATAGCTTGCGATAACTCGTTACATTCTTCTGCTAGTTGAAGTAACCTATCTTCTCTGCTTACATTTTCTTTGATGATTTCTAAGTTGTAAAAATACTCTTTTTTATCCATTTTTCTTTACTTCCTGTTTTTCTATCTTGTCTAAATTGCCATTGTCTAAGTAGTGGTATATCTCGGTTATTTCTTCAATAATTTTTCCGTCTTTATCGTATCTTCTTACTACTACTTTAGAGTGCTTAGAATACTCTGGCACTTCTTCCTTTTCACCTGTATATACTCGGCTTTGATACATTTTTGGGTCATCATTATCATCATAATCACCACATATATCTACCTCTTGTTTAAAGCGGTATCTGTGCCACCACTCACTATCACTCTTTCGCCATTTATCTTTTCTATATGTCATAGTTCAATCTATTCTCACTTTCCTAAATGGCAAATAATAATCACTACCATCTTTCGCTTTTCTATAGTTCTTGTTCTTACTTCTAGTAACACTCGAATATACGCTACCTACCGTGTAATTTGTTTCTTCTGCTAACTCTTTAGGTGAATCACTTATTGCCTCGATAAGTTCGTATTTATCGTTTGATACTTTTATATATACATATTTACTCATTCGTTACTTTCTCTACTATGTAGTCAACAATATGTGTAACTTCTGCTACATTCTCTTTTGTTACTTGACTTGCTATCATCATTTCGTAACATGTTTGTTTTGTTGGCAAAATGATAACTAAAATCTGTACAATTGCTATACCAGTTGTTATTGCTTTAATCATTTTCTTTTTAGGTGCTACATCTTTTATCAGTTCTTTGTATTCATCAAATTGAGTAGAAAAAATTATGATAGCTGCTACCATTAAAGCAACGATATAAGTAAGTAGTAGCAATATAGATCCATAAACTTTAAAGTCTTCACAAATACCAGCTATTAAGAACCATATAGGATTGATGTAATATGTCATAGTCCTAATTCCTTTAATGTGTATTTATGATACAATTTCATGTTTTTATACATCTTA
>CAVIQY010000099.1:0-6673 GCA_963645035.1 bacterium | reverse complement strand
TTAGAGAAATAATATCCTTGTATCATATCTACACCCCAACTACTTAGTTTAGCTACTTCTTCTTCAGTTTCAACACCTTCTGATACGATGCGATATCCCATTCCTTGTAAGACAGAAACGATACTTTGATAGAAGTTAGAAGTGCGAGAGTCTCTACAAATATTAAATAGTAGAGAACGATCTAATTTGATGACAGAGAAAGGAAGTTGGGTTACGGTATTAAAGTTTGCATAACCTGATCCAAAGTCATCTAAACATAGTCCTATGCCAGCTTTAGAGAAACCTTCTATAGCATTCGCTAAAGCAGAGTTATATTCTGTTGCGACTGTTTCTGTTATTTCAAATTGGAAATAAGAATGTGGTAATTGATAAGAATCAATAATACCAATAAAATGTTCACTACAATCTGATCTTAATAAATCAATTGGAGATAAGTTTAATTTCACATTTAATAGTTGTTGCATGATTTCTTCGTGTTCTTTAATGAATTTACATACACGATGAAATTGTAAATCTGTGATTTGATCAATAATATGATTCTTTTCCGCAATCGTAATAAATAAATCAGGAGATATCCAACCTAGTTCAGGATGCTTTAATCTACTTAATGCTTCTAAAGAAATGTATCTATTTTCTGTTAAAGAATAAACAGGTTGATAATTGATATCGAATAAATCATCACGAATTGCAACTTCAAGATATTGTTCTACCTTTTGGTTGTAGTAGTAATTACTTAGTGTTTGATCATCACTTTGGATTAGTTCTATTTGTTCTGTTTGTTGTGATAAAGAAATTAAGTATTCTGAATAACTTAAAATAGAACCATCATCTTTTAATTTATTTGCATTTAATATGCCACTAATTACAATTGGAGAATAAATATTACCAATTTTATTCATGATTGCAGGATGTATATTTTCTTTTATTCCTGTAATGCAAGCTTCATATTCATGTAAAGAGAAAGCTAGGACTAAGAAACGTTTACCAGAGATGTGATACACTTGATCACCACATGTTTCTTGTAAGGTATCTGTTACTACACGAATTAATTCATTGCCACCTTGCATACCAGATACTTTATTGATGTGATCTAGCTTACTGATATAAACAGTAATTACATGGAAAGATTTGCCATTTGCGATAAGTTCATTCATTTTCTTTGATAAATAAGGTTTATCGTATAATCCTGTTAAACTATCAATACTTGCATGAGGATTATTAATTGCCGCAAATAAAGCAAATATGCCTAAACTTAAACCAAATCCTGTCGTTAATATAGAATGATCTATTGCTTGGATAACAACACAAGTTCCGGTAATGAAAGAAATCTCTAATAAGATAAATATTTTTTGTTTGCCTAACGCTTTATGCCAAGAAATAATTAAGATTATCGCTATGATAATGTGGAATAAGGCGCAAAAGTACATAGACATATACCATGGGCCTCTTACATATCCTATAGATTGATCAAAATAGAATAACTTTTTTGTAAAAGGATTCGTTAGGATAATGGCAATTAATATCATAGTAGGTATGCCAGATAGTAACATGTCTTTTACAGAGATAAAGCGATTATCATGTAGGGTACATACGTAACAAATTAAAGCAAATGGTAATAATGCTTGGAATAAATAGAATATTGTCGTTGATAACATTCCAATTGTAGTAGATGTTATAAAATAATTGCTAATCATTTCAAAAGATACATCTAATATAGATAGAACAACTAAGATAAAGAATACTTTATTGTTTAAGTCATCAGGTCTTTTTTGCACAGAAAAATGCAATAAAACAAGCAATAAAATAAGCATAGATGCAATTAGAAAATCAGTATTATATGTTGTCATTTTCTACTTTCACCCTTTCTAAGTTCTTGGATAAGCTTAGATCTGCTGCAGCTTTCCAATCACTAATTGTTTTGATTGTGCCATCTGTATTTCTTAGATAGCTATATCCATATTGTATATGAATCATTTTGTGCTTATCTAAACACATATGATTATATCGTTGTATTTCTTTTTCAAGTATTTCTTTATATATTGTAATATCTTCTTTTGGATTAAGAATGACTACAGCAAATTCTTTTCCTGCAATTCGATAACACTCAACAATGGAATTACTTGCTTGAGATACCGTTTTCTTAATACATCGAGATGTTGCGATGATTGTTTCATCACCAACATTCAACCCATATGTATCATTTACATCTTTTAATCCAACTAAATCAATAAAGATTAATAAAGCATTTTCATATTTATTAGATAATAGTTGTAAATCATCCATGAATTGATTAAATGCCTTTTTATTCTTTAATCCTGTTAAACGATCAATAACAGACATCTTTTCATAGATTGTTTGTTCTATACGGAATTGAATATCATTAGAAACAGTACGAATTAAACCATAGAATAACAAACTGATAAAAATAAGAATGCCAAATTGGAATATCGCATCATACCAATAGATGCCAAGTAACCAATATAGAACTAATGCAATAAGTCCACTTAAACCTAGTAACGAGAAGGCAATAAAACATAATCGATGTTCACTACGATTGTTGATCTTATATTCTTTCCATAAGATATAGGCTGAATGGATTACACCTGTAAATAATAAGATATGGGTAAACGTTAACATGTAGATAAAATCAACATGGAATAATAAATAGATGATTCCTTGGATGAAAGCATTTGCGTATAGGGCAATCATCCAAATACGAGGAATATACTTCCTTTCATAAGATACTGTATTTTGTACAAAGTGTAGCATTGGTACGGACATTAACATAAATGCATAGAAGGAAACTAAACTACCAACAGCAGTATGTTTTCCATATGTTTGATATAGTCCAGAGTCGGTCATACACCAAATACTACAAGTGAATAAGAATAGGCCGACATCAAAGAATCTATTTTCATAGATGTTTTTCGCTTTCATATATAAATAGATGATGATTGCGATAATGCCTAGATTTAACATGCTAAGCATCATAAAAATAGAAAAGAAAGAATTCTGTATATGATGACCAGTAGTAATTTGTAAAGAACCAATTACTGGTGCAGATAAGTTCAAACCAGAACTTGATACATTAGAATAAGTTACATAAATAGTAGAATTAGAAATATCTTCTGGAAGTTCGATATCTGCCCAGAGCTTTCCTTTCATTTGGTTATTCTTAGGAAAAAGTGTGTCTTCATATTGATATACAATCGTATCATTGATTTTAATTTCTAAATCATATTGAACATTAGAAAAAGATAATACTTTTTCTGCGTCAGCTTCTGTAAAGCTATTGTTGTATAAAATAATTTGACCATTTTCATCTGGTTCAATTGTACTAGGTAATTGAACTAAAACATCTTTACCATCTTGTATTAAGTGCCAACCATCACTTAAAGAAGTAGATTGTATACTGTCATTTTGCTTAAAAATATTTCCTAGAATAATTAATAAAACACAAATACTAAATAAAGCTAAGCGCTCAAGTACTCGCCATTTCGTTTTTTTTGTTTTCATATATCCCCTTAACTTGTCTATCCCTATATCCATTGTATTAACAATTGAGAAGTTAGTATAACCTAACTTAAAAGAAAAATAAAGAAATATGCAAATACATATTGACAACAGTTGAACATATGATAATCTATTCATATGAATAGAAAGGCATATGAAAGACTTGATGGAAAAAAAGACAGAACATAAACCAATGAATGAAGATGAATTATGTGATCTAGCAGAATTATTCAAGATATTTGGTGATTCTACAAGAATTAAGATTCTATATGATTTGTTTGATGGCGAAAAAAGTGTATCCGAAATCTGTGAAGATTTAGATATGAACCAATCTGCTATTTCTCACCAATTAAAGATCTTAAAGACATCTAAACTTGTTCGTTCTAGAAGAAGTGGTAAAGCAATTCTATACGAATTAGATGATGAACACGTTAAGACAATTATCGCTATGGGTAAAGAACATATCGAAGAGTAAAAAGCATATGCTAGAAAGAGGAAGAGTATGAAAAAGAAATTTAAATGTGACATTGATTGTGCAAATTGTGCAGCAAAAGTAGAAGATGCAATCAAAAAGATTGATGGTGTAAATGATGCGAAAGTTAACTTCATGATGCAAAAGTTTACATTAGACGCAGATGATGCTCGTTTTGATGAAATCTTAAAAGAAGCAATTGAAACAGGTAAAAAGATTGAACCAGATTTTTCTGTAGAACTTTAATCTATCCATCATACAGAAATCTGTATGATGTTTTTTGTAGGAGATAAGGATAATGGAAAATAAAAAAAATAAAGAGCTAAAGCAAGTAGTGACAGCGTTAGTTATTTTCTTTGCACTCATGATTCTAGATAAATTAGGAATTTGTCCTGCTATATTTGAAAATCGCTTATTTAGCTTTGTGGTATATCTTATTCCATATGGCTTAAGTGGTCATGGAGTTGTAAGAAAAGCATTACTTGGTATAAAGAATAGACAACCATTTGATGAATCATTCTTAATGTTTGTGGCAACGATTGGTGCTTTTGCAACAGGGGAAAATTCTGAAGCATGTGCGGTAATGTTGTTCTATCAAGTAGGAGAATTATTCCAAAGCTATGCGGTTGGAAAATCTCGTGAATCAATTACACAATTAATGGATATTGTGCCTGAATTTGCAAATGTAGAACGAGAAGACGGCACGATTGAGACAATTGATCCAGATGATGTAGAAGTTGGAGATGTATTAGTCATTAAACCAGGAGAAAAGATTCCTGTTGATGGTGTTGTAAGAAGTGGGGAAAGCTTAGTCAATACTGCCGCATTAACAGGTGAATCTGTTCCTAGAACCGTTAGAATTGGGGACGAAATTATCTCTGGTTGTATTAATGGTGAAGGACTATTAAAAGTTGAAGCGATAAAGGCATTTGAAGATTCTACCGTATCTAAGATATTAGAACTTGTAGAAAACGCTTCAGAGAAAAAGTCTAAGACAGAAAACTTTATTACTAAGTTTGCTCGTTGGTATACACCAATTGTTGTATATGGTGCAGTAGCTTTAGCGATTATTCCTTCAATTATCACTCGTGATCCATTAACTTGGATTTATAGAGCATGTACATTCTTAGTTATTTCATGTCCATGCGCATTAGTGATTTCCATTCCTCTATCTTTCTTTGGTGGTATTGGTGCCGCTAGTAGAAATGGCGTACTCGTTAAAGGATCGAATTATTTAGAGCTTATGGCAGAGCTAGATACAGTTGTATCAGATAAAACAGGTACTTTAACAAAAGGTACATTTAATGTAACAGAAGTAAAAACAGCAGAAGGTGTCACAAAAGAAGAAGTATTAAGATATGCTTCTTTAGCAGAAGGTTTATCAACACACCCAATTGCAAAATCAATTTATGAAGAATATAAGAAAGAAACAGGCGAAGAAATCAATACAAATCTAGTTACAGATACAGAAAATGTAACAGGATCAGGGATTATCGCAACTGTAGAAAATCATAAAGTATATGTTGGTAACGAAAAGCTAATGAGTGCAAACAATATTTCTTATGAAAAAGTAGAAGATAATAGTGCTACGATTTCTTATGTTGCGATGGATCAAAAGTATTTAGGCGCAATTCTCATTAAAGATGAAGTAAAACCTGAAGCGAAAAAAGCTGTAGCGAACATGAAGAAAGAAAATGTTCGTCAAGTTGTGATGTTAACAGGAGATAGAAAATCTGTTGGTGAAGCTGTAGGAAAAGAATTAGGTCTAGATACAGTTTACACTGATTTACTTCCTCAAGATAAAGTATTAAAAGTAGAAGAACTATTAACAGATTTAGAAAATACAGGAACAAAAGAAAAGAGAAAACGTTTAGCATTTATTGGCGATGGTATCAATGACGCACCAGTATTAAGTAGAGCAGATGTTGGTATTGCAATGGGATCTATGGGAAGTGATGCGGCTATTGAAGCGGCTGATGTAGTCATCATGGATGATGATTTAACAAAGATTCCAGCTACAATCAAAATTGCAAAGAAAACAGTACATATCGCTACACAAAATATTGTATTTGCGTTAGCTGTAAAATTATTAATTTTATTACTAGGAGCGCTAGGTATTGCGAATATGTGGGCTGCAGTATTTGCGGATGTAGGAGTCGCTGTAATTTGTATTCTTAATGCAATGCGATTACTTAGATATAATGGATAAAAGAAATAAGCATAGGTGAAAAACTTATGCTTATTTTAGAAATCGACATTTAGATGAATTGGTGTCGTTTAGAATATAAACATTGTTAGGTATAGTTGTTCTCGTAATGAAGGAGGTTCAAAATGAACACAGATAGAATTTATGCAGAACAACTAGCAAATGAATATGCGCCAAAGGACACATCAAAGGTGATCGCTCTTAGAAAGCTTGATCGAAAGGCAAAGTTACCTGCAACCATTTTTACTTATACTTTTGGTATTGCAATGGCACTTATTTTAGGATTAGGGATGTGCATTTCAATGAATGTGATTGGTAATGGAACAAAAGCGATGTTTGTACTTGATATTATAATTGGGGTGATTGGAATAATAGGGATTGTGGCTAATTATCCGATTTATAAAAAAATGTTAAATGTGTGCAAGCAAAAATATGCGTTTGAAATTATGGAACTTGCAAAAGAAATTAGTCAAAAATAAATA
>CAVIQY010000098.1:0-6676 GCA_963645035.1 bacterium | reverse complement strand
GTATAACAATAAAGGTTATAATATTGGTAGAGGTAAAATAAAATGAACACAACTAACACACTAACATACATAAACAATGAGGTATTATTTACACCTAACTTATTAAACAATTACATTCAATACATAGACGCTACACCAAAAACCATTGATACATACAAAAAGGCTTTAAAACAATTCTATGTATACACACAGGAACAAGAAATAAAGCAACCTACAAGAGAGGATATTATAAAGTTTAGAGAGTACCTGGAGCAGAACCACAAGGCAAGTACTGTTAACACTTACATAATAGCTGTTAGGCAATTCTTTAAATGGACAGAATTAAACGGTTATTACACAAACATAGCAGACCATGTAAAAGGTAAAAAAATATCAAGAGAACCTAAAAAGGATTATTTAACGCCCAACCAAATAAAAACAATTCTATCTAGCATTGATAGGACTACATTAAACGGTAAACGTGATTATGCATTGATTAGCTTAATGGTCACATGTGGTTTAAGAGATATAGAAGTATCAAGAGCAAATATTGAAGATATACGAACAGTTGGAGTTAACACAGTTTTATTCTTACAGGGTAAAGGTAGAGACGATAAAAACGAGTACGTTATTATCCCTGGAGCGGTTGAAAAAGCTATAAGAGAATATCTAGCGTTGCGTGATAGACAGCGTGAAAGCCACGTGAAAGAAGCACTTTTTACAAGCATATCAAATCATGCTAAAAATGAACGCTTAACAACAAGAAGCATTTCAAGAATTGTAAAGAACAATTTTGTTAAATGCGGTTACGATAGCACTAGACTAACAGCTCACAGCTTAAGACATACAGCCGTTACACTTGCACTACAAAGTGGTAATAGCTTGCAAGAGGTACAACAATTTGCTAGACATACAAACATCAATACAACAATGATTTACGCTCACAACTTAGAAAAACAAAGCAATAAATGTTCAAATGCGATAGCTAGTGAACTATTTTAAGAGGAGATAAGAACATGGCACAAATAATAAGCATTGTAAGTAGAAAAGGTGGTACAGGTAAAACCACCACAGCACAGGCACTCGGTAATGGATTAACAAAAAGGGGCTATAAAGTTTTATTTATAGACTTAGACTCACAAGGCAATCTAACTTATAGCGTTGGAGCAAAACATACAAATAAAAGCATTTATGAAGTGTTGGTAGGTGGTTTAAGCATTAAAGAAGCAATACAGCACACAGAACAGGGAGACATTGTAATATCATCAGAACGGCTAGCACTAAGTGATAAAGCACTTGGAAGCCCTGGAGACGAATACAAATTAAAGGAACAACTGGATCAAGTTAAAAAACAATATGACTATATTCTTATAGACACATCAGCACAGCTTGGAATTTTGACCGCAAATACACTTACAGCTACAAACAAAGTAGTTATACCAGTACAGGCGGATATTTACAGCTTACAGGGTATTTCACTATTAAATAGCTCAATAGAGCCTATAAAGAAGTATTACAACAAGAATTTAAAGATAGAGGGAATATTGATAACCAGGTACAACGCAAGAAGCAATCTATCAAAAGACATGAGAGAGAACCTGGAGAACATAGCACAAGAGCTTAAAACAAAAGTATTTAATACTTGTATAAGAGAATGCACAGCAATTAAAGAAAGTAGCATGTTAAAGCAATCTATATATGACTATGCACCAAAAAGTAATGCATGTATTGATTATGACAATTTTATAAAAGAGCTATTAAACGAGTAAAAGGAGAGAACAACATGACAAAGAAGAAAAGTTTTAAAATTAAAGGAGATAGCACAATGGAACAGCTATTAAATTTTGAAAGCACTAAAGAAGAAAGCACAAGTAAACAAGGTGCTATGGAGACATACCCAAATGAGAACACAATAGACATAAATGAAGTGGATCAAGCTACACGGCAAGCAATAGAAAGCAAGCTTGAAAAGAGGGATAAAAAGGTACTTATTCTTGTTAAAGAAAGTACACATGAAAAGTTAAAGGAGCAAGCCTGGTTAAACCATAAGAGCGTTAATGCATATATCAATGACCTACTAGAAAAAGGCTTAAAAGAAGCTAAAGGAGATTAAAGCATGAGTGAAAGCAACAATACAGAAATTAAAGTTTACACAATGAAAGAAACAGCAGACATGTTAAGAGTATCTTACATTTACTTAACTCAAATGGTTAAAGAGGGTAAGTTAAAGGCTGTTAAAGTTGGTAGACGTAAACTAATTACAAAGCAAGCTATAGACGAGTTTTTAGAAACGAATAAATGCAACTAACATATATAACCTATATATCGTATATATGTTAAATACATTCAATATGTTATAGAACATATATAGGTTAAAAGCTCAATGTCTGTTAATTATCATTAGCGGACATTGAAATTAAGTCATTAAGACATAAAAAAAGATAACCAAGACAATGAACACAACTAACAAAACCTGGTTATCTAGAGGACTTTAAAAACACTATCACAACGAATTAACAGCATTTTTAAAATAACAGCTACATTATAGCACTATAAAGGAGATTAAGAAATGGCAGAACAGGAACAAACAAAAGAACTATACGAGCTATGCATAGAAGCAAATAAAGATGATTTAATGAACCCTCATTTTTACGATAATTGTAAACCTATTGAAAATTGGATTGATAACACAATAAAAAGCATTAGCATAGAACTAGGAAATAAATATAACAATGACCCTCAATATAAAAATATGGATCTCGGTGAAAAGGGATATCTATATTTTGATGAACAAATAAAGCTATTCTTTCAAACAATGCAAGTAGAAGAACATGTAGAAATATACAAACATAAAAATAGCTATAATGCGATATGCTCAAATTTAACATCAGCAATTAACAGAGAATATCAAGTAACAAAAGAAATTGCACAGCCTAACTCACTTTTAAAGCTTAATTTATTTAATATTTATGAATACTGGTATGAAGCAAATAATATTCTTACTTTTTATATATTAAATGAAAAATCTATTGCAAATATATTAAAGAAACATAATGTAACCCTGGAACAAATAACAAATATTAACTGGATTATTGAAAATAGAAACGATGTAGGGCAGATTTTTACAGAAATATATAAAAGGATAAAAAAGAGAACAAAAGACCTAGAAAACTTAAAATCAAGAGCAAATATTACAAAAAACAAAAAAAAGCTAGAAAACATTAGATATCCGATAGACAAAATTAACAATGATATGTGGGGAAGCAATAATACTTATAAAGAAAAAAACGCTTTAAAATACAACATAAGCAATAAAAATAAAAATGTTTATATATATGGCACACTTGATTTTAGTAATATACCAGGCGTTAAACTAAGTCAGTATAATTTAACTATTTTTGAAAAAAGAGTTTATTACATAATCTCGAATTATATGTTTCAAAACCCTACAATAACAAAGTTTACAATAGATGATTTTAGAAACGGAATATACCCTAATAAAATGGCAAAAAAACAAAGAGATAGAATATTACAAGCAATTCTTAAATTAAGTTCAATTAAATTTTATCTAGACACATCAGAAGCTGTTAAACAAGGCTATAAAATGGAAGAATATAAATATTATGGTGATTTTTTGCCTATTGATGTTAAAGAAAGTGAAAATGAATACGGCAACATAGTAACAACACTTTACAAAAAAACCATAATAGATGAAGAAAACCCAGATAACGAATATAAATATACCCCTTTATTCGATTATCTATTGAAATTAAACCAGTATATAACTTTACCTATTTCAGCATTAACCATGTCAATATCATATACAGATACGAATTTTGAATTAGCAGACTATCTTTTACGAATTATTAAGTCAAAATGGTACAAAAATAAAACAGAAACTAAAGAGCAAATTTATTGGAAACCTCGTAAATGGCAACTTGAAACTATTTACGAACAAATAGGTTTAACAAAAGATAAATATACTAGAAACGATAATTTAAAGCGTGATAGAACAAAGCTAGTTAATGATATGACAGTTTTATTGGACGATTGGAAAAAGCAAGAAATATTTAAAGATTATTCTATTACTAAGACTAATTTAACGATTTACTACAAGTGAATTTAGAGGAGAACTTTTGAGTAAATAGAGGAGAACTTTTGAGTAAATAGAGGAGAACTTTTGAGGATACACCAAAATTAAAAACCTTTAAAATATGGCTTATTTATGCGATGAAATGAGCGTTACAAAAATGGCATTTTTTCTATAAGTTTATAAGTATAATAAATAGAAACAAAAGCAAGCCCTTAAAGGCTTGCATTTTTGTTAACTAAATGAGAAAAAGGTTAACAAGAAAGTAGAGGACTTTATAAACATTATGAGTAACACAAACAACGAAATTTTATTAAATGCACTAGAGAGTATTAACCCTTGTGAAATTAGCTATCATGAGTGGGTAAAAGTAGGGACAGCTTTAAAAACAGAAAACATAGATTTTAAAGTGTGGGATAACTGGAGTAGCAAAGACAAAGCACGATACAACCAAGAAGAAATGATAAGTAAATGGAACAGCTTAAAAGTAGGTAGTGTAACTGGTGGTAGTTTAATAACTATTGCAAAAGAATACGGCTATACAGGTGTTACAGGTAGACCAAGTAAAACATCAGACAATAACAACGTATCACAAACACATAAAGAACAATTCTTGTTAACAGAAAAAGAAGTTGATACAACTATCAAAAATGCGATGTTAAACCTAGATAATAACGAAACCGTAAAGAACTATCTTAAAAAGCGTGGTATAAACATTGAAACAGCTATCAACTATGGAGTAGGAGCAAGCACAGATAATACGGTTATTATTAGAAATGGATCAAGCTACATAGAAAGATACACAGACAATAGAGAACAACGCTATAAGAACGCCCCAGGGCTTAAAATAGGGCTATTTAACGAGAAAGTTATCAATGCTAATACAAAAGAGCCTATTTATGTATGTGAGGGAGCTATGGACTCGTTAAGCGTGCTACAAGAGGGCTATACATCTATTGCTACAAATAGCACCAGTAACATTACACACTTTGTTAATAAATATATAGAAACGAATTGTAAAGCACCTATCGTTATATGCTTAGACAACGATAAAAGCGGACTAGAAGCAAAAGAACAATTGCAAAAGGCACTAGACGAGCTTAAAACACGTTATGTATCAATTAGTTATCCTGGAGAGTATAAAGACATTAACGAGTGGTATACATCAAATAAAGAGCAATTAAAACAAGAATTAAAGAGGGCTTATAAAGTGTTAGAAGAAGAAAGAGAAGCAGAAATTGAAGCATATAAACATACAAGTAGTGCATATTTAATAGACCAACTAGAAGAACAGTTTAAAGCAGAACCGATAAGCACAGGCTTTAAAGAGTTAGATTATGCTTTAAGCGGTGGACTATATGACGGTTTATACATTCTTGGAGCATGCACAGGACAAGGCAAAACAACATTTGCATTACAAATATGCGATAACATAGCAAAAAACGGTCACGATGTACTTATTTTTAGCTTAGAAATGAGTTCAAGCGAGCTAATAGCAAGAAGCATATCAAGAAATACCTATGAAATATCTAACTCGTTTAATAGCGTTTTTAGTGATAAATACGCAAAGAGTGAAATACAAATAAGACGTACAGACCTTTATAAAACATATACACCTTCAGAACTAGACGTAATAGACCAAGCTAAAAGCATGTATAAGGACTATGCTAAAAACATCTATATTATCGAGGGTATAGGCAATATAAACGCCGTCACAATTAAAGAAGCAATAAATAAACATATTTTGTTAACAGGTAATAAGCCAGTTGTGTTAATTGACTATATACAGCTATTAGCACCATGTAACGAAAGAATGACAGATACTAAAACGAGCATAGATAACAACATACTAGAGTTAAAACGCATAACAAGAGATTTAAAGCTACCTACTATTGCCATTAGCTCAATGAATAGAAGTGCATATAACACAAGTGCAAGTAATAGCAATTTTAAAGAAAGTGGATCAATAGAATATACAGCAACCGTAACAATGCAATTATCCTATCTAACAAACAAAGATGAAGATATAAAAGCAGAACAGCTTAAAACACCTCGAGAGCTTAAGTTAACGATTATGAAAAATAGACAAGGTGTACCAGGAACTGAAATAAATTATAAATATTATTCAAAGTTTAATATTTTTGTTGAAGAAGAACAGACACACAAAGAGAAAGAAAAGCGTACAAAGATATAGCACTTGGATTATTACATGCAACAAGTTAATTTATGTTGCATAGAAAAATAGCAACATTCAAAAAAGCCTTTATTTAAGCGGTATAACAACATATTACAAATTAAAAAGTATGCAACATAACTATAATTCGGTTGCATTGATAGAGTGTTTCAGCGAGAAATTTTCGCAAGGCGTGGGCGTTGTCATATCGCTATAAGTAAAGGGTATCTATACCCTATGCATACGTTAGTTTTATACATAGTACCCCTGGTATAAAAGGGGAACGGTGAGAGGAGCAGACAAAGTAGAGCAACCCTCACGCATGTATGAGAGCTTTTAAGGGGCTTGCAATTTTAAAAATTATTATTCTTGGAGTACCTGGAGACAGAACAGAAGATAAAAACGAATAGCGTTTAATTACTACTCGTTTTTAC
>CAVIQY010000097.1:0-7068 GCA_963645035.1 bacterium | reverse complement strand
AAATTAATCGCTAGAGCAGAAAAGATCTTCTATCCTGAAGAAAGTGAAGAAAAATAAGAAAAAGTGAAGAAAAATAAGAAAAAGTTATTGACAAAGCACTTGTTTATGACTAGTATATTTACGTTATCAGATACCATAGACAGTAACGGCTCAAGCTTAATCATGTTACCGAGGTAGAAAAAGTCTCACACATTGAACTTTTATGCCCTTACTGTCAAGTGAGGGCATTTATATGTTTTACGGTTATCGATAACTAGAAGGGTATAGGTAAACCAATGAATCAAGCGGTATTAGAATCAAAAAAGAGCGTTGTTACTGAAATTAGTGACAAGTTCAAAAATTCATCTTCTACTGTTGTTGCTGAGTACCGTGGCTTAAGTGTCGCTGAAGTTACTGAACTTCGTAGAGCTCTTCGTGCAGAAGGTGTTGACATGAAAGTCTACAAGAACACATTAGCTGCTAGAGCTGCTGAAGATGCAGGTTTTGCAGATTTAAAAGATGTTCTAACTGGTCCAAATGCAATTGCATTCGGTCAAGATGAAACCGCAGCAAGCCGTGTTATGGCACAGTTTGCTAAAAAACATAAAGCACTTGTTCTTAAGGGCGGTATTGTTGAAGGAAAAGTTATCGATACAAAGACATTAAACGAACTTTCTTCCTTACCAAACAGAGAAGGAATGCTATCTATGTTATTGTCTGTATTACAGGCACCGGTATCTTCATTCGCTCGTGCAGTAAATGCTGTAGCTGAAGCTAAACCGGCAAGTGCTGAAGAAGCACCAAAAGAAGAAGCTGCTGTAGCAGCAGAAGCCTAAGGAAGAGGAGGAAAATAATCCATGGCAAAGTTAACACAAGATGAAATTCTTGCTTATCTTGATGAAGCAACAATCCTCGAGTTAAATGAACTCGTTAAAGCAATCGAAGAAAAATACGGTGTAAGCGCCGCTGCTCCTGTAGCAGTTGCTGCTGCTCCAGCTGAAGAAGCTGCTGCACCTAAGAACGTTACAGTTGTAATGTCAAGCTTCGGTGATTCTAAAGTAGCAGTTATCAAAGTAGTTCGTGAAATCACAGGTTTAGGCCTAGTTGATGCTAAGAAATTAGTTGATGCTCTACCTGCAGAAATCAAGAAAGACGTTCCTGCTGAAGAAGCTGAAAAGATCAAGAAATCTTTAACAGACGCAGGTGCTACTGTTGAATTCAAATAGTCTTTAAGACATCTTACAGACAAATAAAAGCCGGATATTTCTATTCGGCTTTTAGACCCTATGAGAAAGGATGCGATTTTTACGGATCAAGTACATTATTTCACCGATAACCGCAATCTAACATCGAACCGGAGGGAGTTTTCTTTCCGGTTTTCGGGGTATCTGTATACATTTATTAGTGATGATGGCGTATTTAGTAAAAACTATATTGATTATGGTAGCTTAGCGCTATTAGAAGCTGCAGTGAAAGAAGATATACAAGGTAACGTCTTAGATTTTGGATGCGGGTATGGCGCAATTGGCGTTGTGCTACAAAACAAATTTACAAACTGCAAAGTTATTTCTAGTGATATCAATAATCGTGCAGTAGAACTAGCGAGCTTAAACTATCAAAAAAATGGTATGGACAATAAAGCAATTGTCTCTGATGGTTTTGAAAATATAGACCAAACATTTGATTGGATATTCTTGAATCCACCAATAAGAACGGGTAAAGCAAATATTTATCATATGTTTGATGAAGCATATAATCACTTAAATGAAACAGGAAAACTCATGATTGTGATTCAGAAAAAGCAAGGAGCACTGAGCGCAATCAAAAAATTAGAAACATTATTTTCGGCAGTTGAAATTGTTGAAAAAGACAGAGGGTATTGGATTATCAAATCTGTCAAGTAAAAATTGACGAAAATAGTAACTGATGTTAATATTATAAATTGCAAAAAAGCCAAAATTCAGTAAGGGGAAACTATACCCTTTTCAGCGTTTCAGGCGATGCATGCGAAAGGATGGCGTACATGGAAAATAAAGAGACATACCACGTTGTGCATTGTGGAAAAAAGTCCGAAAGACGTGATTATTCAAAGGTAAGTGCTGGCTTAGATTTACCAGACTTAGTTGAAATCCAAACTGCTTCTTTTGAATGGTTCGTTACAGACGGAATCCGCGAGGTTTTCGAGGATATTTATCCGATTTACAACTATGCAGGCAACATTAAGCTAAAGTTTTTAGACTATGAGTTTGGTGAGCCAAAATATTCTATTAGTGAGTGCAAATATCGTGAAACAAATTATTGCGCTCCTTTAAAAGCGAAAATGGAACTAGAAATGGTTGATTCCGAGACTGGTGAAGTTATGACAAAGTGGGAAGATGTTTTCCTTGGCGATTTCCCTCTAATGACACCTACTGGAACATTTATCATCAATGGTGCTGAGCGTGTTATCGTTTCTCAGATTGTACGTTCACCAGGTGCATATTTCAATATCGTTTCTGAAGACCGTACAGGTAGAGATACTTATACATGTGAACTTATTCCAAGCAGAGGTACTTGGTTAGAGTTCATGTCAGATGACAAAAAAGCTGCTTTAGGCAGAATTATGAATGTTTCTGTTGATAGAAGAAGAAAGATTTTCAGTACAATTTTATTTAAAGCAATTGGTATGTCTTTAAATATTAAAAAGGGTGAAGATACTTTCGATACAGCAAACATGCAAAGATTCTTGAAGGCATTACGTTTTGAAATTTATCCAGACGTAATCGTACCTTCAGAAGAAAGAGAATTCCAAAACGACTACATGCTTCTATATACAAGTGTATTTGGAAACTATGAAGAAGTTAGAAATACTCTAGCAGCTGATAAAACAAAGACAACTCATGATGCGTTATTAACAATTTATGAGAACCAAAGAGCAGATGAAATTGCAACTATCGATGGCGCAACTACATTAATGGATGCGAAGTTCTTTGATTACCGTCGTTATGACTTAACTAAAGCTGGTCGTTACAAGGTATTAAAGAAGCTAAGCGTTGTTGACCGTATGGAAGGCAATACTTTAGCTGAAGATGTAGTTAGTGCTGAAGGTAAAGTTGTATATAAGAAGAATACACATATTACTAAAGAAGAACGTAATACATTACGTACAGAATTCAATAAAGGTATCTATTGTAGATCATTACCTTTCAAACATGAATTCTCTCATCCAGTTACAGCTGTAATGGATGCTTCATGGACAAATGCTCTAGTTGGTAGAATTCTAGCAAATGATATCGAAACAAGTTCTTTAAGCCTTGAAAGAGGTACAGTTATCACAGAAAGTGATGCTAAAAAGATTGCTAAAACTTGTGAAAAAGTAACAGTTTATGCAAGCATTTTCGCTACAAAAGCTGAATTAACAAATGATAATGCTAGTGCTGTATTAGATTACGGTTCTCGTTTATATACAATTGGTAGAGTTACAGTTGATGACGAAGATTTATTTGATGAAAATGGCGAACTAGTTTGTGCTCGTTATATTCCAGATCTTCCAGTTACTGCAGTATCTACTGAAGCAAAAGAAGATATCGTAGCTCGTGCAACAAAGAAAGAAAAAGTAGTTGTATGGTTAGTTGGTGCTTGTGTTCAAGAGTTCAAGGTTCTTGCGGCTGATGGACACGAAGTAAAAGTAGTTGGTGGTGACCCACTAAATACAAAACATACAATCACAATGTCTGATATGTATGCATTATATAACTATGAATTGACAATGCTTGATGGTGTAGGAACAGTCGATGATATCGATATGTTAGGAAACCGTCGTATTCGTAGCGTTGGTGAATTAATTCAAAATCAATTCCGTATTGGTTTAAGCCGTATGGAAAGAGTAGTTAAGGAAAGAATGTCAATTGCTGATGCAACAAACTTAACACCTAAGCAATTAACAAATATTCGTCCTTTAACTGCAGCAATTAAAGAATTCTTCTCTAGTTCACAATTATCACAATTTATGGACCAAGAAAATCCACTTGCAGAATTATCAAATAAACGTCGTATTTCTGCATTAGGCCCTGGTGGTTTATCTAGAGAAAGAGCTGGCTTTGAAGTTCGTGATATTCACAACAGTCACTATGGACGTATTTGTCCTATTGAAACACCTGAAGGACCAAACATTGGTTTGATTTCTAACTTAACAACATATGCAAGAATTAATGAATATGGCTTCATTATGACTCCATATCGTAAGGTAGAAAAAGGTGGCGTAGTCACAGATGAAATCGTATATATGACTGCGGACGAAGAAAATGATCACGTTATTGCTCAAGCAAGTAAGATTGAAAATGGCAAATTAGTTGGTGACAAGATTGTTGCTCGTATTGCTGGAGAAACTGTTATGGCTAATGTTGATGAAATCGACTATGCAGACGTATCTCCTCGTCAAATCGTATCTGTTGCGACAGCTTGCGTACCATTCCTAGAAAACGATGACTGTACACGTGCCTTAATGGGTGCGAACATGCAACGTCAGGCCGTTCCACTATTAAATCCACACAGTCCATTTGTTGGTACTGGTATGGAACACCGTGTAGCTCGTGACTCAGGTTCTGCTTGTGTAGCAACTGCTCCTGGTACTGTTACTTATGTAGATGCAACTAAGGTTGTAGTTACAGAAGAAAACGGTAAGGAACATGAATATGAATTAACTAAGTTCCGTCGTTCTAATAACTCTACATGTATTAACCAAAGACCAATTGTTTGGGATGGTGAAAAAGTAGAAAGAGGCGATATCTTAGCAGATGGTCCATCAATGCAAAGTGGTGAATTAGCTCTAGGACAAAACGTATTAATTGCCTTCATGACATGGCATGGTTACAACTATGAAGATGCCATCATCATGTCAGAACGTATGGTTCGTGAAGACGTATATACATCTGTTCATATTGATGAATATGATCTAGAATGTCGTGAAACAAAATTAGGCCCTGAAGAAATTACAAGAGATATTCCTAACGTAAGTGAAAGTGCTTGTCGTAACCTTGATAGTCGAGGAATTATTATGGTCGGTGCTGAAGTTAAGGAAGGCGATATCCTTGTTGGTAAAGTAACACCTAAGGGACAAAGTGAAGTTACTCCAGAAGAAAAATTATTATTAGCAATCTTTGGTGAAAAATCACGTGAAGTACGTGACAACTCATTAAAGGTACCTCATGGTGGTGCTGGTATTATTCATTCTATCCGCGTATTCAAACGTAAGGATAACCATGAACTTCCACCTGGAGTAAATGAAGTCGTTAAAGTTTATATCGTTCAGAAGAGAAAGATTTCTGAAGGTGATAAGATGGCTGGTCGTCATGGTAATAAGGGTGTCATCTCTAAGATTATGCCACTTGAAGATATGCCATATATGCAAGATGGTACACCAATTGACATTATGTTAAACCCATTCGGTGTTCCTTCTCGTATGAATATTGGACAGGTATTAGAAGTTCATTTAGGTATGGCAGCTAGAAGCTTAGGTTGTAAGTTCGCTACTCCAGTATTTGATGGTGTATCTAACGAAGACTTAAAGAACATCATGGCTGAAGCAAATTCTTCTGTTGATGGTAAATACTTATTAACAGATGGTATGACAGGTGAACCATATGATGAACGTATATCTGTTGGTGTCATGTATATGATTAAACTTGCACACATGGTTGACGATAAGTTACATGCTCGTGCAACTGGCCCATATTCTCTAGTAACTCAACAACCTTTAGGTGGTAAAGCACAAAATGGTGGACAGAGATTTGGAGAAATGGAAGTTTGGGCACTTGAAGCATATGGTGCTGCACATACATTACAAGAAATCCTAACTGTTAAATCAGATGACGTTATTGGTCGTACAAAGACATATGAAGCTATTGTTAAGGGTAAGGATCTTCCAGAACCTGGTATTCCTGAATCATTCAGAGTACTTGTTCGTGAATTACAAGCATTAGCATTAGATGTACGTATGTATGATGATGAAGGCGATGAAGTCGATTTAAAGAAGATGGAAAAAGAAGAAATCGCTCAAACAGTTAAAGATGATGCAAGTCACCAAGGTACATATGTAAATGACCTTATGGATGAAAATCACGATGGATTTGGAATTAAAGATGGTTCCGATGACAACGATATTCCTGCAGAACCAGTTGTTGCTGGATTTGATGAAGAATAGGAGGGCTAAGAGAAGATGAATATTAATAACTTTAGTGCAATTAAAGTTGGTTTAGCTTCACCTGAGACAATTAAAGGTTGGTCTTATGGTCAAGTAACAAAACCAGAAACAATCAATTATCGTTCTCAAAAGCCTGAACGTGATGGTTTATTCTGCGAACGCATTTTCGGTCCTACAAAGGACTGGGAATGTGCTTGTGGTAAATATAAGAAAATTCGTTACCAAGGCGTTGTTTGTGATAAGTGTGGTGTAGAAATCACAAAGAGTTCTGTACGTCGTGAACGTATGGGACATATTGAATTAGCTGCTCCAGTAGCTCATATTTGGTACTTACGTGGTATCCCTAGTCGTATGAGTTTACTATTAAACGTACCACCTAAACAGCTTGAAGAAGTAGTTTACTTCGTTAGTTGGATCGTTACTGATCCAGGTGATACAAAGCTATCTTATAAGCAAATTCTTTCTGAACGTGAATTGCGTGAAAATACAGCAATTTACGGTCCAGGAAGCTTCGTTGCGCAAAGTGGTGCTGAAGCAGTTAAGGTATTACTAGAACAAATTGATTTAGAAAAAGAATACAAAGAAATCACTGATGAATTAGAAAAAGCATCTGGTGATAAACGTAAGAAATTAATCAAGCGTTTAGAAACTGTTGATGCCTTCAGAAAGAGTGATAATAAGCCTGAATGGATGGTATTAACTGTTCTTCCAGTTATACCACCTGATTTAAGACCTATGTTACAACTTGATGGTGGTAGATTTGCAACAAGTGACTTAAACGATTTATATCGTCGTGTTATTACACGTAACAATCGTTTAAAGAAATTACTTGAACTAGGCACTCCTGCTATCATTGTTCAAAACGAAAAGAGAATGTTACAAGAAGCAGTTGATGCTTTGATTGATAA
>CAVIQY010000096.1:0-7208 GCA_963645035.1 bacterium | reverse complement strand
AAGATACAACAAGCGGAACAGTAGATGTAACAAATACATACTCAAAGAAAGTAGGTAGCTTAACATTTACTAAAACTATAGATGGTCCTATTTCTATAAAAGAACTTGGTGACTTGAGTTTTACAATCACAGGTCCTAATGGATATAGCAAAGTTGTACATTTAAGTGAAATGAATAATGTTGTTTCATATAAGTATACTTATACTATTGAAGGACTAGAACTTGGAGAATATAAGATTGTAGAAAACAATGCTAGTGTAGCTGGATATTCTGTGAAAACTACATTTGCTAGTACAAATATTTATACGATTACAAGCCAAAGTAATGCAAAGATAGATATTACAAATGATTATTCTAAGGATAAGAAACCTACCAAAGAGGATCAACCTAAAAATAATAATGAAGAAAATCATGGTTATGATTTAGTTAGAACAAGTGCTCACTAGATTATAGGAAATGAAAACAAAAGAAGAAGCTGCGTAAATTAAATACGTAGCTTCTTTAAATAGTGTATCCATCGGTGGATTCATCTTTATTAAAAAACATAATGTAATAAATAGGCATATAGGTGATTTTATCTTTATGTTTAATTGTTCTTTCATTAGATAATACATATGCTTTTTTGATTCCGTAATTTTCATTTTTACAAAATTTTGTTAAAGCACTATGTACATCATAATCTTTTCCTGATTTTATTTCTAAAGGAATAGTAGATAAGGTATTATAATCATCTATCAAATAATCTACTTCTCCATTGTTTCTATTATCGTAGTAGAACAAATTATAACCGTGCGCTACTAATTCACTTGCTACTAAGTTTTCATAGACCGAGCCTAAATTGATGCTCTTTTCATCGTTCATGACGGCCCGAATATTATTTCCATAAAGTATGCTTGTTAAGATGCCAACATCATTTAAATATAGTTTTAAAAGATTTTTGCTTGTAGATTGGATAAGAGGAAAAGTAGGATTAGAAATAGCTTGTACATTTAATGCGATTCCAGCACTTATAAGATATTCAAATTCATCTGTATAATCATTGAATGTTTTTCCACGTATATTTTCTATATTCTGTGCAATAACTCGTTTCTTTTTGTTTTCTAGATTAGAAGGGATTAAGTCATAGATTCTTCGAATATTCAGTTTTCTTTCAGAATCATATTTTGAGGCATCAGTCGCATAGTAATCATGTATTTCATTTTGGATTTCACGAACTAATTGAATATTATGATTTTCTAAATAAGAATTTACTGCATCTGGCATACCACCAATTAATAAATATTTTTTGAAATAATCCAACATTTTATTATGCGTACTTTCATCAAGTTCTTCTTCATGATTGAATTTATTTCGAAGTGTATTGATAACTAATTCGCTTAAGCCATTTGCGTACAAAAATTCTTCGAAATCTAATGGGAACATTCTAATCTTTTTAATACTACCCATAGGAATAGAAGTGGTTTGAGAAAGAGTAACACCTAATAAAGAACCACTAGCGATAAAAGTATATTTGTTATCCTGTGCAAAAAATTTCAATAACGTCAATAATTGAGGATATGCTTGAATTTCATCGATAAAAATTACTGTATTCTCTTTTTTATCCATTTTAGATCCATATAACATACTTACATGTAAATAAAAATCTTCAACTGTAGCTATATTGGCAAATAACTTTTCATTTAAAGAATCTTCTATCATATTGATTTCAATATAATTCTTGAATAGTTTTTGGCATACATATCTAACAATATATGTTTTACCGACTTGTCTAGCACCATCAATTAAAAGTATCTTATTCGAAGAACTTTTAAGATGTGATTCAATTGTATTTTCTATCTTTCTGTATAGCATATTTAACCTCTATTGACATTTCAATACTTTTTTAACATAAAAATAATGACATTTCAATAAAAATTCACTGCAAAAGCTATGACATTTCAACATTTTACTCTATTTAAATAAAAAATTGCATATTTTATCGATATGCAATTTGAGACAGATCTATGTATGGCTAAAAGTTGCTTTTGTCACTATCTTTAAAGTATTTTGCAGTACTACAAACTTCTGGAAAATAATAGACATAATCATCTAAATCTAATGGTTCATCAAAATCTCCATATGTATCAAAAGACATATTCATTGGTAAAAATTGCCATGGACGTTCTCCTTCTTCACTAGAATTAGGATCGATTCGACCCATTAGATAAAGTGATAGAGTACCACGGTCATTCTCGAATATTCCTTGACCAACACCTTTGACAACAAAAGCGATAATATTTTCATCATAGTCTCCTGTAATTTTTCTTTTTAGTTTTTTACAGTCGAATAGGTATCCTTCACCGGTATCATATTCATAGGTGAAAGTATCAGGCAAATCAGATAGATGATATTCACTTAATGGAACATCCCATTCGAAGTCTCCAGTTGCCCAGCTATCAAATACATAACTTTTTCTTGGTTTCTTTGTTTCAAACAAATAACAGTGCTCAAACCATGCATTTACACTTTTGCCTATGATATAACCTAACTCATATAAGTCAGGATCACCATTAATCGCAATAACTCGGTTTAAGCGTTTAGGATTGTCATTGAAGCTAACTTTAATTTGTGTAAATTCCATATTATCTTCTCCTTATTGTTTGGTTATCTTTATTATAACGAATAAGTAAAAAAGAAAACTACCCATTGCTGAGTAGTTTCAAGATCATTTATGTTCTACAAGATTTTTACCGTTAGTAGAGATAACTTCTTTATACCAGTAGAAGGATTTCTTCTTATAGCGTTTAAATGTACCTGTACCATCATTGTTACGATCTACATAGATAAAGCCATAACGTTTCTTCATTTCAGCAGTAGAAGCACTAACTAAGTCAATACATCCCCAAGATGTATATCCCATCACTTCTACACCATCTAAATCAATTGCTTTAGCTACTTCAACTAAATGATCATTCATATAGTTAATGCGATAGCTATCATCAACGGTATAACTACCATGCTCGTCATCAATCAATTGATCTACAGCACCTAAACCATTTTCTACAATAAATACAGGTTTTTCATATCTTGTATAGAATTGATTTAATAAGATTCTTAGACCTACAGGATCAATTTCCCAACCCCAGTCACTTTCTTTTAAGTAAGGATTCTTTACACCACTTGTTAGGTTTCCGCCAGTAGTACCATAGTTTTCTGGATCATGTGCATAACATTTACTCATGTAATAAGAGAAAGATAAGAAATCACATGTATTTTTTAAGATATCTAAATCGCCATCTTCCATCTTGATATGAATGTTATTTCTTTCCATATCTTTTAATGCATAAGAAGGATAATAACCACGCATATGAATATCTGTGAAGAAATCACCATTACGATCATTTACCATCTTATATACAGCATCTTCTGGATTACATGTTCTAGGATAACTAACTAAACCAAGAACCATACAACCAATCTTATTATTAGGATCAATCTCATGACCTATCTTAACTGCTAAGGCACTAGCTACTAGTTCATGATGTGCAGCTTGATATAAGTCTTGTTTTGTGAGTTTATCTTTTGGTGTTAAGATACCTGCACCCATAAGAGGGAAATGCCAGATACTATTAATTTCATTAAAAGTAAGCCAATATTTTACTTTTCCTTTATAACGATTAAATACTGTAGTGACATAACGAACATAGAAATCAATTAATCTTCTATCACGCCATCCATCATATTCTTTTGCTAGATGATATGGAGTTTCATAATGACTTAATGTAATTAATGGTTCAATATGATACTTTAAGCATTCATCAATAACAGAATCATAGAACTTTAGACCTAATTCATTAGGTGTTTCGTCATCCCCATTTGGATAGATTCTAGACCAAGCAATAGAGAAACGATATACTTTGAAACCCATCTCAGCAAATAAGGCAATGTCTTCCTTATAGTGATGGTACATATCAATACCTTTAAGTTTTAAGTTTCTTTCTAATACTGTGTCACTTGGACCTTTTAAAATTCCATCAGGCATAAAGTCCTGAATGGATAAGCCTTTACCATCTTCGTTGTATGCTCCTTCGCATTGATTTGCGGCAGTAGCACCACCCCATAGAAAGTTGTCTGGGAATGTATAGTTCATAGAACCTCCTTATTTAAATACTTTTAATAAACTATCTAGTGTTTTTACTTCTTTGTTTTCTGTTTCAATTACATCAACAAATTGATTACTGTTTGTAATGATAACAGGTGTAATAACATCATAACCTTCTTTTTTGATTTCATCGAGGTCGAATGTGACTAGTAAATCACCTTTTTTCACAACGTCACCATTTTTTACGTGTCCTGTATAGTGTTTACCATTTAATTCTACTGTATCTAAACCAACGTGAATTAATACTTCTACACCATCCGCATTTGTTAATCCTACAGCGTGATTTGTAGGAAAGATAGCACTAACTGTGCCATCAAATGGAGCGACTACTTTACCAACTGTTGGTTCAATCGCAACACCTTTACCCATGATTTCTTTTGAGAATACTTCATCTTTTACTTCGCTTAAGCTAACAACTTTTCCTTCAACAGGAGCATCAATTTCAACGTAGTTGTTTAAAGGTTTAGCTTCTTTTTTTGCGTTTGGATCAGCGATAGCTTCTGGTTTTTCTGTAGTAGCGTCAACACCACCAAAGAAGAAAGTTAATACAAATGAAATAACAATAGAAGCGACCATAGCGATAGCAGCGTTTCTAACGTTACTTAAATCATCACAAATATAAACTGGTAAAGCTGTTAAACCTGCAGTAGCACTAGCATATGTTCTCATATTTGTTAAACCAGCAAATAAACCAACGATAGCACCACTTGCCATAACACAGAATAATGGTTTCTTTAGAGGCATTGTTACACCATATAGAGCTGGTTCAGTAATACCAAATAATGCTGTTGTACCAGAACTGATAGCAGTAGATTTCATTTCTTTATCTTTACTCTTTACAGCTACAGCAAAACAAGCACCTGCTTGAGATAAGTTAGAAACTAACATACCAGGTCCAAGTAATGTTCCATATCCTAAAGTAGCGTATTGAGCAAGTTGAACAGGTAAGAAACTATAGTGCATACCAGTCATAACAAATAATGGACATAAGCCACCCATTAATACTGGAATTACCCATCTAGCTTCATTGTTTAAGAAATCAAATACAACATATAATACATCACCAACAATACTACCAAGAGGTCCTACTACAGAGAATGCTAGAGGAGCTGTGATTAATAGTGTTAGTAGTGGTACTAAGAATACTTTTACACTCTTTGGAGAAATCTTATTTGCAAGTTTTTCTACATAGCTAGCTAACCAAACAATTAAGATTGCTGGTACAACAGAACTACCATAAGAAACTAGTTTTACTGGAAGTCCAAAGAAATGTACAGCTTCGCCAGCTGATACAAGACCTGTATAAGTAGGGTGAATTAACATTGCGCCAAGAACTGCCGCAACAAATTGATTACATTTGAAACGACGAGCACTACTTACAGCTAAGAATACTGGTAAGAAATAGAAAGCACTATCTGCTACCATTGCTAGTAATGTATATGTTTGACTAGTTGTGTCTAATAGTTTGAATGTTGTTGCTAAAGCAAGTACTGCTTTAATCATACCAGCACCACAAATTGCTGGAACGATTGGTTGGAAGATAGCTGTGATAGCACCTAGTACAGCATTTACAACACCTGTTTTTTCTTCACTAGCTTTAACATCTTCGCTAAAGTTACCTAGTTTTTTAATTTCAGCACAAACTTCAGGAACACTTGTACCAATAACTACTTGGAATTGTCCATTTTTATTTACTACACCTTGAACGCCTTTAACATTTTTAAGAGCGTTTTCGTTCGCTTTTTTAACATCTTTTAATGTGAATCTTAATCGTGTCATACAGTTTGTTACGGCTTCGATATTTTCTACACCACCAACGTTGGATACGATTTCTTTTGCCATTACTTCAAAATTACTCATATTGATTTTCCCTTTCATTGACTGAGTTATTTTGTGGTAAATGCACATAGATTATTTTTCTCTAGAACAAACACGATTGATATGTAACATGAAGTACATCATCTCATCGTTGTTTAAATCTTTATGATAATTAATTAGAATGTATTTCTTTACTTTTAAACTACATTCATAACTCTCAGGATATTTATTCTTAATCTGTTCGAATAAATCATCATCGCCACTTGTATTCGATATTTCATTAGAGAATAAACGTCTAGCAAAATAACGAATATGTGTAACAAAACGAACATAGTTCAAACTATTTTCATCTAGTTTTAAATGATAGTGATATTCAACAATTTGTAGAATATCATCTACGATTTTAGTGATGATAATGGTTTGACTCATCGCTTCTCCTGATTGACTAGCATTCACAAAGTGCATTGCAATAAAACCTGCTTCATCTTCACTCATGGTAATGCCTGTATCATAACGAATCATATCTAGTGCCTTTAAAGCCACTTTAAACTCATTAGGATAGAATTTCTTGATATCAAATAATAAAGCATTTTTAAGTGGTTCACTATTTTGATATCGTTCGATTGCGTAACTGATATGATCGCTTAATGCTAGATAGATGTTGTTGTCAAAAGTAATATTTAACTCTTTAGAAGCGTAATCAATAATACTAGATGATAATTCGATATATTTAACCGGTACCTGATTAAATAATGCCGTAAACTTATCATTTAGTTCTCTTGTGTCAAAGACAAACTTCTTTTCTACTTTGCGTTCATCAACTGTATCGCCTTTTTTAAGTCCAAACGCTACACCTTTACCCATAAGGATCATTTCTTGGTGAGCTTCATCTTCAACTAAAGCAATATTGTTGTTGAATGTCTTTACTACTTTCATAACTGTCCCCTCTAGTCATTATTCTAAACAAAAAACACCCAAGATAGCACAAAAAGAACTTAAATCTTTTTATATGACTATCTAAGGTGTTGCCTGCTTATCAGTTACAATCCTAATGACGAGAATAAACATAACACTAAAATGAAAACGCTGTCAATCATTTAATGAGATTATGTAAATTTTTTGAACTTTTTTTGAGGATTTGCCCTGTTTTTTGCGAATACATATATTAGGAGGGTTTTATAACCATGAAAAAAGAAAAACAAAAAACAGAAACGCTCGTTGAAGCAAACAGAAACTACAAGGACGCATC
>CAVIQY010000095.1:0-7513 GCA_963645035.1 bacterium | reverse complement strand
CATTGTCATTATGATTATTTCCTTACTCTTTTTATTAACTGTTCCAAATATTCAGAAAGTATTAGGCATCGTAGATGAAAAAGGATGTGAAGCACAATTAAAAGTAATTGATGCGGCTATATTACAATATGAATTAAAAAACGATGAAACCCCTTCTAGTATCTCTGATTTAATCTCTGAAGGATTATTAACAGAGAAACAGGCAAAGTGTCGTAATCAAACATTAGGTATTGATGATGGTCAAGCAAGTATCGAATAAAGGGTTTACCTTGTTAGAAATGCTAATGGTATTAAGTATTGTTTGTCTCTTTTTTACAATCTCTTTATTTCATAGAACTTCAATAGATGAAGATTATTACAGTTTTAGTAGTAAATACTTATATTTACAATCTGAAGCGATGCGTAAAGCAGAAAAAGTATCATTAGAAGATTATGATATTTATTTTAATTCCAAAGGAAATGTAAATAGAGCGCAAACACTTACCTTTTCTAATTTCAAAAAAATCATCGTAGAACTAGGAGGTGGTCGACTTGTACAAGAAGAATAATAACGGATTCTTACTCGCTGATGCATGTATTGCATTAATCATTATGTCGATGCTCACTTTATTAACAGTAATGATTTGTAAGACAAAAAATACGAATCAACAAATAGAACAAGAAATAATCTTAGAAATGGAGGCAACCTATGAAGCAATATTACTTGAATCATAAGGGATTTATGTTAACAGAAATGTTAATTGCTTTACTTATTGCGACAATCTTATTACCGATATCTATTACATGCATAAAATTATGTAAAGATGAATTAGCTTTTGAAACCGAAAAACAAGATTCTATCGCTTTAATACAACTGAGAAGAATTTTATCGTTAAGTCATGATTTTAAAGTAGATTCTAATTCGTTGACGTTTACATATCATGATGATGAAATGACTTTATGCAAAACAAATGGAAATGTTCGTTTAAAACCAGGTACACAATTTTATTTCATGAATGTAGATGAAATAGAATTCTTTGAAAATGATGGATGTATATGGACAACTTATGCTAGAGATGAATCAGAAACAACTTCCTTACTCACGTGTATCTAATGCAGGTTTTATTACTGCCTACTTTCTCATCATTTTTACTACAGTTACCGTACTTGTCTCTATTGAAACAAGTAATATGATTTATCGAAATAAAACTTTAAAGAATCTTATTGTAGCTAATACTTATCAAGCTTATGAAGCTAAGGTTCTTCAAGTACTAAGTCATAACGTACTTGAAGAAGAGGATGATGAACTTAATGAAGAAGAACTAGATGCAGAAGTAGAAAATGAGAATGAAGAAATAAGTGATAATGAGCTATTAGAAGATACACTAACAATAAATGAATTAACTTTTCACTACATAAAAAATGATTCCACAATAACGGTAGATATCTTATCTCCAATTGAAGAATCATTAGTCATTTATTTAGAAAATGATCAAATCTATGATTATGATGTTGTACGTTTTAACGAAGATTAATGATTAAGATAGTAATTCACCATCTTTTCTCGACCTATTGTAGAACAAGGTCCATGACCAGGATAAATAATTAAATCATTTGGCAAAGTCTTTAGAAATTCTAATGATTTTGCCATTTTTTCATCACTTCCAGAATAGAAATCTGTTCTACCAATACTTTGAGCAAATAAAGTATCTCCAGTAAATAAAACATTTTTATAACGAATACATACGGATCCTGACGTATGACCAGGAGTTTCATAAATCGTTAAAGGAAAATCCCCTATTTGCATCTCACCATAAGTAAAATATTGAAGTGGGCAATATAAAATATTTGTACAACCACCAGTAAAAGCTGTTCCTCTAGTTTTAACTAGTGAAGCGTCTTTTGAATCGATATATACAGGAACTTGATAGTAATCATAAATATCATCTACAGCACCAACATGATCTTCATGACCATGCGTGATTAAGATTCCTTGTACAACTTCATCTTTCCCTATTTTCTCAATAATTTTATTCGCGTGTTTTCCCGGATCAATAATTAAGACTTTATTTTGATCATGTAAGATATGAATATTTTCATCATATAAGCCGATTGGTAATGTGTCTATTTTCATTTCAACAAAAAAATAACCTTTTTAGGGTTATTTCTTCTCCTTATGCACAGTCTTCTTATTGCATCTAGGGCAATACTTTTTAATTTCCATTTTTTCTGTGTGCTTACGTTTATTTCTAGTGCCAATGTAGTTTTCTTCACCGCACTCGCTGCACTTAAATGTAATATTCTCTCTAGGCATTTGATTCTCCTCCTATTTTTTCAACAAAAAGAGTATAACATAAACAAAAAATATTTCCAAGCATGTATAATTGAAGTGGAGGCTTTTATGAATAGACAACAAACAAGACCAATATATGTAGGAAATGTTCAGATTGGTGGGCAAAACCGTTGTGTACTACAATCGATGACAAATGTTCCTGCAAAAAATATAGAAGCAAGTATTGA
Organism: bacterium; assembly: GCA_963645035.1. Classification (GTDB taxonomy): domain Bacteria; phylum Bacillota_I; class Bacilli_A; order Erysipelotrichales; family Erysipelotrichaceae; genus Bulleidia. The sequence goes on along the minus strand of CAVIQY010000095.1, from coordinate 5,014 downwards.
ACAAATCAATGAATTAGCAGAAAACGGATGCGAAATTGTTCGTTTAGCAACACTAGATATTGAAGATGCTAAAGCGATAGCAGAAATCAAAAAGCATGTTTCTATCCCTATTGTATCGGATATTCACTTTAATTATTTACTTGCTTTAGAAGCGATAGATAGTGGCGTTGATGCGATTAGAATCAATCCTGGTAACATTGGCTCTAAAGAACATACTGAAGCAGTAGTCAAAAAATGTAAAGAACACCATATTCCAATTCGTATTGGAATTAATGCTGGTTCCTTAGAAAAACAATTTTTAGAAAAATATGGTAGACCTTGTCCTGAAGCGATGATTGAAAGTGCTGATCGTCATGTAAAAATACTAGAAGATTTAGATTTCCATGATATTTGTTTATCTTTCAAATCTAGTTCTGTTCCACTAACAATTGCCGTATATGAAGCTGCTAGCAAGCATTATCCTTACCCTCTTCATTTAGGTGTAACTGAAGCTGGTGGATTTACAGAAAGTTCTGTTAAATCTTCTGCAGCACTTGGTACATTACTTTACCAAGGTATTGGTGATACAATCCGTGTTTCTGTATCTGCTCCACCTAAAGAAGAATTAATCATTGGTAAACAATTATTAAAATGTTTTAACTTAATTGATAATGTACCTGATTTAATTGCTTGTCCAACATGTGGTCGTATTCAATATAATATGTTACCAATTGTTAAAGAAATTGAAGATTACTTACAATCTATCCATAGTGATGTAACTGTTGCGATTATGGGGTGTCCTGTTAATGGTATCCAAGAAGCGAGTCGAGCTGATATTGGTGTAGCTGGAGGACATGATTCCGCTATCCTATTTAGCCATGGTGAAACATTAAGAACTGTACCTCAAAATGAAATCGTACAAGCATTAAAAGAAGAAATCACAAAGTTTACAAAAAAGAATGAACACTAGTTCATTCTTTTTCATTTCGTATCAATTTAATTTCTTCTTTATAAGGAGCTTTACCATCAATATATGGTGTTTCTAATATCTTAGGAATCTTACTTAATTTCTCGTTTGAGGCGATATATCTAAGATTTTCTAAACCAATCTTACCTTCTCCAATATTTGCATGTCTATCTGAGTGACTTCCTCTTTCATTTTTAGAATCATTAAGATGAATGACATGTAAATGATTCAAGCCTATAAGATGATCAAATTCTTCTAATACCGAATCAAAATTGTTTAAATCATATCCTGCATCATGAATGTGGCAAGTATCTAAGCAAACACCAAAGTGATTTGAATGAATCTTATCTAATAAAGTAGCTAGTTCTTCAAAAGTTTTTCCTACTTCTGTTCCTTTACCTGCCATTGTTTCTAAACATATCGTAATAGAATCATCGAGTTCATTTTCTACTTCATGAATATGCTCTACTATCGCATTCATTCCTGTTTCTAAATCAGTCGTTGTATAAGAACCAGGATGTAAAACCATATATTTTGCACCTATCGCTCTTGTTCGACTCACTTCATTTACAAGCATCTTTTTAGAAATATCGATTACTTCTTCTTTAACAGAATTAGCTAGATTAATTAAATATGGAGCATGTACAATTACATTTTCTAAGGCAATGCCACTTTCTTTTAATAAACTCTGTGCTTCTACTATTTTTAGCTTAGAAACATCTATTCTTTTTGAATTTTGTGGAGCACCAGTATAAAGCATTAATGCATTAGCTTCATAAGATAAAGCTTCTTGAACACTACCTAATACATAACTAGGCGCATTCATTTTTACATGAGATCCAATAATCATTTTTTCTTTGCTTGATTTAACTCTTTCTGTCTTTCTTTATATCTAGCTTTCTTTTCTTCTTTAATCTTAGAGCGAATATAATCTCTCTTTTTCTTTCTTTCTAAATCATCAATTGCTTTGGCTCTCTTCTTTTTATATCCTGGTTTTACCTTTGTATTCTTCTTTGTCATCATTTTAGCAATCGCTACTTTAGTCTCAGAATCTGTTTCTGGATGTTTCTTTCCATAAGGACGAAGTGTTTGCCATTTACCAGCTCTAACTCTTTCATGTTCAAAATGAATTCCTTGCTTCATTAAAGAACGAATTGCTTGATCATCTTTTTCTGTATATAGTGCGTAACAAGTTCCTGTACTACCACTTCTACCTGTTCTACCAGCACGGTGAATATAGAATTCTAGTTCACTAGGGAAACCACAGCTAATAACATGTGTTACCGTATCAACATCAAGTCCTCTAGCAGCTAAGTCTGTCGCAACTACATAAGTATTTACACTATTTTGTAATTCTTTTAGTGCTTTCTTTCTTTGGCGACTCTCTAAATTACCATGTATTTCTGTAACTTTAATGCCTTTCGCTCTTAAATCAGAAGAGATTTCTTCTGCCATTTCTCTCGTATTTGCAAATATCAAACATACATATGGTTGGAAAGCTGGTAACATGCTCTTAATCACTTCGCTATATGTATGGTGATAACAAGGCACTAATACATGCTTGATATTTGGATTAAATCTTTCTTCATCCTCAATTTTAACAGTTAAAGGATGATGCATATATTTCTTTAAGAATGGTTTTAATTGATCTGGTATTGTCGCACTAAACGCAAGCATTTGAAGATCATCTTTCATTCTTCCTGCAAAAGCATCAATATCTTCTAAGAAACCATATTCTAAAGTCATATCAGCTTCATCGACAACTAGCATATCAGCTTCATCAATTCTTAACTTACCTTCTGTTAAAAATAAGTCTTTGATTCTTCCTGGTGTACCAATAACTAAATGAGGTTGTGCATTGTCTAATTGTTTCATATCTTTTAGACGATCTTTACCACCTACATAAAGTTGGATACGAATATCTGGATTAATTTCTTGTAGTACACACGCCTTTTCATAGATTTGTACTGCTAATTCACGTGTTGGTGCAGTAATTACCGCAAATGGATGATTTTGAGAAGGATCGATCATTTCCATTATTGGAATTAAATATGCATGTGTTTTACCTGTACCTGTCTTACTGATACCAATCATATCCTTCTTCTTTAAGACTGGTGGTATAACTTGTTCCTGAATCGGTGTTGGATCAACAAACCCATTCTGGCGAATAAAATCTAAAGTTGTTTCTTTTAAATTAAAATCTGTAAAATGTTTCATAGTTCACCTGTTATAATAATTCATAGCTATTATATACGAAAAAAAGGAGATTTTCATACATGGAAATTATTAGTGTTGTTCCTAGAGGTTATTGTCAAGGTGTAGTCCGTGCCATAGAGATTGCAAAAAATACAATAAAAGAATATCCAAATCAAACAATTAGTATGCTAGGAATGCTTGTTCATAATCAATATGTAGTGAATGAATGTAAGCATTTAGGAATTATTTGCTTAGACGATAAACAAGCTTCTAGATTAGAATTACTCGATAAAATTGATTCTGGTGTGGTCATTATTACAGCTCATGGAGCTTCTAATGCGGTATATCAAAAAGCGAAAGATAAAGGACTAATTGTAGTAGATGCGACTTGTAAAGACGTATACAAAACACATGTCTTAGTACAAGAACATGTTACTCAAGGTGATGTCATATATATTGGTAAAAAGAATCATCCGGAAGCTGAAGGAACAATTGGTTTATCTCATCGTATTCATTTAGTTACTTGTAATGAAGATTTAAATCAATTAGGTAAGTTAGAAAATGTACTTATTACTTGCCAAACAACTTTATCTTTATTAGAGACACAAGATTTAATTAATAAGGCAAAAGAAAAATATCCAGACGCAACTGTGGCCCCAGAAATATGTAATGCGACAAGAATTAGACAAGAAGCCGTATTAAACCTTAAAGATATCGATGTGCTATATGTTGTTGGTGATCCTCATTCCAATAACACAAATCAATTAAAAAAATCTGCAGAGAAAATTGGTGTACCTCATGCATATCTTATTGAAACTTCTCATGATATTTTAGAAGAACAGATTAAAGGTAAAAATCGTATAGCCGTAACAAGTGGTTCTAGTACTCCTACAGCTTTAACAAATGATGTCATTGCGGTATTAAAAAAATATGCAGAAACAGGCGTTTTGCAAAACGATTCCCCTATTCCTACACATCTTTTTTAAGATCAGCTAACTCTTCATCGGTGAGTTCACGATACTCACCTTTTTTTAATGATTCATCTAGTACTAAATTCTTCATTCGTATTCGTTTTAGATAAGTCACTAGATTTCCTTCTGCTTCAAACATTCGTTTAATTTCGTGATATTTTCCTTCATGTAAAATTAAATGGCAACTATAATCTGTTACATTAATACATTCTGCTTTAGCAAATGACGTACCATCTTTTAGCTCCATACCACTAGTAAAATGTTCAACCATACTAGAAGTAATCTTATCTCTACATTCTACATAATATTCTTTATCAACATGTTTTTTAGGTGCTAATAGATTATGTCCTAGCTCACCATCATTTGTAATAAGTAATAATCCTTCTGTATCTTTATCAAGTCTTCCTACAGGATATAAGCCTTTATAAAGATTAGGCACTAAATCAATGACTAAAGGAACATTTCCTTCTGTAGCACTAATATAACCACTCGGTTTATATAGCATATAGTAAACATATTTTTTATAAGTGATTTCTTCATCACCAATATAAACGTGGTCTTTTTCTTCGTTTACTTTGTAATCTGCTTTGGTGACAAGTTCATCATTTACATAAACTACTTTAGACTTAATTAATTTCTTAATTTCAGATCTTGTACCTTGGCCCATGTCACATAAATATTTATCTAATCTCATATTTAACCTTTTCTATGTAGATATGACGCAAGAATGCCTTTAATTGACTTATGAAATATCGCTTCTGGTAATTTCAACATAGAACTTACATATAAATACATTGCTCCACCAAAAATACCATAAACACCTAATTCAATTAAAGCTAGAATACGATTTGTTTCAGAAATTTCAAAACCAACAAGTTTAAAGATTGCAAATACTGCATTC
>CAVIQY010000094.1:1849-7735 GCA_963645035.1 bacterium | reverse complement strand
ATTTAGTTACTACGAGCATATTTGCGATATTACGCTATATTTTTATCCACATAGCCTTTATAGGAAACACAAAAAGCAAACAATTTATTCAAATATATATCTGGCGAAAAAACAGTTCCATTTCTAGCAAAAGCTTTTCAACTTGCAAAGAAAGCAGATTATTTTCATTACAGTGATGAAAATAAGAATGATATTGACAATTTAATTAAGTATTTTGAATTGAATAATAAATATGTTGTTATTGCCTTAGATGAAAAAGGAGAAGCAAGTGGAATGATTTGCGGATATCAATCTGATGATAAAACACTTAAAATGTTATGCCATTTTTATGATTCAGGTTATTGTAAAGGGTACATAAATAATGGGTTGTATTTTCATTTTATAGAATTGTGTCGTAAAAATGACATTGAAAAAATCTCTTTTGGAACTACAAGTATATGTGATAAAGGTTTAGATAAATTTAAAAGCTATTATAGTACAGAAAAAATCAATTTATTTTCAATGGTTATTAGTTCTTTTTAATTGGTACTAATAACTTTTTGTATAATTCGTGAAAGAAAAATATAAAAGTTTTCATAAATTATGTAATAATACCCTAAAACAATTGAATGCATTTTCAAGTAGAAGAATTCAATGTGGTATAATATTGAACATTGTATGAAGGGGGAAAAAGAATGAAACGTTATATTATAAAACGCTTGGGAACGGGAGCCTTAGTTGTTTTATTTTCTATTTTATTCAATTTTGTTATCATTCGACTTGCACCTGGAGATCCAACAAGACTCTTAGCAGGCAAGGATAATCCTAATCCGGAATTAATTGCGGCATTAAGAACGAAATATGGATTAGACAAACCAATGCTTGTGCAGTTTTGGATGTATATTAAGCAACTTGCTCATGGAGATTTAGGATATTCATATGTTTCTAGTTCTTCTGTATGGGAGTTAATTGAAACACGTATTGGACCAACATTACTTTTATCTTTAACTGGTTTAATCTTAGCTGTAATTATTGGAACACTATTAGGCATATATGCAGCTCGTAAGAAAGGCAGTAAGTTTGATGTGTTTTTATGTTCAATATCTTATTTGTTTGATTCTACTCCAAGTTTCTGGCTTGGATTAATGTTGATTTTAATTTTTGCTTCAACATTAAAATGGTTCCCAACGAGTGGTATGTACAGCTTACGTGCTAACTACAAAGGAATTAAACATATTTTAGATGTTGGTAAGCATTTATTCTTACCGGCTTTAACAATGACATTGCTAAATATTCCATATTATTTCCGTATTGCTAGAAGTAGCGTCTTACAAACAATGTCAGAGGATTTCATTATGACATTGCGCGCAACAGGAATGAGTGAATCAAGAATCTTCAATAAATATGTAATGCGTAATGCAATTATTCCAACGATTACTGTATTTGGTATTTCACTTGCTTATGTTGTTACAGGTGTATCTATGATTGAAATAGTATTTGCATGGCCTGGTATGGGTAGATTGATGCTGGATTCTATTACTAAGAGAGACTATCCAACATTGTCAGGAATTTACCTATTATTATCATGTTCTGTAGCAATCATGATGATTATTGTAGATATTGTTTATGCATGGGTTGATCCTCGCATTCGTTATGAATAGGAGAGTAAGAAATGAAAAAGAAAAATAAAGTTCAAAAAGTACTTTCTACTATTAATAACAATATTCAATTAAAAGTAGGATTAATCTTACTCGCTATTCTATTATTTGTTGCGATTGTTGGACCGTCTTTAGCACCATATAATCCTAAAGTATTAAATGACGATTTATTTATGTCACCATGTGCAAAATATCCATTAGGTACAGATAATTTAGGGCATGATATTTTATCTCAAATTTTATATGGAACCAGTACTTCATTAAAAATTGGTTTTATCGCTGCCATTATTTCAGCAGTAATTGGTGTTACATTCGGTGGTATTGCTGGATTCTATGGTGGTATTGCTGATCGTATTTTAAACGAAGTCATGAATATATTCTTGATGTTACCAACGTTCTTCTTGATTTTGCTAATTATTGCAACATTTGGCAGCTCAATGACAAACGTTATGATTGTCATTGGATTAACTAGTTGGGTTGGTAATGCTAGATTGATGCGTGCTCAAGCAAAAGCAATTCGTGAAAGAACATTTGTTAAAAGTAGCATTGCAATGGGAGAAAGTAAAGCTTCTATATTAGTGAAACACGTATTACCAAATGGTATTTTCCCTATTATTGCAAATACAACAATGAATATATCTAGTGCAATTTTAACTGAAGCTGGATTATCGTTCTTAGGACTAGGTGATCCAAATGTGATTAGTTGGGGACAAATTATCAATACAGGTAAAGGTTATTTACCAAAATGCTGGTGGATTTGTACTTTCCCAGGCATTGCGACAATCTTTACAGTATTAACGTTCTTCTTAATTGGAGAAGGATTAAATCGTGTATTAAGTCCAAAGATGGATGCAAATAAGTAGGAGGAATGAAATGAGTTTACTAGAGATAAAAGATGTAAATATCAGTTATCATACACCTACGAAAACAGTCTATGCTGTACAAGATGTATCTTTAACTGTAGAGGAAGAAGATTCGGTTGGTATTGTTGGAGAAAGTGGTAGTGGTAAAAGTACACTAGCTATGGGAATTCTTCGATTATTACCAGAAAATATTACTGAGATAAATGGAGAAGCGTTATTAAATGGTAAAGATTTATTAAAGCTATCTCGCAAAGAGTTAAATGAAGTTCGTTGGGTAGATATTTCTGTTGTTTTCCAAAAGGCAATGAATGCTTTAAGTCCAGTACACCGTATTGGTGATCAAATGGAAGATATATACCATGTGCATTATCCAAATACTCCAAAAGCTGAAGTAAAGAAAAGAGTATATGAACTACTTAAGATGGTAAATCTATCGGAAAGAGTTTATTCATCATATCCTCATGAACTGTCTGGTGGAATGATGCAAAGAGTTGCAATTGCATTGAGCTTAATCTTTGAACCTAAAATATTAATCATGGATGAAGCTACTACAGCATTAGATGTTGTAACACAGACTCAAATTCTAAATGAAATTATGGAATTAGAGAAAACGATGAAAATTGCACGTATTATGATTACTCATGATATGTCAGTTGTTAGTTCAACTTGCAAACATGTTGTAGTTATGTATGCAGGTAGAATTATGGAACATGGCAAAGTAGAAGATGTTCTTGTAAATCCTAAGCATCCATATACTAAAGGATTAATGCAATCATTCCCTTCATTTACAGGAGAAAAAACAAATCTTCGTGGCATAGAAGGAAACTTGCCTGATATGAGCGAATTACCTAAAGGTTGTGTATTTGCTCCAAGATGTCCATTTGCGAAAGAACATTGTTTTAAAGAAATTCCTACATTAAAAGAAGTTAAACCAGGATGGAATGTTGCTTGTTTTGAAACGGAGGGTGAATAAGATGGATGAATTTATCAAAGTAGATAATTTAGTACGTTATTACACTCAAAAGAAGGTTGAATACAAAGATGGAAAAAAATCTTCAAAACAAACAATAAAAGCAGTAGATGGTGTTAGCTTTGAGTTAAAAAAAGGAGAAATACTTGGTGTTATTGGTGAATCTGGTTGTGGTAAAAGTACTTTAGGTAGACTTTTAATGAGACTAGAAGATCCTACGAGTGGAGACGTCTATATTAATGGTGTTTCTACTGCAAAATTACTAAAAGAAAATCGTTTGAATTTTAGAAAAAAGTGTCAAATCGTTTTCCAAAATCCATTTGATACATTTGATCCAAGATATACGATTCGAAAGATATTAATGGAGACTTGTTCTCTTCATAAAATTGGTAAAACACAAGATGAAATGCTTCAAACATGCATTCAAGTGTTAGAAGAAGCAGGATTAAAGCCAGCTGAAGATTACTTGGATCGTTATCCATTTGAACTTTCTGGAGGACAATTACAAAGAATATCTATTTTAAGAAGTATGTTATTAAATCCAGAATTCTTAGTAGCTGATGAACCAGTATCTATGCTTGATGTATCTGTAAGAGCGGATATTATCAATATGCTTACAGAATTAACACGAAAACAAGGTAGTTCAATGGTGTTTATTTCACATGATATTGCGACTACAAGATATATATCTGATCGAGTAGCAGTTATGTATTTAGGAAGAATTGTAGAAATTGGTGAAACAGATGAGATATTACATCATCCTAAACATCCATATACACAAGCACTAATTTCTAACTCTCCAGATATAGATCCTCGTATTCACAAGGAAGCAATCGTTTTACAAGGAGAACCTCCTACACCAATTAATACAGGCCCAGGATGTTACTTCGCTCCTAGATGTAGATTTGCATGTGATAAATGCTTTAAGAGTTATCCTGATTATTATAAAGATGAAACAGGAAGACTCGTAGCTTGTTTTAGAAAAGAAGGCAACGCTTTAGAAGAAAGCGATACCGATACCACAAAGAAAGGGGGAAATTAACATGAAAAAGATACTTTGTGGACTTGCTGCAGTAGCGATGTCTGTATCAATGGTAGCTTGTGGAAGTGATAGTTCTAGTGATTCTAGTTCTGCTTCTTCAACATCTGATGCTACAGAAACAGAAACTAGTGTAATCACAGGTGGTACATATATTGTACAAAGTTCTGGAGAACCATCTACATTAAATCCAGATACAATTTCTGATGATTATAACTATCCTATTGCTCAAAACATTTTTAGCCGTTTAATTAAACTAACAAACGACTATACGATTATTGCTGACTTAGCTGACTTACCAGATGTTAGTGATGATGCATTAACTTACACATTCCATTTAAAAGAAGGTGTTAAATGGCATGATGGAGAACCTTGTACATCAAGTGACGTAGTTTATACATATCAAACATGTATTGATGAACAATATGCGCACGCTAATGTATTTGCTAATGTAACAGATATTTCTGCACCAGATGATTATACAGTTGTATTTACATTATCTGAACCTGATGGAAGTTTCTTATCTAACCTAGCATGGTATGGAACATTTATTCTTCCAGAACATATCTTAAAAGATCAAGATTGGTTAACTGGTGATTTCACACAAAATCCAGTTGGTACTGGACCATTCAAGTTTGAAGCTTGGAACAAAGGTACAGATGTAAGAATCGTTCGTAACGATGATTACTTTGGAGATACTCCTTACCTAGATGAAGTTATTTATACAATCATTCCAGATGCTACAACAGCTTACCAAGCTTGGTTAAATAACGAAGTTGATGAATTAAGCTCTTCTTTAATCCCAACAAGTGATTTACAAAGCTTAATTGATGATACAGATACATATACAACAGTAAGCCAAGTATGGCCATCTCCATGGTATGTAACATTCAACTTACAAACTGGACCATTTGCTGATCCACTAGTAAGAGAAGCGGTTGCTTATGGTATTAACCGTGATGATGTATCTACAAAAGCTACAAATGGTTTCAAACCTGCAGCTCAATACTACATTCCAGATATTTATACAGATGCTGTAAATCCAGATGCTAAAGAACCAGATTATGATCCAGAAAAGGCTATGTCTCTTCTAGAAGAAGCAGGATATACAAAAGATGCTGATGGATATTATTTTGAAACAACATTCAAATGTATGAGTGGTGGCTTCGAAGATGCAGTTAAGGTATGTGCTGATAACCTAGAAAAGATTGGTATTAAAGTAAATATTGACATTCTAGACTACAACATTTGGGTAGAACAATGTATGGATAACTATGATTTTGAAATCACAATGTTAGCTGGATTCCAAGGACCAGATGTATTAGGTGCTGGACGTCGTTGGACTACAAATGGTTCTGTCAATATTCCTCGTTATAG
>CAVIQY010000094.1:0-1839 GCA_963645035.1 bacterium | reverse complement strand
TTATAGTAATGCTGAAGTTGATGAACTTTATAACAAAGCTCTACAAACATCTTCTACAGATGAAAGAAATGAATATATGAAAGAAATTCAAACTCATCTAGCTGAAGATATTCCAATGATTTGTATCTTAACTTATGCTGATCAAGAACCAATTAAGAACTATATCCATGGATCACCAAGTATTTCAGTTGCTGATGGCGGATCTAAAGAAAAAGTTGGTTTCAGTGAATTAACATATGTTTGGGTTGAACCAATTGAATAACAATTAGAATCAATTAAGGCAGGGGTTACTCTGCCTTTTTGTAAAAGGAGATAATATGAACTTTGAAGATTTATATAAAAATATTCCGGATTATCAAACATTTTTAACAGTAGATGAAATGGATGAAAATTCAAAAAAATTAGCAGAAGAATTTCCAGATATTTGTTCAATTAGAGAAGTTGGCAAATCACGTAAAGGTCATCCAATTTATTTATTGAAAATAGGTAATGGTTCTACGAATGCATTTATGTTTGGTTGTCCTCACCCAAATGAACCGATGGGTGCGATGATGCTTGAATATTTCTCTAGATATTTATGCGAACATGATGATTTCAGAAATGAATTTGATTATACATGGTATCTCATTAAGAGTATTGACGTAGATGGCACACAATTAAATGAAGGCTGGTTTAAAGGCCCATTTACTCTATACAACTATGCTCGTAATTTCTATCGTCCAATTGGATATGAACAAGCTGAATGGACATTCCCATTTGATTACAAAAACTATAAGTGGGATACACCAATTCCAGAAACAAAGGTTTTAATGGATGTAATTGATGAAACAAAACCTGTGTTCATGTATTCTTTACATAATGCTGGATTTGGTGGTGCATATTGGTATATTACTCGTGAAGCAAAAGAAGTATATGATGGCTTCTATAAAGCTGCCAAAGATAGACATGTTCCATTAAATTTAGGAGAACCAGAAGCACCATTTATTCCTGAATTTGCACCAGCAATTTATCAAATGTTAACGATGCAACAAGAATATGACTATGCTGAAAAATATGGTGATGGTCATCCTGAAAAGAGTATGACTTGTGGCGATAGTTCGGATTCATATGCGAAAAAATATGGTACATTCTGTTTAGTTGCTGAGCTACCTTACTTCTATTCTCCAAAGATAGAAGATCAAACAGAATTAAGCTATCCTAGACTAGATGCAGTTTTAAAAGGTTTAGATGAACAATTAGAAATTCAAGATAAGATGGCATATTATTTTGATCAATATCGTGATTTATGCGGTGAAGACAATGTATTTGTAAAAATTGTAAAACTAAGTCTTGATAAGAGAAAGCAAAGTCATGATACGGATGTTAATTTTGCAAAACAAAACAAAGAAAATGAAAAACCATGCAAAGTATCAGAAGAATTTGATAATTTAACAATTACAAAATTCTATTTAATGCTAAGTTGGGGATCATTAATCCGTGGCGCAAAATATGAAAGAGATAAGAGAAAAGGTACAAAAGAGGAAGAATTGCTAAATAAGATTATTCCTGAAATGGAAGAAGAATTAGTAAAACTTTCTAAATATGTAGAAGAAAAAACACAATATTCTGTAGTACCTATCCAAAGACTTGTTGGTGTTCAGCTTGAAAGCGGAATGCTATGTGCTGAATATATTAAAAATAAGAAATAAGAAAGAAAATCCTCTGTAGCTATACATCTATAGAGGATTTTTATAACCTTATCTACTGCAAAAAAAGCGTAAGCGTCTAATTGGGTAGTGGTACTAAAAAAGCTCTTCAATGAGGGATAATAATCTCACATTGAAGAGCTTGATTTGTATA
>CAVIQY010000093.1:0-7925 GCA_963645035.1 bacterium | reverse complement strand
GCACTTTTACCATTTAGGATTTCTTCTTTCATGAATTTTGCTTTAAGGGTATCTTTACTATCACTTTCTGGCATTAAATACCAAAGATATGCATAACTCTTCATTTGTAATGTCTTTACAAATTGAATTTGTGGCCACTCTTCTGCGATATAATCTCTGTATGTTGTATCTTGTTCACCACATGCTGTTAAGATCACTTTCTTACTTATCTTTGCATGTAATTCTTTCCAATTATATTCATGTTCATATTCATCTTGAATATCTTTTAATGCTCTAGCTATGGTATTTGTTCCACCCCATACTTGAATATATAGTGGTCTTTCATCTTCATCTAAGATACGTTCTTTGATTAGATTTGATCCTTCTGTTTCTTCTGACATGTCGGATACGTAACCAATATTTCCTATTTTTGTAATAGAACGTAAATAGTCAGGTGTAGGATAATCTTTAGAATGAACTAATAGATTAGGATAATCTTTTTCATAGGCATCAATCACATCAAACATCCAATCCGTTCCTGTCCATCGGAATGGTTCTTCAAAAGATTTCCCTTTTGTTGCGTAATCTTTTCCTTCTATCGGTTTAGCACCCTTCTTTCCTTTCCAATGGAATTTAGAAGAAGTTTGTACAATACCTTGTAGCTCTACTTCATTTGTATAAAACAAGAAATGTCTTAATGAATTTTGATCATCTACTTCTGCATCTTGTGTAATAATTGTACGTATTTTCATTTAGTTATCCCTCAACAATACATGAATTGCATTATACCAACGATCCATTTTCTTTTTCCATTCTTCTGTTTGTAGATTAGGTTTATAGTCTTCATATTCTCTTTTTGCAAATAATTCTTCTTTAGAATATAAACCTGCTGTTATTCCTGATAGATATGCTACACCAATAGCGGATAATTCTTCTTGTTTAGAAACAGATACACGAGTTCTTGCCATATCACTTAAAAATTGCATCAAGTATGCATTCTTACTTGGGCCACCATCTGTTTTTACTTGTTCTATCGCTAGACGACTATCACTAGCCATAGAATTTAATACATCTGTAATTTGATAACCAATACTTTCTACTGCAGCTTTAACAAGTTCATTTTTACGTGTTGTTCTACTCATACCATAAAACATAGCACGTACATCATCATTCCAATATGGAGCGGATAAACCACTAAATGCAGGAATTAAGATTGTTTCATCTTCTAGATTTGCTTTGTCTATACAACTAGATGTATCACTAGGTTCTGCAATTAATCCTAAATCCTGAATTAGCCAAGTAATGACAGCACCAGCATAATTGATATTTCCTTCAAATACATATTCAGTTACGCCATCAATTCTCCAAGCTAGTGAAGTAGCTAAACCATTTGTACTTTTCTTATATTCTTTACCAATATTCATCATAATGGATGAACCTGTACCTAGTGTTGTTTTGACTTGTCCTTTAGTGTGACAACCTTGACCAAATAAAGCCGCATGACTATCACCTAATACACCAAGTATTGGAATAGGTGTATCTAAGAAACCATCAAAGTCGGTATAACCAAAACATGCATTACTATCACATACTTCTGGCAATGATTCCATCGGTATACCAAATAAATCGCATAATCTTTTAGACCAAGAACCAGTATGAATATCAAATAGTTGTGTTCTTGAGGCATTAGAAGCATCCGTCTTAAAAGATTTCTTATTTGTTAAACAATAGATTAACCAACTATCGATTGTTCCAAAATAATATTTATCTTGAGGACATACATCTTCTAGTAACCATCTCATCTTACAAGCAGGGAAAAATGGAGATAAAGGAAGTCCAGTAATATCAAAGATTTCTTCTTTATATTCTGTAAATCTAGTCGCAATATCTTTCGCTCTAGCACATTGCCATACGATTGCATCAGCGTAAGGATTTCCTTTTTCATCCCACATAACTGTTGTTTCACGTTGATTACTAATCCCTAATGAGACAATATCTTTTTTATCAATACCTGTTTTTTGTACTAACTCTCTCACCGCTTGAATGGTATTATGATAAATCTGCATGGGATCATGAGATACATAACCTAGTTCACTAATAATCTGATTATGTTTTTTATCTACACGTTTAACAATATCTCCTTGTTCATCAAAGAGTATCGCTTTGGTACTTTGGGTACTTTGATCAATACTAATTACATATTTACTCATAATGATTCTTCAACAGTCTTTACAATACCATCTGTATCTAAACCATAGTATGCAAACATTTCTTTATTTTCTCCTGGTATTAAGTGTTCATCAGGAAGATTCTTTTCTACTAGTTTCTTAGGACAATGATGTGATAAGCATTGTGCTACAGCACTTCCTAGGCCACCTTCAGGTGCATGTTCTTCAATTGACACAACTAGTTTTACATCTTTTGCTAGTTCTACAAGTGTTTTTGTATCAAATGGTTTAATACAATACATATCAATTAATCCTGTAGAAATCCCTTTTGCATTTAAGATATCCATCGCTTTTTTCGCATATGGTGTCATTTCCCCACATGATACAAGTAATACATCTTTTCCTTTACCTAATACATTTGCTTTATCTAATGTAAATTCCATGTTTTCATCATAGATATCTTCTGTAGCAGAACGAGATACACGAATATATGCAGGATTTTTATCTTCTAATAAAGCTTCTACTAGTTTTGCTGTTTGATAGCGGTCACTAGGATTATAGACTCTCATTCCTGTTAAAGCTGACATAGCCGCAAAGTCTTGGCATGAGTGATGTGTCATTCCTAATGCCCCATAACTTACACCTCCTGAAATACCAATTAACGTTACATTTGTATTTGAATATGCTACATCTACCTTACATTGTTCATAGCTTCTTGTTGTCAAGAAACTTGCTGGTGAAGCCGCAAATACTTTCTTACCACAAGACGCAAGTCCAGCAGAAATACCAACTAGATTCATTTCCGCAATACCTACTTCAACAGATTGTTTAGGATATTCATTAAAGAATGGTGTTAAAGAACCAGATCCTCTAGAATCAGAACATACAACAATAATATCTTTATCTGTTTTTGCTTTTTCTAATAAAACATCACATATAGCTTGACGATTAGTAATCTTATTCATGATCTAGTACCTCCTCGATATCTTTTACAGCAATCTGATATTGTTCCTCAGTCATAACACCATGGTGCCATTCTTTATGATTTTCCATAAAGGAAACACCTTTTCCTTTAACAGTATGTGCAATGACTACTGATGGTTTACCTTTATATCCTGCAGCTAATTCATATGCAGCTTTTAGCTCTTCCACGTCATTACCATCAGAGACATCAATCACATTCCAACCAAATGATTTAAACTTATCTGTTAAATATGCAGTAGACATGACTTCATCTGTCGTACCTGATATTTGTAGTCCATTTAAATCTACTGTTGCACATAAGTTATCTAACTTATATTGAGACGCAGCCATCATGGCTTCGTAGTTGGAGCCTTCAGCCATTTCTCCATCTCCTAATACAACATATGTTCTATAGCTTAAATCATCCATTTTGGCCGCTAATGCCATACCGACTCCAACGGATAAGCCATGCCCTAGTGATCCTGAATTGATTTCTACCCCATTTACATCTGTATTAGGATGTCCAATAAATTTAGAGTTATATTTAGAGAATGTATCAATCGCTTCTTGTTTATCAAAGAAACCTTTTTCTCCTAATACACAAAATAGCGCATCCGTACAATGACCTTTACTTAATAAGAAACGGTCGTGATTTGCATCATGGAAGTTTTCTGGTGTTACATTCATGACATCAAAATATAACGTTGTTAAGATATCGATGACACTTAAATCCCCACCTACATGACCTGCTTTTGATTTATAGATCATCTCTAAAATATCTTTTCTTAATTCATATGCTTTTCTTTGTAAATCATTCATCTTACTCACCTCTTATATATGCTTTTACTTCTTCTTCGTTATCATCATATAAATCAGGTTTTACCCCAATGTACTTACATGCTTCATATAGAACAGGAACGATATCTTTATGAATACCAACACAATGGTGAATGTATGGTCCTTCAACAATCTTCGCTTCTAAACGTTTCCAATTCTTTACTTCTACCCATACATATGTTCCTTTTGTATATGGTCCATCTACGCCTTTAGCATTACCAAGTAATAAAGAATATTCCCCATTATCGCCATCAAATCTACATAATGTCATTTCACCATGTTTCGCTTCAGCTTCTACGGCACCTGGATGATTGAATGCTAGAGGATAACCAATTGTTGGTTTACAAGATGCACAAGATAATGGCCAAGGACCACAATGTTGTAATAATTCCGCATTATCATTATCAGGATGTCTTACCGTCCAATCCGCAAAGAATGTTCTCGCTTCATCCATTCCTGCTGCTTCTGCTAGTACTGCAGTTATTGCACCATGTATATCTGTTTCACATACAATTGGTAAACCTTCTTCATTTAATAAGCTATTTGCTGCACAAGGCATAATTCCTATTTCAGACTGTAAAGCATTCCAACATTGAATCGCTCCTACATTACATCCATACTTTGTGGCTAGATTTCTCATTGCAACTTTTAAAGCTGCTACATTTTCTAATTGTTCATCTGTAATACGTATATTGAAATGTTCTTTACAATAGGCGATTGTTTCTTGAACTTTTGTCCCTTCTTCTTTTGCTTTCTTCATTTCTTCAGTTAATTCAGGTAGTGGAATAGGAGATAATTGAATATTAAATTTTTCAAGTAATTCTCCTTCATTACACATTGTTGACCAGAAATCAAAAGGACGAGGACCAATCTGTAAAATACGAGTATTTCTAAATGCTTTAACGACATTACATACCGCTAAGAAGTTCTTAACGCCTCTTTCAAATTCAGGATCATCTAAATTACAGTTACATAAATAAGTAAATGGAACTTGGAATCTTCTTAATACTTTACCTGTCGCAAATAAACCACATTGTGAATCTCTTAAACGAATACCATTTTCATCTGGTCGTTCATCTCTTGGTCCCCAAAGTAATACTGGTACATTTAATTCTTTTGCAAGACGAGCCACTTCATACTCTGTACCAAAATTACCATGAGGGAAAAATAAGCCATCTATTTTTTCTCTTTTAAACTTTTCAGCAATCTTAACTCTGTCTGTATCATCATGTAATAATCCATCTTCTGCGATATCTGTAATATCGACATAATTTACACCCATCTTTGTTAATTTTTCACGAGTGTAATTTGCATATTCTACAGCAGCTGGTGCAGAGAAGATGCTTCTTCTTGTAGGTGCTAAACCAATTTTAATGTTTGCCATTATTCTAATCCTCTTTCTTTCGCTAAATTTACAGCTATTTCTACTAAGTAATCTAAATCTTCTTTACAGATAAAACCCTTAGAAATTTGTTCTTTTGTATCTGCTATGCATAATTCTTTGTAGTGTTCTAATGAACCATATAATTCTTTTAACGTACTAGGTGAGAACGCTTTTTGATAACCAAATAGAATATCTTTATCACTCTTAGGATTAACAATACTTGTCCCTACTTTGACATTACTAGTGCTATTAAATATTCCTGTAGGATAATTCAATAAGCATGTCCTTAAACCACCTATTGTATTTCCAAAGGCATCTTTTTGATTGACCCCTCTACCATTAATCTTGATTCTTTCACAAGTATTAGGCCCAACGCCTTCTTCTACCCATCTAAACAAGTTTCTAAATCCTGCCGCAAATAGTACTTGTGAAGGATAATCGTTGGCTTCTTCATGTAAACCAGTGTAACTAGGCAAATGATTGATACGAATTAAATCAGGATCATTCTGGTAGTAATTTACATAGTTATACATTGTGTCGTGACTTGATCCTGTTACTTCATAATTTCGGTATAAGAAATCCGGTTGATCACTATCTCTTCTTTCCGTACTATAAGCATTCATTTGTGAGTTTTCACTCTCTGTTTGCATCGAAATAAATGGTTCTTCTACATGTTCTACACGCGTTAATTTGTAATTATAGTCATATGTCACTTCGTATTGATTCACAGGAATTACCCAATGTCTAACGCATCCTCCAGCAAAATACCCATCAAATACATGTCCATCTTTTTTTACTTCAGGTCTATACGCAAAACTATTGATATAACGAAGAACATATGCGGCTGATTGAGACCAACCTGTTAGATGAATATATTTAGGTGAATATGCTTGTAATGGTGATAAGCTTGTATTATCACGTAACGTCCAAGCTAAATCTGTAAGCATATCCCAGAATAAACCAATTTCATAATGAATATTGATATCTGGTAAGTTTCCTTTCTTATAAGCATCTTCTACATTAAATCCAAATGGTTCATCTTCAGTAGGATTAGGCCAAGACAAAGAACTATATCGTTTCTCATCAAATTCAATTAATTTCGCAATTGTATTTGGTTTTGAAGTAATCCCAACATAGATATCTCCATCTCTTAATAGCTTCCTATAACCTAGAATCCACATTCTTTCTATTTCCATAAAGGATGTAGGATTAATGATTTCTACAACAACATGTCCACTAAACTTTTGTATATCTTTTGGAGCACGAACAATAATACGGTTTCTATAAGGAACATCTTTATTCTTAATATCGACTTCTCCATTATCACCAATTGTCTTATAGATATTCGCTGTTCCATCTACGTAATACTCTTTTTCTTCGTATCCATATTGTTCTAAGTGCAAATAACGATCAGCACTTGAGAATGGATAACTTTCTTTTGTAGTAGGAATTTCAATTATATTTTTAATCATTCTCTCTTCCCTCTTTCCGACTTAAAATTTACTAGTGAACACACTTAACTTCAATATATCGTTAAGTGAATTAACTTAACTTTTTACTTAATCTCACTTATAATTTCATCAAGAGGTAAATTATGTCTGTTACAGCTAAACAAATCGCAAAAGAATTAAATATTTCTGCCGCAGCCGTATCTATGGCACTAAACAATAAACCTGGTGTAAGTACGGAGACAAGAAAGATTGTTATCGAGACAGCAAAAAGAATGGGATATGATTTTTCTAAAACAGATACTTCTAAAAATGATGATCGTACAATTGCCTTTGTTTTCTTCCATAAGAACTTTGTGTTTGAGACACCATTCTTTACAGAACTTGCATTAAGTATCGAAAATGTATTAAAAGAAAATGGATATAAATTAATCATTCATCATATCCATGATTTAGATAATGTAGAAGAGCAACTAGAAATACTAAAATATAGAGGTTGTTCAGGTATGATTCTTTTAGGTACTGTAATGTCTGCAGATCAATTTAAACCATTTGAAGAATTAGATATTCCTCTAGTTTTATTAGATACATATATTCCTAGTGCTAATGTAGATTGCGTTGTCATCAATAATATTGAAGGATCTCGTAGTGCTACAGATTACTTAATTAAAAAATGTAAATCACAACCAGGATATATTCACGCAACACAATATCTAAGAAACTTTGAAGAAAGAAGTGATGGCTTCTATAAAGCAATCCGTCAAAATGGATATGCATCTTCTAAATCTATTGTTCATCATGTGTCTTCTTCAACAGATGGTGCATACGCTGACATGATGGATATTCTAAATAATAACGAACCAATCGCAAAATGCTACTTTGCGGATAATGATGAAATCGCTATAGGGGCAATGCGTGCTTTTAAAGATAAAGGTTATAAAATACCAGAAGATATTTCTATCGTAGGATTTGATAATATGTCTTATTCTCTTTACGTTGATCCACCTTTAACAACTGTAAATGTACCTAAAGCGTATATGGGTAAAGTCGCAGCTCAAAGACTAATAGAAATCATGAAAGAAGAATTTCATTACCCAATTAAAATAGAAATCAATACAAACTTAATTATTCGTAAATCAATATAAA
>CAVIQY010000092.1:0-7955 GCA_963645035.1 bacterium | reverse complement strand
TTTTAAAGAAATTGGTTAAACTTGTATTTTTGTGTCATATATGACAAATACTGTCTAGTGGAATTTGCAATTTGTCGCAAAGTAATCAATTATGCTTATTTGTTTGAATAAAGTTAATTTTGCATAATACACCTACAAAGCAAAGGAGAAATAAAAAATGAATGAGATTATGCTTGTAGGAAGAGTAAAAAGACTTCCAGAAATGTTTCAAACGAGTAAAGGTACTACAGTAGGGAGAATGGTAGTAGAAGCGGAACGAAACTTTAGAAATGAAGATGGTTCTATTGCCTTTGATGAATTCCAGGTTACTTTATGGAGAGGAATTGCTGAAGAATGTGCGGCAGCTTGTAAAGAAGGAAATCTAATTGCGGTTCGAGGAAGAGTGAAATCAGATGTATATGAAAAAAATGGTACAAGTTACTACAATACAGAAATTATCGCTGAAAAAGTTTCTTTCTTAGAAAAAGCAGGTCTTGCTTAAGGAGATTAACTCATGAATCAAAAAATGTTTTCGATTTTTTCACAAGGATACTATGCTGGTTTTATTGATGGACTTGCAGAAGGTTTAGAGAATCGTCCAAAAGAAAAGAAGGATCTTTTAATTGATATGGTCAATGTTGCATGGATGAATCGTGAAGATTACAGCATAGAAGAAATTTCAAAAGAATTAGATTTGCCAGAAATGGATGTAAGAGGTTTAATCAGTTTTTCTATGCAAATAGCTGATGATAATGCAAAGGAAATGATGAAATATTGTGCTTAAGAGGTTGGATGAGTCCAATCTCTTTTCTTCACTACTAGTATTGTCTTAACCTATGATACAATAATAAAGGCAGATAAAAGGAGATTAGATATATGGCGTTTGATTCATTGAGCGATCGCTTAAATAAAACAATTAGAAATATTGCAGGTAAAGGTAAATTAACTGATGACAATATGGAATCGATGCTAAAGGAAGTTCGTTTAGCATTATTAGAAGCAGATGTTAATTATAAGATTGTAAAAGACTTTTTGAATGATGTTCGTGAAAAAGCTCGTGGTGAAGATGTAATTAATAGTGTTCAACCAGGAGAAATGCTTGTAAAAATCGTTCATGATGAATTAGTTAATTTATTAGGAAACGAAGAAAGTGAACTACATTTTAATGAATCAGGTTTAACGGTAATTATGATGGTTGGTTTACAAGGTACAGGTAAAACAACTAGTGTTGGTAAGATTGCTAGAATTTGCAAAACAAAGTTAGAAAAGAACCCATTATTAATTGCGGCAGACGTTATTCGCCCAGCTGCGATTGATCAATTAAAAACATTAGGTAAAGAAATTGATACTGAAGTATTTTCTTTAGGAACAGAAAGAAGTGCCTTAGATACAGTTAAAGAAGGTATGCGTTATGCTAAAGAAAATGGCTTTGATACAGTATTTATCGATACTGCAGGTCGTTTACATATTGATGAAGATTTAATGAATGAATTAGTTGATATTCATAACTATGTTCACGCGGATGAAATTCTTCTTACTGTTGATGCAATGACAGGTCAAGATATTGTGAATGTTGCGAAAGCCTTCAGTGAACGTTTACCTTTAACAGGTTTAGTTGTAACTAAATTTGATGGTGATAGCCGTGGTGGTGGTGTTCTATCTGTTAAGAAAATCACAGGTGTACCAATTAAGTTTGTCGGTGAAGGCGAAAAGCTTGAAGATATGAGTATCTTCTATCCTGAAAGAATGGCAGACCGTATTTTAGGCATGGGTGATGTTGTTTCTCTTGTAGAAAAAGCACAAGAAAAACTTGATATGGAAGCTGCAGAAAAAGCAATGCAACATATGATGGAAGGTAAGTTTGACTTAAATGATATGTTAATGCAATTAGAACAAACTTCTAAGTTAGGTCCTTTATCAGGTATTTTAAAGATGTTACCAGGATATTCGCAATATTCAGATTTAATTGATGAAGCGAAAGCATCTGATGGAATGAAGAAAACAAAGGCAATTATTCAATCGATGACACTAGAAGAACGTCGTAATCCTGATAAGATTCGTAGCACAATGAAAAAGAGAATTGCGGCAGGTAGTGGAACTTCATTAACAGAAGTAAATAAAGTATTAAATCAATTTACAAAAACGAAGAGAGCTATGGATGCAATCGGTGGTATGACAAAACGTGGAAATTTGAATGAAGAAAATTTAGAACGATTAATGAATCAATCTCAAGCTCAAGTAGATGCATATCGTAAACAAATGAATAAATTCAAAAATTAGTTGAGGGTAAAACTTCAACTTTTTCTAGTCAAATAAAATAAATGGAGAAATAAAATGAAGAAATTAAAAGTAATGACTATTTTAGGAACTAGACCTGAAATAATTCGCTTAAGTGAAACGATTAAAGCATGTGATAAGTATTTTGATCATGTATTAGTTCATACGGGTCAAAATTATGATCCAAAATTAAATGATATTTTCTTTCAAGATTTAGATTTAAGAAAGCCTGATTATTATCTTGATTGTGTTGGTGAAAACTTAGGACAAACAATGGGGAATATCATTTCTAAAAGTTATGAATTAATGCTTAAAGAAAAACCTGATGCGGTTTTAGTTCTTGGTGATACAAATAGTGCGTTAAGTGCAATTTCAGCAAAAAGATTAAAAACACCAATATTCCATATGGAAGCAGGGAATAGATGTTGGGATTGGAATGTTTCTGAAATGATTAATCGTAAGATTGTTGATGCGATTAGTGACATTAATTTACCTTATACAGAAAATAGTAGAAGATATTTGCTCAGTGAAGGAATTGATGGAAAAACAATGTTTGTGACAGGTAGTCCTATGACAGAAGTACTTCATAAACATATGGATCAAATTGAAAAAAGTCATGTTTTAGAAGACTTGGGATTAGAAAAGAACAAATATATTCTTGTTTCGGCACATCGAGAAGAAAATATTGATCTAGAAGAAAACTTTATGTCACTGATGACAGCGATTAATAATATTGCTGAAAAGTACAATATGCCCGTTATTTATTCTACACATCCTCGTAGCAGAAAATTTATTGAAAAGAGAAACTTTGTGTTTAATCCACTTGTTAGAAGCTTAGAGCCTTTTGGATTCTTTGACTATAACAAGCTACAAATGAATAGTTATTGTGTATTAAGTGATTCAGGTACATTAAGCGAAGAAAGTGCAATCTTAAATTTCAACGGTATTCTCATTCGTACAAGTACAGAAAGACCAGAAGCGTTAGATGCAGGTAGCGTAATTATTGGTGGCATTACAACAGAAACAATTGAACAAGCAATAGAAGTTTCTACATCTATGAAAGAAAATCATGAATTAATGGGATTCCCACGTGACTATCAAGATGAAAATGTATCGATAAAAGTAGTAAAACTCATTCAAAGCTATACAGATATTGTAAATAGAACTGTATGGCTGAAAAAATAGTGAAAATTATTTCTGAAAACATATTGCATAAATGAAATAATTGTGTAAAATAATACTCATAAAATTAAAGACAAGAGGTAGCGGTGCAAAAGAGTACCTGATGGAGCTGGCAAGTGATGAAATCAGAGAAAGGTAAACATCGCCGAACGAATAAGATTGGCAAATGTTATTCGTGGGGTTATAGGGAATACTTATAACACTCCTTCGTTAAGAAGAGGCGCTTAGTTGAAATGAGTTTTGACATATGACGCCTCGCCAAAGGCGTTTTTAATTTTAAGAAGGCGAGGAAATTTATATGAAGAATTTAATGAGTAAGGTAGTGGTGATGTTAATGGCACTAACAATGACATTAGCAGGTTGTTCGAGTGGTAGTGGTAGTACAGCTAGTACTACTAGTCAAGCTGAAAGTACAAGTACAACAACAAGTGAAAGAAAGACATATCGTGTTGGTATGGAATGTGCTTATGCACCAAACAATTGGCAAGAGTCAGAAGCTACAGATACGAATTTACCAATTGAAAATTTATCTGGATTCTATGCTGAAGGATATGATGTTCAAATTGCCAAAAAAATTGGTGAATATCTAGATGCTGATATTGTTATTGTAAAGATGGCATTTGATGGTTTAATTGAAGCGTTAAATCAAGGCCAAATCGATATGATTATTGCAGGTATGGCAGATACTGAAGAAAGAAAGCAATCTGTTGCCTTCTCTAATACATATAATGTAAAGACAACTCAATATTGTTTATTAGTACAAAAAGATGGTGCTTACGCTGATGCAACTTCATTAGAAGATTTTGCTGGAGCTAGTGTGCTTGGTCAAAAAGGAACTCGTTACGATACAGTTATTGATCAAATCGAAGGTGTAAA
The DNA here is from genome assembly GCA_963645035.1 of bacterium. Taxonomy (GTDB): domain Bacteria; phylum Bacillota_I; class Bacilli_A; order Erysipelotrichales; family Erysipelotrichaceae; genus Bulleidia. Next base: position 3,641 of record CAVIQY010000092.1, on the reverse strand, counting down.
TCACTTACCTGCAGTTGATTCTGTTGCCAATATGTTATCTAGATTAGAAGCAGGAACAGCTGATGCATTAGTTGTAGATACAGGAACAGCTGAATCTTATTTATCTGCTTATCCTCAATTCAGTATTGTATATTTTGAAGATGGTAAGGGATTCAATATTGGTTTCCAAGGTGCTTGTGTTGGTATGAGATTAACAGATACAGATTTAGTTGAACAAGTTAATGAGGCATTAGATACTATTGATTTAGAAACACGTCAAGAATTATTAGATACAGCTAAGGCGAACATGCCAAAGTAGAAAGTAAATGAGTGAAACTGTAATGAATCAGAAAAAGAAGATTGGTTGGTTATCCCATAAGTGGGCTTTGGCATTTATCGGTGGATTGTTGTCATTATTATTTATTCAACAAAATAATACTTTAGAACAAAATCATTATACGATTATGCATTTATTCCCTAATATTGTTTGGACAGTTTTAGGAATAGTAGCTTGTATATTATGTATTATCTTATTTATTCGACATATCTTTTTTACAAAGAAAGAATTTAAAGTACTAGATACAAATGAAAAATATATCTTTATCTTCTTATTTGTATTATTTGGAATTACTGTATTTGATCGTATTATTTTAGATCTTGCAAGTAAAGCATATGTAGCTAGTGTTGCAACACAAAGACCAGATGGTTTTATTGAAACGATGTTTTACCTTGTGATTCAATCCAGAAAAATATGGCTAAAAGGTATTGAAGGTACATTTGAAATATCCTTATTTGGTACATTATTTGGTTTCTTATTAGCAATTTTCCTTGTATTCTTAAGAATTCAAGAACCTACTCGTAGAGATTCAGAAAATACACAACTATTAAAACTAATAGGTAGTACATTTTCTAAGATATATGTAACAGTTGTTCGTGGAACACCAATGATGGTTCAGGTATTTATTATCTATTATGGTGGATTCAATATTGTAAAAAGTTTAATGCCTAATGCTAGTGTTGCGGAAATTAATCAAATTTATGGTTTCTTTACAGCAGGTTTAGTTACTGTTACGTTAAATACAACTGCTTATATTACAGAAATATTACGTGGTGGTATTGAATCAATTGATAAAGGACAAACAGAAGCAGCTAGAAGCTTAGGTTTATCCGCATGGCAAACAATGATGAAAGTTGTTTTCCCTCAAGCTGTAAAAAATAGTATTCCTGCAATTGGTAATGAATTTATTATCAATATTAAAGATACTTCAGTATTAAATGTTATTGGTGTATTTGAATTAATGTATGCAACTAGTACTACAGCAAGTACATATTATCAATACTTACCAACTTATGTGATTGCGGCAATTATCTACTTAATTATGACTTTAGTATTATCTAGAGTATTAGCTATTGTAGCGAAAAGATTAGATACTGCTGCTAAACCTTTACCTAGTAGTAATTAATTGGAGAAATAGATATGGAAGAAATGATTAGAATAGAAAATCTAGAAAAATCTTTTGGAAATCTTAGAGTACTAAAAGGAATTAACCTATCTGTTCATCAGGGTGAGGTAGTAACAGTTATTGGTGCATCTGGTAGTGGTAAAAGTACAATGCTTAGATGTATTAACTTACTTGAAGAACCTGATAGTGGTCATATTTATTTTGAAGGACAAGATTTAACTAGTTTAGATACAAACATTAATAAGTTAAGAGAAGATATTGGAATGGTTTTCCAAAACTTCAATCTATTTAACAATAAAAATGTTATAGATAATTGTACTTTAGCTCCAATTACAATTAAAAAAATGAAAAAGAGTGATGCTGAAAAAATAGCGATAGAACATTTAAAGAATGTTGGTCTACAAGATTTTATATACGCGGATGTTCGTAAATTGTCTGGTGGTCAAAGACAACGTGTAGCTATTGCTAGAGCATTATGCATGAATCCAAAGATTATGCTATTTGATGAACCTACTAGTGCATTAGATCCAGAAATCGTACAAGAAGTATTAGATGTAATGAAGAAACTAGCAGAAAATGGTATGACCATGGTAGTCGTAACGCATGAAATGGTATTTGCTAAAGAAGTAAGTAATCGTATTGTGTTTATGGATCAAGGTGTAATTTTAGAAGAAGGTACACCAAGTGAAATATTTACTAATCCTAAAGAAGAAAGAACAAAAGAGTTCTTACGTAGATATTTAAATCAATAAAGGAGAAACGTGATGGATAAGTTTAAGGCATTGCAAGATGAGTTGTGGGGTTATGCTGAAACAGGCATGGAAGAATTTAAGTCTGCTAAAGCAATGGAAGATTTCTTAGAAAATGAAGGCTTTACAGTTGAAAGAGGTATTGCCAATATGGAAACAGCATATTGTGCAACATATGGAAGTGGTAAACCAGTAATTTGTTTCTTAGCAGAATATGATGCGTTATTTGGTTTAAATCAACAAGCTGACGTAGATCATTATGCTCCTATTACTAGTCCTGAAGATACTGGACACGGTTGTGGACATCATCTACTTGGAACAGGTTCAATTAAAGCAGCTTGCTTATTTAAAGATTATTTAGTGAAAACGGGTCACAGTGGAACAGTAAAAATGGTAGGTTGTCCTGCTGAAGAAAGTGGCTCTGGTAAAGCTTATTTAGCAAGAGATGGTTTCTTCAGTGATGCAGATGTTGCTTTAACATGGCACCCAGGTTTATTTAATGAAGTAACTACTGGTTCTCATCAATCATGTATTTCTATTTTCTTTAAGTTCCATGGCGTAAGTAGCCATGCGGCAGGATCACCACATTTAGGAAGAAGTGCACTAGACGCATGTGAATTAATGAATGTTGGCGTGAACTATTTGCGTGAACATATGGAAAGCTCAGATCGTATACATTATGCGTATCTTAACGCTGGTGGTAAAGCACCAAACGTTGTACAATCTGAAGCTTGTCTAAAATATTTCGTTAGAAGTACAACAAATCCAAAGTGCGAAGCTCTATTAAATCGTGTGATTAATTGTGCTAAAGGTGCTGCGTTAATGACGGATACAAAACTAGAAGTTATTTTCGATGAAGGTTTAAGTAACGTCGTACCTAACTTTACACTTGAAGATGTATTAGATGCTTCATTTAAAAAGATTTATCAAAATACATATACAGCTGATGAACTAGCATATGCACAAAAATTCAAAGATACATATGAATTAGATAAAGCCTTAATGTCTGTTCCATCTACTGCTAAAGATAAGAACAAAGTTATTGATAATATCAAGAATCGTCCAATCAATGACTATTATGTAGAAACAGAACATAGTGATATTTGTACTATGGGATCTACAGATGTTGGTGATGTAAGTTGGGTTGTACCAACAGCACAAATTAATACTGCATGTTTCTCTATTGGAGCTGGGGCACATACTTGGCAATGGGTAGCACAAGGAAAGAGCTCTATTGCTTATAAAGGGGCAATGCTTGCTGGAGAAATACTTAATGATGCAGCAATTAACCTAATTGAGCATCCTGAATTAATTGAAAAAGCTAAAGAAGAATTAGCAAATCGTTTACAAGGCGATACATATAAATGCTTAATTCCTAATGATGTAAAACCACACGTTTCAAAAGCTGATTAATCAAAATGAACTATTAGAATGAAATGAATTTCTAATA
>CAVIQY010000091.1:0-8016 GCA_963645035.1 bacterium | reverse complement strand
GAATCTGATTGGGCTACATTCTCTGATTTAACTAGAGGTGATGATTATCACCAAGCAGATATTTTATGGTTAGCTCATGCAGGAATATCACAAGGATGGTTAGTGGAAGATGGCACAAAAGAATTTAGACCAATGGAAACAGTAAAAAGATGTGATATGGCAGCGTTCTTACAAAGATTAGCTAATTTAGCTTCAAAGTAAAATTTACAGTTGATTTTAATTGCATAAAAATTAAGGAGAGAAACGAATGGATAAAGCAAAAGAGCTAGAAACAAATCATTTTATTAAAAAGATTGGATCATTTATAACATCATTTGGATTAATCGTATGCATGATTGCTTTACTAGTTTTATCTATTGGTTCAATTCTATGCTCTTTTTTAGAAAGTTATACAAGCTTGTATGAAACAGGGAATTTGTATACAATTTTAACAAATCCTAAAATTGCAATTGTACCTATTGTTGTTACACTAATATTATTTTTGCTATCTTATTATTTTATGAAATTAAAAAATGTAAATTGGAAACTGTTACTTTTATTTTCAGTTTGTATTACTTTTGGCTTTCAATTATGGTGGATTATTGGACAACATACTACAAACAGTTATTATTATGATTCAGGTCACTTATTAAGCTATGCTGAAGCACTTTCAAACGGTCAACAATCATTGTATTTTGATAGTTCGTTACCGGAGAGTTTAAGAGATATGAAGCTGGGGACAAGCTATTTTGTTAATTGTCCGTATCAGCTAGGTGGCTTTTCATTTTGCTACATATTATTTCAATTGTTTCACTCTTCGGCGCCATTTGCATATCAAATCATTAATGCATTATCAAATTCGATGACAATTGTTGTACTTTCTTTTTCTGCAGCAACATTTTTGAAAAGCAATGAAACAAAAGGGCTGACAGTTATCTTATTAACAATTTTTATTCCTAATTTAATGTATTCTTCTTTTATGTATTGCAATCAAATAGGCTTTTTTCTTGTATCAATTTTCATTTTGTTACAATCTCTTGCGTTGTCTACTAAGGACAGTAAAAAAGCTATAAGATATGCAATGCTGTCACTTATTCCATATGTTTTCATGTGTTGGGTGAAATTAACGTTTTGTGTTATTGCGATTGGTTTTGTTATTTTATGGATTATAAAATGTTGCTCTAAAAAATCGTTAATCAATGTTATTTGTTTGGTAATGTGTATATTAACTTTTTTTATTGGAAATTTGTCCACAAATATTCCTAACAATTATATGGGAGAAAAATTCGGATATTCATTTGGGAAGGGTATTCCAAAAATTGGTTGGATAGCAATGGGATTGCAAGATACAGAAACTGAAGGATCAGTTAAGTTTCCAGGTTGGTGGAATGGATTTACCAAATCGATTATATATGGAACAAATAATGACTATGAAGAAATGCAACACCTATCAGTTGAATCGATTAAAGAACGTTTAAATGTATTTGTTCATCAACCAGCTTATACAATAGAATTTTTTGCAAAAAAAATATCTAGTGAATGGTGTGCGCCAGATTTTAATGCGCATTATTTTGCGGCGGTTAATTATTATACAGATGAAAATAATCAAAATATTCAATTTACTGTATCAAGTAAAGATTTTCCAGAAAGTATCAATACGGAATACGATAAAATGTTGCTTGTTATAAATAAGATGGATCCATTTATGGATGGTTATCAAACATTTATCTATATTTTTTCTTTGATTGGGGTATTTGCACTCTTCAAAAAAAGAAAAAGCATAGATACAGAATATCTAATATTCCCATGTATTTTTATTCTAGGATTTGTATTGTATGCGATTTGGGAAGCTAAAGCACAGTATGTTATGCCATATTTTATGTGCTTAATTCCAATTGCAACCATAGGAATAGCAGAAGTAAGTAAATGTATAAAACAACACTAGCGCATATAGTTTATTTTTGATTCTGATATTCTCTTAAAGTGATATAAGATAATTGTACTGTACTATGATTTAGCACATATAAGCCTTTAAATAGAGCCTGTAAAGTTGATAGATTTTCAAGTTTTGATTAGAATATATGAGTTGTTAGAGAGTTAGATAAAGATGCAGAAACATTTAAAAGAATTATTTTCATATAGAGATATGGTTAAGAATTTGGTGAAGAGGGAACTTAGAGGGAAGTATAAGGGTTCTATTTTAGGATTCTTATGGACTTTTATTAATCCTTTATGCCAAATCATTGTCTATACGATTGTGTTCTCATTGATTACAAGAAATGACTTAGATCAATTTTATGTATATATGATTGCAGGGATGATTCCTTGGACTTTCTTTGATTTATCGCTTAGAAATGGATGCGGTAGTGTTAGATACCAAGGAAATTTAGTCAAAAAAATATATTTTCCAAGAGAAGTATTACCGATTTCTACTGTAACGGCTAATTTTATCAATATGCTACTATGCTTTATTCTTGTGTTTTTGACGATAATATTATCAGGAAGATCGATTAGCTTTGCGGCATTACTATTTTTACCAGTAATCATGGTTATAGAATATCTATTTATTCTAGGACTTGTTTTGGTTGTGTCTTCTGTGACGGTATATTTAAAAGATTTAGAACATATTGTTAATGTGCTATTAATGATGTGGATTTATTTAACACCGATACTATATCCAATTACGTTAGTACCAGAGAAAGTAAGAATGTTATTAAAAGTTAATCCTATGACAGCGATTATTGAATGTTATCACCAAGTGCTTTATTGGGGTGAAGTACCTTCATTAAATTACTTAGGATATGGGTTAATTTGCGCAATTGTTATTGTGATTGTTGGCGAATTGATATTTAATAAACTTAGTAGTAATTTTGCGGAGGAACTTTAATGGGAAGTTGTATTAAAGTAAGTGATGTTACGAAAGATTTTAGGGTTTACTACGATAAAGGAAATACTTTAAAAGAAAAAGTCATCTTTAAGAAAAGAAATAAATACGAAGAAAGAAAAATACTAAAGGGCATTAGTTTTGAAATAGAAAAAGGACAAACTGTTGGTCTGATTGGTAAAAATGGTTGTGGTAAGAGTACGTTATTAAAACTATTGAGTCGTATTTATGTGCCAAATAGTGGATCAATTCATATAGATGGTAGAGTTTCTAGTTTGATTGAATTAGGAGCTGGTTTTCATCCGGATATGAGTGGGAGGGAAAACATTTATATCAATGCGTCTATATTTGGATTAAAAGAAAAAGAAATTGATGAAAGAATTCAAGATATTATTGATTTTTCAGAACTGGAAGATTTTATCGATAATCCTGTTCGTACATATTCTTCAGGTATGTATATGCGACTTGCATTCTCGGTTGCGATAAATGTGAATGCGGATATATTACTCATTGATGAAATATTAGCTGTTGGAGATGTGTCTTTCCAAAAGAAGTGTATAGATAAATTAAGGGAACTAAAAGAAGAAGGAATATCGATTATTATCGTATCTCATTCTATGGATCAACTTTATGATTTGTGTGATCGCTTAATTTGGATTGAAAATGGCAAAATAAGAGAAGATGGTATTCCTAAGAAGATAGGAACACATTATCTTGATTCTATGGAAGAAGAAAGAATTAAAAAATTATCGAAACAAAGTGAACAGATTTTTAAAGATAGAAAAGATTCTTTACTTTCTTTGACTACAAATATTCATCCTGAAGCGAGAAGAGAAGGAAGTGGAGAAGTTTTATATACCTCTATTGAGACGTATAATAGTCAAAATGAGCCATGTAGAAACTTTGATACAGGTGATACGTTAATCTTAAAGCTTGGATATAAAACAGTGCTAGAAAATGTAGAAGTCAATTTCAATATGGATTTTGTTAAAGATAATTGGCAATATCAATATGGATGTTGTTTTACGAAAGCTGGAGATCCATTACCTGTTTTAAAAGAAAAAGGAATGGTCACATTAAGAATAGAGAACTTAGATTTGTTACCGGGAAGATATTTTTTAAATGTTGGTATAAATGGTAAAACGGGTGAACAATATGATTATGTACGATTGATTTTTCAAATCGTAATCAGAAATTATGTGACAGATGAGTTTGGACCTTGTACGTTCAAACATGTTTGGAATATAGAGTAATTTAGGTGGGTGAGAATAATGATATTACAAGAATTAATATTTCCTGAAGTAGGTAAATGTACTGAAGAAAAATTATATTTTAGATATGATAAGAAAAAAGACACAAAGATTAGCTATGAAGAGAAGAAAATCGATATGGCTAAAAATGGAGTGGTACGCTTTGATACTTACTTTAATAGTTTTTCTATAGAAAAATGGACGAAGTATACGATTGTAGATAATGTATCTTTGGAATTATTTTTAAAGGGAAAATTCTGTATCAATTTATATCGAAAAGAAAAGATACACGATAATATCATTCAAACAGTCATGACGAAACAAATCGTGGAGTGCTCAGAAAAAACAAAAATTGTTTTAGATTTTGATTGTTCAGAGAAAAAAGGAGTATTTTCTTTTGACATTGAATCTTTAAGTGAAGATGGTGTCTTTTATGGCGGATGCTATAGCTCTAAGATAGATGAAAAAGAATTAAGAAACGTTAAGATTGGAATATGTATCTGTACATATAGAAGAGAAGCATATATTGAGAAAAATTTAAAACTATTAAATGCGTCTATTCTTCAAAATGCAAATTCAGATGTATATGGTCATTTAGAAGTATTTATTTCAGATAATGCGAAGACTTTAGACTTTGATAAGTTAGCGAGTGATTCGATTCATTTATTTAAAAATAAGAACTATGGTGGAGCAGGTGGCTTTACTAGGGGACTAATCGAAATCTATAAGAATAATCAAGAATATGGAATTACACATGCATTACTAATGGATGATGATGTTGTGATTGAACCAGAAGCGATTGTTAAGACATATAGAATCTTAACGCTATTAAAAGAAGAACATAAAGATGCTTTCATTGGTGGCGCAATGTTAAGAAAAGATCTTCAATATAAACAAGTAGAATCTGGTGCTTCATGGAATGGTGGATATTTAATTTCTAACAAGAAAGATTTAGATTTAAGATCTGTAAGTTCTGTTTTAAATAACGAGATAGAAGAATATACAGAATTTAATGCTTGGTGGTATTGTTGTTTCCCATTCTCTGTTGTAAGAGAAGATAATTTACCATTACCAATATTTATTAGAGGCGATGATGTCGAATATGGTCTTCGTAATATGAAGAACTTAATTTTAATGAATGGTATCTGTGTTTGGCATGAACCTTTTGAGAATAAATATTCTTCATTCTTAGAATATTACATTATTAGAAATAGACTAATTGATAATTCCTTCCATTGTAAGTGGTTTGGAAAGAAACAATTGTTTAAAACGATTGTAGGGCATTGTTTTAAAGAAATTGGTTTATATCGATACAAGAATGTTGATTTGTATTTAAGAGGTGTAGAAGACTTCTTAAAGGGACCAGAATGGTTAATGGCACAAGATAGTGAAGTGTTACATAAAGAAATCATGGGTGCTGGTTATAAGAGTGAAGATTTAAATAAAATCGGTGCGAAATTCAACTATACAGTTTATGATGAAGAAAGAAGTCGTATTGATGGTAAGAGAGCGATTTATGGAAGATGGTTAACCTTTAATGGATTAATTCTAAAAGCTAAAGGAGAAACATGTATTCCTATGGCTACAGCTAGATTAACCAATACTTATAGAAAACAACGTGTTCTTCAATATGATGTTACTAGTGGTAAAGGATTTATCACCGAAAAGAATACAAAAGAGTCATTTAAGTATATTTTTAAAGTAATTAACAAGTCTATTAAAGCATGTAATGAATTAAGTAAAGCGCAAGAGTTATATGCTAAAGATGGATTAAAACTAAGAACGTTATCATTCTGGGAAGACTATTTAGAAATTAAGTAGTAAAGGGAGAAAGCAAATGTACGATTATTTAATAGTAGGATCTGGATTATATGGAGCAATATTCGCTCATGAAGCAAGTAAAAAAGGTAAAAAAGTATTAGTAGTAGAAAAAAGAGCGAATGTTGGTGGCAATATCTATACAGAAGATGTAGAAGGAATTCATGTTCATAAATATGGAGCACATATCTTTCATACAAATAATAAGAAAGTATGGGATTACATTACGAAGTTTGCAGAATTTAATCGTTTTACAAATAGCCCAGTAGCCAATTACAAGGGTGAATTATATTCACTACCTTTTAACATGTATACCTTTAATAAGATGTGGGGTGTAGTTACACCAGAAGAAGCACTTAGTAAGATTAATGAACAAAGAAAAGAGATTACTAGTGAACCTACTAATCTAGAAGAACAAGCAATATCTCTAGTAGGTAGAGATATCTATGAGAAATTAATTAAAGGCTATACCGAGAAACAATGGGGTAGAGATTGTAAAGATCTTCCAGCGTTTATTATCAAGAGACTACCTGTTCGATTAACATTTGATAACAATTACTTCAATGCTTTATATCAAGGTATTCCAGTAGGTGGATATACAAAGATGATTCAAAATCTATTAGATGGTATAGAAGTAAGACTAAATTGTGATTATTTAGAAAATAAAGAAGAACTAGATAAGCTCGCTAGTAAGGTTGTCTATACAGGACCAATCGATGCTTATTTCAATTATGAACTAGGATATTTAGAATATCGTTCTGTAAGATTTGAAACAGAATTATTAGATATGCCTAATTATCAAGGTAACGCAGCGGTAAACTATACAGATAGAGAAACACCATATACAAGAATTATTGAACATAAATGGTTTGAATTTGGTAAAGATGAAAATGGGAATGATTTACCTAAGACAGTGATTTCTAAAGAATATAGTTCTGAGTGGAAATTAGGAGATGAACCATACTATCCAGTAAATGATGAAAAGAATAATTCTTTATATCAAAAATATAAAGAACTAGCTAGTAAAGAAACTAATACAATTTTTGGTGGTAGACTTGGTGAATATAAGTACTACGATATGGACACAACAATTGATAGTGTCTTAAAGATGTGCGAAAAGGAACTAAATGACTAAAAATAATACGGTAGCAGTTGTTGTTACATATAATCGACTAGAACTCCTTAAACAATGTATTGATTGCTTAAAGAAACAAACTACTAACTTAGATATTCTAGTCATAGATAATGCGTCTAATGATGGAACTAGAGAATGGCTAGAAAAAAGAACGGATGTCATCTATGAAAATACTGGTAGTAATCTAGGTGGTGCAGGGGGGTTTTCTTATGGGATTAAGAAAGCTTGTAAACTAGGATATGAGTACCTATGGATCATGGATGATGATTGCTTAGCAAAAGAAGATGCACTAGAAAAGTTTAAAGATACAGATAAAAAGCTAAAAGGTAACTATGGTTGGTTAAGCAGTATTGTTTTATGGACAGATGGTAAGTTATGTCCAATGAATATCCAACGTAAAACACCTTTTGGTCAAGAAATAAAAGAATGTGACAAAAACGAAGAAGTTGTATTAGCTAGCTTTGTTTCATTATTTCTAAAAAGAGAAACAGTATTAAAGTATGGACTGCCGTTTAAAGAATTCTTTATCTGGTCTGATGATTGGGAATATACTCGTAGAATATCTCGTCAAGAAAAATGTTATGTTGTATCAGATAGTAAAGTAATTCATGCGATGAAGAATAAAACAATAGTCAATATTGCGACAGATACAGAAGATAGATTAAATCGTTATCAATATTTTTATCGTAATGATGTTTATCTTTACCGAAGAGAAGGTATTCAAGGTTGGTTTTGGTTAATCACTAAATATTTGTATCATTCTGTTCAAGTTCTATCAAAAGGAGAATTTAGTAGACTCTCGATTATCTGGAAGGGATTTGTAAGAGGGTGTAAGTTTCATCCTGAAATCGAGTTTATTAAAGATTAACAAGTGTAAATCGATAAATTTCAAGGTTATTATTGACATTCATCTGTTTACACTACTACAATATAAGTAATAAATATGAGCA
>CAVIQY010000090.1:0-8268 GCA_963645035.1 bacterium | reverse complement strand
ATTAAAAATGCATTAAAACTTTTGCAAAAAAATAAGAGAAACACGTTTAGATTTCTCTTAATCTTTAGCGTATTTTAATATTTTCTTTTTTAAATTTGCATCAATTCCTCTACAAAAATTTTCAGAAATTGTCTCGCAAAGATCCTTTAATTTCCTATCATCGTGGTCATCTTCTACCCAAGAAATGGAACTTCTTAGATAAGAATTTATTTCTTCTTTTCTAATTTCTGAAGAAGATAATATGCAATAATTATCTTTGAAATCCCATCTGATTAACCAATCTTCTACCTTATTTTTCCTCTCTTTCAAAAGTGTTTTCACTAAAGAAATTTATGGCGAACGCCAAAAAAAAGAAAGAAAAAACACTTTGGATTACTCAAAGTATTCTTTTTTCTTTCTGATGTACCGCAAGCAAGGAATGTTATTTAGAACATAATCTTTAGCTTTTTTCTTTGAAGACTTTGAATTTTCTTCTATGTAAGAATCAATTGATTGCTCAAAAAAAAGAAGAACTACGCAAAAAAGCAAAATCAAAATCACAAAAGGAACGTGATGATCGCACACATTATTTAATCCAATTGGGTGCAGAATTAGATACTGCTTTAAAAAATTATTTTAGTGATTACATTTCTGGTGATGAAGAGAATTTAGAATTTTTAAAAACTTTTTTGTATGTTAATGGTCAAAAGGGGATGCCTTTCTTCCCTGAATATTGGAAATTTGCTGTAGATAAAACAAGGCTAGACAAACAAAATGCAGCACAAAAAAGCACTGATTCTGACAATTCAAATGACACAGATAACTTATTTTGATGAAAAAAATATATGGATAATTTAGAAAATGAATTGAAATTGCTTGATAATATTATTCAAGAATGCGACAAACAACTGGATGAATTCCAAAAAAAATTAGATGGTAATTTGCCTGCAGAAGCTATTGAATTGCAAAAAAAAATTGATGAATTAGAAAAAACAAAGCAGGAACTTCAACAACTTTCTAATATGTTTAAGGAAACATTTTGAGAAAATACAATTTTGCCACGTGGCAAAATTGCAAAAAAAAAAAAAAAAAAAACAATAGTGGAGTTGTAATGACACGATTGTTTTTTTTTTATTTATTTCCTTTCGCTTTGTTATGTGTTTTACAAAGCATTGTACAGTTACTAATGTCTGTTAAGCCACCTCTAGACCATGCTGTAACATGATCAGCATCCATTTCAGACATTTTATAAATGCGTTTTGCATTATTATCATTCCCCATTGCACACAAAGGGCAGTTGGAAACACCTTCCTTCTCTGCATCAGAAGTTTGTTTTGTATATACCGTTTTTTTCGTTACTTCATCAAATATTCTTACATCTAGCAATCCAGTTTTCTTGCATCCACCTAAAATATATTCATATACACCCTTACGATTTTTAACAAAATAATCACTATAAAGTTGCTTAAGTTTCTTATGAACTTCTGATGAATCATATGCATTTCTATGATATTTTTCGTAATATTCGCCCCAAGGAAGTCCTCTCATTTCACTTTCTACGTCAACAAATACTGTGCTTACCCAATCAATAACCGAATTGAAATACGCTTCTAATTCAATAATATTATCATCATATCGGTGCTTACTCATGTACTCATCAATGTTACCTTTTGATACCCAATCCAAAGCTGTATGAAGATAATCTTGTCTTTTTACATCACCTTTTATATATGCCGACCATTTTTGCACCATTGGATTTATTGAATTAGAGAAAACTTCTTTTGCCTTTGTAACAAATGGACCAGAGTGAATTGCATTAGATAATTCTTGTTCATTTAAAGGAACACCAGCAATATTAATTGTCTTAAACCATTCTTTTATTTCCGATTCTGTTCCTTCACAAACATAAATTGTAAGTTTTGAATTCAAGATCTTTGCTCTTAAATCCTCAGCAAGTCCATCAAAATAATGTGGAATATCATCTGCTGCTATGATTGGAAACTTATTTGTTACGAACCTTCCAAAAGATGTAATTCTTTGTTGACCATCTAAAACCTCGTATTTATCTTCAGAAACTTTAACAAAATAAATTAGACCTAATGGGTATCCTTTTAAAAGAGAATCAACAACTGCAACATCTTTTTTCCCATCAGCATATATATAATTACGTTGATATTCTGGTTGAATTACCAATTTACCAGATAATCCATTTACACCTTTTCCTTCATATTCGTTATACACAAATCCATTGCAAATATCACCAACTGTTATATCTGTTATTAATGTTGTTTTCATATTAATTCTTCTTTCTAATGAATATTCTCTTATAAACCTTTTTACCATTTATATATGGTTCATTGTGTTTCTTAAAATGTGGTAATTTATATTTATCTTCTATCGCACCATTATCACTTGCACCAATTATTTCAAATTGTTCTGGATTATATTTATCTAAAAATGTAATAGGAACGCCCATTATTCCTTCGTAATCAGATGGTATCGCATCTGTATATGGAACTTCAATAGCATCATAATTATCATATTTAGGATAACCATTTTCTTTTATTCCTTTATGTTTACTGTATTTAATATTATCTTCTATTGTCATTAATTGAAGCGGTTGATGTCTTCTACCATGTTCTAAATTTGTTAACCATAAGCAATTATTCGTTGCAACAATTCTTTTCCCTTCTTCTACTCTAGCTTCAGTTCCATACAGTTCATAATTATCTGGAACGATAAATCCAGAAATCCAGCGTCCCATTCCATTCCCAATCCAAGCTTTATTTTCTTTAATCAATGGAAATACTTCTTTATATGTAAGACAATTTATATTTCCTATAATCAAAAACTTTTTCTCGCCATCAATTATCCAAGCAAGAAATTCTCTAAATAAACTAAATGGTGGATTTGTCACAATAATATCAGCTTCATCTCTCAATTTTTTCACTTCTTCCGATCTAAAATCACCGTCACCATCAAGATATTTCCATTTTAAATCATTTATATCTACATTTTTATTTCTTCTAGTAAGAGTAAATATTTTACCTTGTTTTCTTGTTTTTCCTTCATCATATTGAATATCACTCATTTCAAATATAGTTGGTTGATAAAATGCGCCTGATGGTTTACTTTCAACGGCATAACTCGTACTAATTAATTTTTTTAAACCTAATTTATTGAAATTTTGAGCAAAATATCTAGTGAAATTTGACCATTCTGGATCATCGCAAGGTAACAACACGGTCTTATCTTTAAATGTATCAGGATTATACTCAAGATAAGCATTTATTTCTTTATTTATATCCTCAAATCTTGTATAAAATTCATCAGCTTGATTCTTTTTAGCACTCGCTAATGTATCTTGTCTTGGCATAATCAATCCTCTTCTTTGATGGGATATCCCATTTCTTCTCTTAATGAATCTAACATATGGTCTAGTTCATCAGCAAACTCAAATCCATAATAAAGACTAGCTATTTCTAAAGTTTTGCTAACTCTCTTTCTAGCATTCCATTGTTCATCTTCATTTCTAGCCAAACGGAAGTCACCAATTGCTATTTTAATTTCTCTTTCCAAATATTCCTTGGATACATATTTACTAGGTTCTTTTATCATAATTTCACCTTTTTCATTCCCAAATCATACATATATCTTTCCCAAATTGGTCGGTTATCTTCCCAAACCTTACATATTTCAAACATGATATTTGCTTATTTACACATTTTTACCATCTAAAATAATAAATGTTATTTTTTTGAATTTAGGCAACCTATGCAAAAATTGCTGAATTTATTCGATTATATTCTTATTTTCTAACACATATCTCGCAATGAATTGATTAATGCAGGAATTATTGGACATTCCAAGTGCCTTATTAATTTCTTTAAATTGCTCGTATGTAGTGGAATTTACTTTTACAGATATTGTTAGATCCTTTGTTCCATTAGAAGATTTATTTTTAGCAATGTTCTTAACAACAGATTTTTCTTCTTCTTTATTTAGCTCATTTGCTTTCTTTTCGAATTTATTCATATAAGTCTCACTTTCCTTTTTATTCAATACTTTTTATATAGTTAGTATATTCTTAGTATATTATTGGTATATACTTTTTATATCTTTTTTGATATTTCAATATATGCTTTTGCTATGTCAGATTTAGGCTGTGCAATTACTACTGGCTTACCGTCTAAAATATACCTATAAGCATCAGCACCTTTCCGAACTACACCAAGTAATTCGTTTTCTTTTGATAGTACTTCTAAGATATCTTGCTTATCCTTGATATTCTTTTCATAGAATGTTGCTATTATGCCATCCAATTTAAGTTCTGGATTTAAATCTGGGTCTTCTACTATATCCTCTATTGTCTTTTTTAAGGCTCTTAATCCACGATATGCAAGATATTCCGTCATGACTGGAATAATTACTTCGTCGGATGCAACAAATGCATTTGTAACAAGCAATCCTAATTGTGGCGGACAATCAATGAATATGTAATCAAAATAGCCTCGTAATTGATTAATTGCACGCTTCAACTTTCTTTCACGTGCTGTCATTGTAAATAAATCCTTTTCCGTCTCAGCTAAATCTATATCAGCGGTCACAATATATAAATTTTTTAATCCTGTGCTTTCAACCTCAAAAATAGCTTCTGTTGGGTCTTCTTTAGGATTTCTAAAATAGTCAGATACTGAATGTCCTTCTAATTCTTTCGTTCCTGGTTCAATACCACAAGCAATTGTCAGAGAAGCCTGTGGATCTAAATCAATCATTAATACCTTTTTACCCTCTAATGCCTTAGCAGAAGCTAAATTATATGTAGTAGTTGTTTTGGCAACGCCACCCTTTTGATTTGCTATTGAAATTACCTTTCCCATACTTTCACCATCCTATACACTAAGTATATCATTATTATATAAAAAGTATATACCTTTTATATACTTTCATTCCACCATTTACGAATTGTTTTTGGGTCGAGTCCTGTTTGTCTATTACATTCAGCTTTAGTTCCTTCTGGATGTTTTAATTGCCATGTCTTTACGATATTTTCCTTAGATTTTCTTCCATTGCCGTCACGCCAATCATTGCCATTTTGTTTATCTAAAATTGATTGTGTAGCTCTTGCTATTTCTAAATGTACACTTTGTTTTCTTCCATTTCTTTTATTTTTCACTATCTCTATAGCACATAAATGCGAAATATCATTTCTAGGAAACGTCCTATACTGCTCATTAAAGCATTCTAAAGCACTATCTACATCTGTCTTAGTAAATGGATGTTCTGGTGCATATGAATTAAATAAATCAATCAAAGAATATGCATCTTCTTTTAAAGTCATTTTCGGAACATCATTTTTAATTGCATAGATAGCTAATGCCATAATACAAAAATAACGATGTCCAAATGTCGCTTCATGTTTTATCTTCCACAACCACCAATGATATAACGCATATGGATCATCCCCATGAACCTTACCTTTTATATCCCATGGTTTTACAGACTTATCTTTATTAAGAACTACTTTCTCATACCATTCAGGAAACTTCTTCTTTGCATCATCTAAAGTATAGGTTGTCTCTTTAAACACTTTAGATGAATCAACTTTATGTTCATCTGGAATATATCTTCCCAACTGTTCTAAATCAAATGGATGCTCATTTAACCTAAACGCTCTAACTTTTTTGTACTTTGCATCTTCTTTTGTTTTACCACCAACAACTCTAAAAGCTTGAAAGATTCCTTGCATCTGAACATTCTCTAATGCTGATGTGTATCTATTCCAAATCTTTGAAGTTAAGGCATATTTAAATTCTTTTAACTGCAATCTGATATTAGGATATAAATCTATAGGTTCTTCAAAAACATAATATAAATGAACATTATGTCCTGATAAACAAATATAATTAGGAATTGGATACACATCAGCAACATAAGCAGCATTCAAAAAATTATTTAACTTTTCATCATCCAATCCATCAAGATCAAATATCATTGCATACATCTTAGAAGCATGTTCTTGAGACCTTTTTCTTCCAAAATATGTTACACAATTCAACAATGAAAAATCTGCTTTCTGCATTTCCTTTAAAATGTCTTCAAAAGTATCTTCAAATAAGATTCGGAAATGTCCTTTATCATCATTATTATTTTTCCAATAACCAATAGGATTAGCTTTAAAAAGTCCATTAGGTTCATTCTCACATTGAATATATCCATCACCTAAATGAAAGATATCTGAATACATATCTATCGCTGATACCTCTATTCCATCATATCTAGTTAATACATCATCTAACATAGTTAATCCTTTCTACTTTCTAAAAGCCATGATGCAACAAAGCTTCGCTAGGGCACGTTATATTATCAATACATTTTTTCCCTATCATTATAGCACATTCTGAATATGCACATTATATTATCAATACATTTTTTCCCTATTTCTTACAATTTCTTTATTTTTTCTAAATGTGTCAAAAACAACAAATTCGTTTAGAGTAAATTTGTAAAAAAATGTCAGAATATACAGATTTTGGTTTGTACTGTATAAGGTAATAGCGTTATTTAATTTCTGCCACCTTATTTGATGTTTTCTGCCACTTCACCAATTTGTTTCCATCTGCTTATGCAATTTGGCCACGTGGCCAAATTGTTATCATTGTTTCAATTCCTACAAGTTTGGTTAGTTCAAACTTGTAATTTTGTGTCATTATCTACAATTTTGCCCCGGGGCAAAATTGTATTACCTACTTTTCAAATAAAAAAAAGACATGGTAGTCCCCTGCTTTTTTTTTACATATGCATTCCAAAACTGTAACCATAACTTCTTTCTTCGTATCTCTCAACACAAATTCTCTTCACAACGTCTAATGAGTCATTTAGAGGCTCGTTATACAACAGTTCAAGCTTTGCTAAGGCTTTTAATACATTCTCGTTAGTATTTGTGTCTATTGGCTTTGAAACCGCCTTTTGCGTTTGCACAAGCTATAACATTCGCTTTCATTTCTTCACCTCTCTTTGTGTTTTTGCCCCGGGGCAAAAACACTTCATTTTTCTAAATCCTCTTTTATTAATGCCCTTATATAGTCAGAAATTGTTTCACAGTTTCGTTTTCTCATTTGATTTTTGAGTTCCTTTTTCAAATCATCATCATTAAGAAATCCTAATTGCTCAACTTCATTCCATAAGGTCGTTGGATTCTTCCAACGATCAGGTGCATTCTTTGGTAAACAAGTTTCAGTATGAACGAGTTCACTTTGCTTTGTTAGATAACGGAACGTGCGATTCGTTCTTTCATCTTTTGCCATCGTGCAACAGATGTACGCCATCTTCTGAACAGAAGAACGACCTTTAGCACGAGAAATTTTTCCGATGAATTACCCCGACTGCCCCGCTGATGCGAATCAGACGGGGTTTCTGCTTTCCAGAGTGCCATGATACACCACCTTTATTAATTGATTGTGCGTAAGAACAGGATGGAAAATTTTCGCATCCAAGAAATACCCCTTTGTGTCCATGCTTAACTAAAAGTCTTCCACCGCACATTGGACAAACTTCTTCATTAGCTGGTTTCACAAAGTTAGCGAATAATTTTGAGAGGACATAATTCTGCTGTGTAGTCCCACTCTCTTTGACAGCTGACTTTAATTCATTCATTTCATCAACTGTCATGCGGATTTTCATCTGCTTAATTCGTGAAGTGCTCATTGTTCAAAACACCCCCCCTTTCTCTTTTTATATACAAAAAAGCACCCCTTCATTTCCAAACGTGGTGGCATGGTGTGGTGGCACGACTGATGTGGTGGCACGCATTACTAAAAACCGTGGTGGCACCCCTAAAAACCGTGGTGGCATGGTGTGGTGGCATTGATTAAATACTAAAAAACCGCATATTTATGCGGAATTCAGTCGGCTTTGCCGTCTGATGTGATAGGGGGTGGTGGCACGAAGTGGTGGCACCCTTTATCCTGCTTATACAAAATGGTGGTGGCACATCACCATAAAAAAACATGATTTTCGTGGTGGCACATTCTGAAAAAAACATAAAAATCAGCACTCGTGGTGGCATGATGTGGTGGCACAAAAACGCCTATAAAAATAGTGCTGTATTTCAATGAGAATTGGTGTATCTTCCCCTGCATCATTCACCGAGAATTTCAAAAAAATTTTGCTGAAAAGTTAAGAGATTTTTCTGAAGATTGCATCAATTTTTTTGAAAAAAATGCAAAAAAAATAAAAAAGTTTTGATAAAACTCAAAGAAAATTAGTTGAAAAGTTCATCAAAAAAAT
>CAVIQY010000089.1:0-8471 GCA_963645035.1 bacterium | reverse complement strand
GAACTTGATAACCAGTTTTTGTTTCTTTTAAATCTCCCATCAATTCAGTTGGTGTTACTCCAAAAATATCCGCAAATGCATATATTTTAGATTGGCTTAAGTCTATTTCACCTTTTTCTATGCGTGCGATTATGCTTCTATCTGTATATCCTATTTTTTTAGCTAAGTCTTCTTGAGACATTTTTCTAGATTTCCTAAGAACTCTAATGTTTTCATATAATTTCATCATATTTTTATTACCTCAAAGTCATTATAGGTGCGATGTGCTTTATATTCAAATAATTTTTAATTTATTGAAAATAAATGTTGCATTAAAATCACAATAGCATATAATAAAAGTGTGATTAAAAATCACAGAAAGGAAGACACATGACTAATACAGTTGAACTAGAAATTGCAATTCTTAAGAAAGGTTTATCAAAAAAAGAAGTTGCGAAAAGACTAGGATTATCCGAACAAGGCTTTCTTCTAAAGCTTAATAATTCAACAGAATTCAAAGCTAGTGAAATTCAAGCATTAGAAGATATGTTGGACTTACCTGATAAATCTATTTTTTTCAGCAAAAGTGTGAATTAAAATCACGAAACAGAAAGGAGAAAATGTATGACTAACAAAAAAGCAACTGCGGTCACAGTTGCCAAATCAAAAAAAGACAATCCAATTATAACACAAACAAACTTATTTGGATTATCTAGAAAAACATGGAGTCGAATAATCGACACTACAGAAGCAGTTCTATTTACTGCAATTGGTGCATCAATTCTATTCTATGGAATCGTAATGATGTGGTTTGGGAGGTGCTTATGAGCAACGAAGAACTAGAGCTACTAGCTGAGATGATTGCAAGTAAGATGCCCAAACCAAAAATGACACTTACAACTGATGAAGTAGCTGAAGAACTACACACAACTAGAAGTTATGTAAGTGAGTTACGGAACAAGAGAAAGCTGAAAGCATTCAAGATTGGTAAGAGGTATCTATATCCTCGAAAAGATGTAGAGCGGTACATAGAACGTGAGGTGGGAAGATGATTGATACAGATACATTAGCAGAAACTCATTACTCAAGATTCGACCCACAATACGAAGTGAGTGCTGATGATTTACAAGAAGTAAATGAGCGTGCATCTAGATATGTAGCTAAAGCATGTATAGATGCAATTAACGAACTATCACAAGAAGAACTAGAAAGCATAGCAAATGATTCTGACAGGCTATGGGAAATAATTGGAGAATACTTATGGACACAAATTCATTAAAAGTTAATTCAATTAAAGTCAATGTCTCAGTTGAAGGCTTAGAAGAAACTACCGAAAAGATAAAAGAACTAGTTGAGTGCATAGAAAAAGCTAACTCACTAATTAAAGAGTTAGCTAATTCCGAAGATTTATCGGTCACTGTTAAATTCTAACTGAATAACAGATTGGCAATGTGGGCATACATTGTCTTTACCGAAAAATGCTTCAAATTCCGTGCCACATTTAGGACAGGAAACAGTGATTGGTGATTCTAAAATTAAAGATTCTGCATATTCCAAAACCGAATCTCTTAAATCATTACCAAACGCTTCAATGTCATTGTGGCTATTCAAATTATATTTACGCATCAATCCTCCTTTCACAAAAAGTATAGAGGATTGACGAGAAAGGTCAAAAATGGAACAACTAAACATATATCAAAAGATGTTAAAGATAACCGATGAACTTGGAACTGTAGCTAAGAACTTAAGCGTTCCAACAGGGAAAGCAAGCGGTTATAAAGCAGTAAGTGAGAAAGATGTACTAGATGCAGTCAAGCCACTAGAAGCCAAATATGGTGTGTATTCATACGCATGCGATAGAAAAGTAATTGATAGCGGTGAATTAGTTAGCACTAGAAAAGACTTTCAAACTGGTGAGATTAAAGAATCAAAACAAATGTATCTAAGACTAGAGATAATATACCGATTTGTGAATATTGATAACCCAAATGAGTATATCGAAATCAAATCATATGGTGATGGAATTGATAGTGGCGACAAAGCTACAGGCAAAGCTATGACATACGCTGACAAGTATGCACTACTTAAAGCTTACAAGATTAGCACTGGTGATGATCCAGATGCAGAAGCAAGTGGTGAGATGAAATCATACAAAGATGATAAAGCAAGTGAAAAACAAGTAGCTTACATTGCTAGATTCTACAAAGGTGATGATTTACAAAAACTATTAGAGAAGAACAACATCACTAAGTTAGAAGACTTACCTAAATCTAAAGCATCACAAATCATATCTAAATTAAATGAAATCAATAAATCAAAAGGAGACAAACAATAATGACTAACAGTTACGCAATATGTGAATTAAAAGATGATTCAAGAATACAAATATATGAATGCCCAAGCTATGCATTACACGTTGATGACAAAGTAATGGTTGAATCAAACGTTGGCAAAAGAGAAGCTAAAGTGGTTGCAGTTCTAGACTATGTAACAGATGAAATGAATACATTCATTAAAGTGCTAACACAAAATGATTACATGAACAAAGTGCAATCAATCGTTAGAGAACAGGAGCTAACTTATGGCAAAGATTAGCTTATATGAAATCAATGATGAATATGAAAGAGCATTAAATACATTCCACATTGATGAAGAAACTGGTGAACTAATCTTCGATAATGAAGCAATAGAAAAGAACGAAGCAGACTTCAAAACAAAGATTGATAATCTAGCATGTTACATCAAAGACTTAAATGCATTAAGCGAGTCAATAAAGGCTGAAAAAAGTGCCTTAGACGAGCGTTTAAAGGCAAACGATAAAAAGGTCGAGGCACTCAAGAAATACTTAGGAAGTGCCTTAGAAATGCGAGGTATGGACAAATTCGAAACTGCCCGCAACAAATTATCATTTAGAAAATCAACAAGCGTAGTAGTGAATGAAGATGTACTACTACCAAAAGAATATATCAAGACAGTTGTAACAGAAAAAGTAGACAAGAAAGCTATAGGAGATGCACTTAAAAATGGTGCAGTAATCTATGGATGCTACTTAAAAGAAACGAACAATTTACAGATTAAGTAGGTGCTATTATGTATGACTTGTTTCAAGAATTACAAAGCAAAACACAACAGTTAGACATATCAATCAAACAATTAAGAAAGACTGGAACAGATTATGCACAAGCTGAAAGAGACTACAAAGTCTTGTTGCGTCAAGAGTGCTTGAAATTACGTGATGATGGTATGGCAATAGGAATGATAACGATGACGGCATACGGAATACCAAGCGTTGCAGAACTACGTTTCAAAAGAGATGTTGCAAAAGCAGTATATACCGCAAATATGGAAGCAATTAATTCATTAAAGCTACAAATGAGGTTGCTGGAAGCACAAATATCAAGAGAGTGGGGCAATGCAAAAGATTAGATGAAGAAATCAATTATACAAAGTGAAAAAGAATGTTATGTGTGTCACACAACACAAAACCTTGAATGCCATCACATTTTCAATGGTACGGCTAACAGAAAGAAATCGGATCACGATGGATTAACTGTTTGGCTATGTAATCGACATCATACAGGAAGTAAATATTCAGTACATCAAAGCCAAGAGCTAGATTTGATTCTTAAAAAGCGAGGTCAACTAGCTTGGGAAAGAGCATATGGAACACGAGAAGAGTTCATAAAGAAATATGGAAAGAACTATTTGGAGGAGTTATGACTCAAGAACAACAAGTGTATGAATATATGCAGGAACACCAAGGGATTACATCTAAGGAAGCATTTAGATACTTAGGAATCACGAGGTTATCTGCTTATATATTCAATCTTAGAAAGAATGGTCATGTAATACTCACAGAACCTATTATGAAAACAAATAGGAGAACAGGAAGAAGTTCTAGATTTGTGAGGTATTACATATCCAATGATTAGTATTATTATTCCTGGAAAGCCACAGGCAAAGCAAAGACCAAGATTTACTCGCTCAGGACACGTATATACACCTCCTGAAACGGCAAATTATGAGAATATGGTCAAATTATCATATCGAGAAAAGTATGGCGACAGAGTGCTTAAAAACGCTATACAGGCGGATATAACAGTTAGTGTTTCAATACCAAAGAGTGTTTCAAAAAAGAAATACTGGGAGATGGAAACAGGGAGGTTGTATCCTACTAAAAAGCCTGATTGTGACAACATCATTAAAAGCGTATTAGATGCATTAAATGGTGTTGCGTATGAAGACGATAAACAAGTAGTAAAAGTATCATGTACAAAGAAATATGGCAATAAAGATGGTGTTCTAGTCGAGCTATACGAATTAGAAAGCGAGATGATGGACAATGCCAAATAGAATGATTAGAGAAAGTCTTCTATCATCAGAAAAATTTAATTCACTTGGTTGGTTTGAACAATCAACATATATAAGACTAATTCTTCTAGCTGATGACTACGGAAGGCTAGACGGACGTGAAATGATTATTAAGTCATACGGATTTCCAATTGATGACAAGGTTACTAAGAGTGCTATCAGCAAAGCGATCTCAGCATTGGTCAAGGTCGGACTGCTTCAAAGGTATGAAGTGAACGATAAACCCTATCTGCTATTTCCCAACTGGGAAAGATACCAGAGACTACGGAGCAAAAACTCTAAGTGTCCACCCCCTATTGAAAACAAGAGTATGACAGACACATGTCAGACATATGACAGACATATGACAGACACATGTCCGCTAGAAGTAGAAGTAGAAGAAGAAGTAGAAGAAAAAGAAAATACAAAAGAAAAAGCGGCAACTGACGTGCCTTTAGAGTCTAAAAAAGTTGAAACAGATGCAGTCAAAATCAAAAAAATGCTAGATGAATGCACTCCTGAGATGAAAACTGCACTATCACACTTCGTAGAATCTAGACAAAAGATGCGTAAACCACTTACTTCGTATGCACTAGAACTAGCTATCAAGAAACTAGCTAAGCTAAGCACAGAAGAGAATGAACGTATAGCTATCGTTAACCAAACAGTAGAAAATGGTTGGCAAACATTCTATCCACTCAAAAAAGCAGATAAAAAGCCTAGCTACACGCATTCTAAGGAATTGCCAGAGTACATGATGAACAACACAGAAACTAGCAAAGAAGAAGCTAGTAAAGAAGACATAGAAGATATTGCAGAACTACTAGCTGCAATGGGAGAAACATCATGAGAATAGCTGAATGGATCGTTAGAAACCTAAACGAATATGGAAACTCATTAGTGCCTAATAATCTATTCAAGCTATATTCTCTTGAAAGTGTAGAAAAAGAGATTCAAAGCAAGGTAGATTATGAAATCTTTATCGAGAAACGAATGGTTGAAGAAGCAGACTATAACTTCAATCCAAGAAGACGTAAGAAGACTAAAAAAGATACTTTGTATATCTGCTGGAGAGTCAATAAATACACAGAGTTTTTAGAAAGTTGTAATGCAAGGAAGGTAAACACATGGAAGAAAAAAAAGAACAAGTAAATCATCCATCACATTACAATCAAGGCAAGTATGAAGTGATAGATGTAATCGAAGATTGGAAACTTGGTTTCTGTCTTGGTAATGCGGTTAAGTACATAGCTAGATGCAGATACAAGAGAAACAAGAAAGAAGATTTAGAAAAGGCTATTTGGTACTTACAGAGGGAACTACAAAGTACAAGGGAGGAATAATTAAAATGGGAGCAATGAAAATCGATTTTTATAAATTTGACCCTAGAGAACTAGATGGAGTCGAATTTAAAATTTTGGATGATAATGGAAATGAAACTAAAGCAGAACTTACAGACTTTGACGTTGAAGTGTATCAATTACTAGAAAATTTATCAGGTAGAGATATTTATAACGTCACATTAGAAGCTTTACAAAGACAATTCAAAAAGAATCAAAGGGAATTAGTTAAAGAATCTGTTGAAAAAATAAGTAAGATTTGGACAACATTCTATCATGATGGAAATAAAGAAAATTGGTGGAGACAGGGATACCTTTTTGGGCTACATACAATAACTCTTGGAGATGGAGAAAATGAAACTGTATACATAGGTTTTGAAAAATCACCAAATTTCAGCATGATAGCATATGCATATTACCAAGGACGTGGATATGATGCTACGAAACGTGTAAATTTTAGACCAGAAGACTTTGAAGTGCCTTGGAAAGGGCAATCATTCTTTGAATGGGCATCAAATAGACATAAAGACGAAGAATTAAAAGAATATGAAGCATGAAACGATACAAGAGTGCTTAGAAGATGCACTAAAAGACATGCATAGAGTAGTAGCTGATACCAGAAAACAATTCTTTAACAATTATGAAGAAGAATGTCCTTTTACGGATTGGGAAATTATCTCAAGAAACATGTTCGATATGTATCGTGGGTATAGTGAAAAGTATGACATTGATGACAAAGGCAGACTAATTGCATATCAAATATTCTTTGGTGAAAGTGGATTAGAGATATTAACTACTACAGGATTAGAAGCTAAATACACTAGACCACAAATGAAGAAAATGTATGAAGACTCTAAAAAGAGAACATCAAAGCATTATGAAGAGCTAGAGTTGAATCTATTTGATTATCCAGTTCTAAGCCAAGAAGAAAGAGAATATCTAGGTGCAGTAATCAAACCATTTAGAGACAAAGTAGTGTACATAAGAAAGAATGATTATATCAATCTTAGTGTTGGTGATTCAGAACGAATAACAGTAGCTACATCATCAGGTGCAGGAACACATAGATATATGTACTTCCCACCATTTGATAAAGGCACAATGTACAAAGGAATGGAAACAGACAAAGAATATACGCTAAAGGAACTGGAGATGTAAATGCAGATAGACGATAGATTTAAATACTTATGGGATTATGCATTGGACCACATGAACAACTATGATTTTGAATACTACTTAAAGGTTACAGACTTTGGAAAGCCTAGATACAAAAACAAGTGGGATGTGATTAAGAAATGCTCGTTTAGTTCTTACTATGGAACATCTAGCAGAGGATTTGGAT
The DNA here is from genome assembly GCA_963645035.1 of bacterium. GTDB lineage: Bacteria > Bacillota_I > Bacilli_A > Erysipelotrichales > Erysipelotrichaceae > Bulleidia. The sequence goes on along the minus strand of CAVIQY010000089.1, from coordinate 1,460 downwards.
CAGTATTCTTTGAACCAACTAGATTAAGACTAGTGCTAGATAGTGATGAAGAACTAATCATACCAATTGAAGAATGCAAGAAAGCATTTGAGAACCAAGGAAAGCAAATAATTATACAAGAAAGGTTATTTTGAATGGCAGAATGTGAAGCAATAAAGAAATACACCAGAAGCAATTCAAACAATAGATACTTGGAACTAGTAGAGAACATGAAGTTCATTGAACAGGAACTAAGCAGAGAAGATTTACTAATCCAATTATCAGAAGAGTGCAGCGAGTTGATTCAGGTGATTATGAAAGAGTTAAGACACAAGTCAAAGAACTTACCTAAAGACACACATGCAGAGATAAAGCAGAACCTACAAGAAGAATTAGCTGATGTGGAGTTACTAATCATGATGGTTGAAGATTACTTCGACAAACAAGAGATTACAAACAATATAGACCATAAAGCTAAGAGATGGGTAAACAGATTAAAAGGCAACTGGAATGAATGATTGTCTAAATGCTATATGCATAGCAACTGTGATATTTGAACTATTATTTATCACAATCATTCAGTTTATTGACTTAGTAAAAGACATAAAAGAAACAGAAAGAAGAAAAAAAGACAATGAGGAATAAGGTATTAGATTTAAACAATCATCTATTCGAAGTGTTAGAACGCTTGAATGATGATGAATTGCAAGGTGAGGAATTACAGAAAGAGATTAAACGATCTGATGCAATAGTTGGTGTAGCAAATGCAATTATTGCTAATACTGAGGTAGCACTTAAAGCTACTAAGTTACAACTTGAATATAGCAGTTCGATTGAGTCAGGAGAAGTGCATTTACCACCAATGCTAGAGTCTAAAGATGGCAAATAACTATCATAAGTTCACACCTGAACAAGAACAATTCATTAGAGACCACGCTAAAGGAACGTATTGTAAAGACTTAGCAGAATTATTTAATAAAGAGTACAACACAAATGTAACTGCTAGGCAAATGGAAAATTTCAAAAAGCGTAAAAGAATATTTTCAGGTATTGATTGCAAATACAAAAAAGGACATGTATCAGCTAACAAAGGAAAGCACCAAGAGACTACTGGCAGAATGGCAGAAACGCAATTCAAAAAAGGTCAAATATCAGCAAATGCAGTTCCAATAGGCACAATACATAAGCTATACAACGGATATGCAATCAAAGTGAGAGATGGTCATATGAATAAGAATTGGATGCAATTAAGCCATTATGTGTGGGAACAGACACATGGTGAAAAAGTACCTGAAGGATGCAGAGTATTACATCTAGACAAAGACAAATTTAATTGTGATCCTGACAACTTAGTTGTAGTAAGCAAAAAAGAATTACTGCTAGTAAATGGTGGTGAGCATAAACTAGGTGATAATGCAGAAATAAACCAAGCACTAGTAACAATAGCAAAGATTAGAAACATAAAATACAAAAGGAAGAAA
>CAVIQY010000088.1:0-8514 GCA_963645035.1 bacterium | reverse complement strand
ATTTTTACGATGTACATTTATTGGTACATCGCGCCCACTTTGGGAGAATTAAGCGAAAATTATAAATATTTCTGTAATGTTGTAATTACAACACTCATGTCAATTGGTTTAGCAATATGATCATTCATACCAACTGACTTTGCTTTACTCTTATCTTCCGCAAATGCATTCGCTGTCATTGCGATAATCGGAATACTTGCTTTTACTTGATTACTTAACTTTCTGATTTTTTCTGTAGCTTCATAGCCATTCATTACTGGCATTTGGATATCCATTAAGATAAGTTCATAGTAACCATCTTTACTTTTTTCAAGCATTTCAACGCATTCCACTCCATTTACTGCTCTTTCAATAATGAGACCTTGTTCCTGTAATAATTCCATAGCGATTTCCGCATTTAAATCATTATCTTCCGCAAGTAAGATTCTTTTTCCTCTTAAAGAAATTGAATTATTCACTAGACTCGCTCTTTTTGGTTTCATTTCTTGTTCACTAGCAATTCTTAAAGGAATACGTACAGTAAACGTAGAGCCTTTACCAATTTCACTTTCTACAGTAATCGAACCATTCATGAGATCGACAAGTTGTTTTACAATTCCCATGCCTAGTCCACTACCTTCTACACCACTGATTGTAGAAGTACGTTCTCTAGAAAATGATTCAAAGATATGGCTTTGATATTCTTTACTCATTCCAATACCATTATCTTTGATTACAAATTCTGTCATACACCAACCAGGCATATAATCATCTGTTTGACTTATTTCACAACTAATTTCGCCACCATTACCTGTGTACTTAATCGCATTACTAATTAAGTTCAAATAGATTTCTGACATATGAGAATCATCCATATAAACATATGGATAAATAATATTTTTTTGTACTGTTAATCTTTGATTTTTTTCATCTACAGACTTATAAAACATATCCAGAACAGAATCTAAACTATCCGAGATATTTACTGCTGTTTCTTCTAGAATCACTTTCCCATTTTCAATACGAGATAACTCTAAGACATTATCTAAAATAGATAACATTCTTTCTCCACATGTATGAATCTTATTCATATAATCCCCTAATAAATTAGGTTCATTTAAATGTTCTTCTGCAAGCTCTGCGTATCCGATAATCGCATTCATTGGGGTACGAATATCATGACTCATATTGAATAAGAAAGTAGATTTTGCTTTATTTGCCGCATCTGCCGCTACAGCCGCATCAGCTAATACTTTCTTTTGTTTTTGATAAACAGAATACCAAACTATTGCGAGAATGACCATCATAATAAATGCAATAGAAGCCATGATGATAGAAGCGTGATTATTCTTTTCTACTAAACTATAAACAGAAGCCATATCCATTTCGATACATACTGCACCAATTACTTCAGTAGGATTATCATTAGCGTAAACTGGATAACAAGCAGTAAAAATAGGACCCCATGTAGTATCAACGATATTTTGTGAATATACCGTAATTCCTTCTAATGCTTGTTCAATATAAGGAATCATTTCTTCTTCAATTAGATCTCCAGGATTTCTAAAGTCCTCTGAATCTAATTCAAGTCCATCTACGACATAAATTAAATCTCCATTCGTATTTCTAGTAGCAGTATAGAAATAACGAGTAGAATTTAAACTACGAATTTCATTGAAATAAGTTTGTATTTCTTGATAACGCTCGCTTGTTTTATCTTTACTACTTGTAATCTTTGTAAAATCTTCACGGTCTAAACGGTTATTTACTAATTCATGTACTGCATCAGAAGTTGCAATATCCCGATTTACTTCTGTACTTAAAGCATTAATCGTATATGTCCTTTGCATAACAAATGTATAACCAATAACCATTAACAAAATAAGCAGAATAATTACTGCAAGCATCCCCTTTTGTTTTTTATAATGATTTGAATCTTTTATTTCACTCATAAATCCCCTATTTTTCTCTATACTTTTTCACTAAATTATAAATTACACTCATCATTAATTTTGAATCTAATGGTTTTGAAACATGTGCATTCATCCCTACTTTTTTCGCATTTATTTTATCTTCTACAAAGGCATTGGCTGTCATTGCGATAATTGGGATATCTTTTGCGTCTTTTCTATCTAATAACCGAATTTCTTTAGTCGCATCATAACCATTTTTAATCGGCATCATCACATCCATTAAGATGGCATCTATTTCACCAACATCAGATGCCACAAAAGCATCAACTGCTTCTTGACCATTTGTTGTTTCGATTAAAGTTACGCCTTCTGATTCCAGTAAGAATTTCGCAATTTCCATATTTAATTCATTATCTTCAGCAACGATAATCTTTAAACCAGCAATCGATTCATTTTGAATTTCTTCTTTTTCTTCAACTACATGATTTTCTGTATCTATTGTAAAAGGAAGAATCACATCAAAAGTTGTTCCAACGTCTATGGTACTAGCACAAGTAATCGTACCACCCATTTGTTCTACAATCTTTTTGGTAATAGACATACCTAACCCACTACCACTATAGCGTGTTCTACTTGATGTATTTTCTTGGGTAAAAGGTTCAAAAACATGATTTTGGAATTCTTTACTCATTCCTACGCCTGTATCTTCACACTTATATTCAATCCAAACTTTATCCTCTTCACATTTAATTTCTTTACATGTGACATAAATCTTTCCATTATCTTTATTGTATTTTATCGCATTACTCATGATATTCATTAACATACGTTTAAAATGAAGAGGACTACCAATGAGTTTTCTATGTGGGGTATGACAATCTTTTTGGACGATTTCTATCCCTCTTTCTTTGGCTTGTTTCTCGATTACCGTATACACTTCTATCGATACTTCTAATATATCAAAAGGTACATGCTCAAATTCCATGCGTCCTGATTCTAACTTACTCATATCTAAAACTTCATTGACTAGTTCTAGTAATAAGTCACTCGCTTCTCTAATTTTCTTTCTACAATCTGCTTGTTGTTCAAGATTATCACTATAATATTCCGCAATATCTAACATACCGCGAATACCATTAATTGGTGTACGAATATCATGGCTCATGCGATGTAAGAATTCTGTTTTTGCAGAGTTTGCACTATCTGCTGCTTTTTTCGCTCTAATTAGTTCTTGATGATAAATATCATCTTTTTCTTTTTGTTTTTGTTCTTCAGCAATACGTTCTTTGATAATTTCATCTATATTTTGAAAACCTGCTATCACATAGCCTTCTCTATCCATCTTACTTAAATTAAATTGATAATAGATTTCTTTACCATCAACGAGAATACGATAGTTTCCTATATATTCATCTTTTATTGAAAGTACTTTACGAACATTTTCCATGCTTAAAGAATGAATTAACATTTGTTGATCATCAGGATGAACAAAGTCTAAAATCCATTTATTAAATATATCTTCATAAGGAAAACTCTGATTAATCACATCATCAAGACGATCATCATTAAATTCATCTTCATACTTCAATACTTTCACCGTACTATCATTCATATTTAATAAATAAATATTCCTGAAGTTACGTGATAAGTTATGGAATATAGATAGTTGTACCTGTAAGGATTGTGTTTGTTTTTCTTTTTCTTCGATTATCTTATCGATATTGTGTGATCCAACAATAACTTTGAATCCTTCTGTAGAACTTACACGAACATATTTTGTTTCAGCATGCTTAAAACCATAAAACTGAGATTTAATTTTATATTGAATGGTGTAGATGTCATGTGTTTTGAAATAATCCATCAAAAAATCACTACTTGTCATTTTGATAAATCGTTCTTTATCTTCTTCCTCAACACATAGATTACAAAAATCTAATTGTCGTTTGGAATAACTATATTCTTTAGATATTTCTACAATATGATTATTTTCTTTTAAGGTATGAACAATATCTGTTGCTAAATCAACGATAAAAATATTTTTAAAATCACTGGATAAAGCCGCAAGAACCATATTATTATCCATGATTCTTTCATAATTTTCTTGAATCATTCTTTGATAATTTAATTCTGTTTGTTTTACAGAATCAATTAGGTTAATCGCATAGATGACTTTTTCAACTTCATTGTTTTCTTTTCTACTTTTCACAATAAAGCGTCCCATATGCCAATGATGATCTTGTGTTTGATAATCTTTTACAATTGTCGTTTCATGTTTCATTCTTTCCTTAAGCGTACTTAAATCAAGGAATTTTCGCATACTTTCATAATCTTCTGCAGAAATGACATCTCTTAGTCCTGTAGCCATTAAATCACTTGCTTTTCCTTGTTTAGGAATAGAAGGAATGACAGATCTACCATTTACTTCTTCATACGTATTATCATCTAAATGAATGATATAAATTGCCCAATAAATACTTGCAATAGCAGAAATAATTTCCGTATTTTTCGCATTTTTAGCAATTTCTCGTAATGCTTTTTCATAAGATTTCTTATGTAGGAATACATGTTCTTTTTCTTCTGTACAATCGCGATTTGCAACAAGAATTTTGATGATCTTTCCTTGTTCATCTACTTCTTGAGGAAGAAGAACAGAACTAATCCATCTCCCGTTTGTATTTTCATAAACAAAAGACAGAGAATCCTTTCCTTTTAAGCGTTCTTGTATTGTTGTCATATCGATAAATTTTAGATAATCTTTTCGATATGCTTCGCTTACTTCTCTGTCTACTTGTTTTAATTGTATTTCGTGATCAAACGCATTAAAAAGGTCTCCCTTTGTATAAGGATGATTTGATTTCAATACATCTAGTTCTCCCGTATTTAAATCTACACTAGCAATATAGGAATAAATAACACTAAAACTCTGGTTATAGTCTGGAACGTCCCCCACAAAAACCACTTTCCTCTCTTTATGAACAAACCTAAAAAGTTTGCGAATTGTTTAAAAACAAATAATTAAATACATTATACATTTAAAGCTTTATTTATGCATGTATTTTAGAAAGTGATATAGATAAAATCTTGTGCATTATATCCTGGACCATATACACCAAATACAATTGCTATAGCAATTAATGCAATATAGAATATCCATCTAATCAAAAAGAATTGTTTACTTAACCCTTCTATCATATCTGTATAGTATCTACAAATATCTGTAAGAAGAACTACAGCTAATAAGATAAATGTCCACATATATTCATTAGGTGTAATTACTTCATATAAATAACTCTTTCCTACAGTACATGTTGTAAACATACTTTGAATAAATGTAGTAACTTCATTCATACTAGACGATTTAAAAAATATCCATAACACTGAAACAAGAATAAAATTAATCACAATTCTTAGAGGACTAAGAAATTTCATGTTATTGAAATGGAAAGTATTCTCTAGTAAATCTTCAATAATAGATAGTAATGCATGTCCTACTCCCCAAATCACAAACATCATTGTAGAGCCATGCCATAAACCTGATACTAAGAATACGATAAGAATATTGATATATTTACGTACTTTACCTTTTCGATTACCACCTAGTGGTATATAGATATAATCTTTTAACCATGTGCTTAAAGAAATATGCCATCTATCCCAGAAATCTTGTATAGAAGTAGATAAATATGGTGTATGGAAATTTCTCTTTAAATGAAAACCTAACATTCTAGAAGCACCAATGGCGATATTACTATAAGAATCAAAGTCTACATAGATATAGAATGCATAAAGAACTAAAGAGAATATTTTATAAATTCCTGTTAATGCAGGATCTTGATAAAAAATATTCATTACACGATATAATTCATCACCAATAACTAACTTTTGAAATAAGCCTAGCATCAATAAAATAAATCCATTCTTTTGATCTCTATATTTAAATACAAATGGTTTTTTTAATTCGGTAAAGAACTCGGCACTACGATGAATTGGTCCCGCTAAGAAACAAGGGAAAAATAAGATATAGCATAATGCGGTAACGAGTCCTTGTGCTTTTACTTTTTTACGATAGATATCCACAAGATAACTAATCGCTTTAAACGTATAAAAAGATAATCCTAAAGGTGTAATGATACTAGAAGAAAAATATCCAGCATACTTAAAAAAGATAAGACCTAAAATAGGAAAAATAAGGGAAACAAACAAAAAGGATTTACTCATTTTTCTTGAGACAAGTATTCCCACAAACCATGTATATATCGCTAATATAATTGCATATACAATCGATACAAGATTATTTAGGATAAGAAATAAGAATACAAAGTTACTAATTAAAATTAAATACTTACGTGTTTTCGCATGAAATATCCATGATAAAAACGGCGTAACTAGTAGCATTCCTAAATATTCAAAAGAAAAGATACTCATTTAGGCCACTCCTTTCGTTCATCCCCTTTAACAATAAATGCTTTTTTGCTAATCTTAGCTAAAGGACTATCACTTAGAGAATCTGAATAAAATTCATCGATACTTCCCTCTTTATATTTTTCATAAAAGCGTCTTACTTTTTCTTCACCATGACAATTTAATCCATCATATTTACCAGTTAAAGGATTTACGCGACTTGCCATAACACTCTGAATCCCTACTTTTTCACAAAAAGAAGAAATTAAAAATTCAGGTGAAGCAGATATCACAACATCATCTTCTTTTTGCCCATCTTTATACCAATCTTTAATATGATCTAAATGACTAGATGTAAAATCTTCTATCGCTTTATCCATATTAGAAACATAAGTAAACATATGATATAGATTCTCTTTAAACTTTAATTTAGGTGTAATTTTTAATGCATAACCTATTCCAAAAAAGATGATTCTAGGTAAATTACATAATGTCTTAGGATAATGACGAAATAAGTAGAATACAAATCCTACTGTACTATCTCCTCTATATATCGTCTTATCCCAATCATATACATTCATATTATTCTCTTTCCCCAAAAATAGTTTCTGTATTATATTCTTTCAAGTAGTAAAAGCGTACTGTCATATCTTCATTCAAATAATAATATTCTTTAAATGTTTGCATATGATATGTATCATCTGGTTCGGCATTTCCTGAATGAATGGATTCATCAGGATAAGCAATAATATACGCTTCAGTTGTATCTGGTCGAACAACATAATATGCAATTTCAGATTCTCTTTTAATCGTAATTTGATGTACTAATTGATATAAGCGAATATATTTCACGCTATAAAAACAAACACATGCAAATGATAAAACAAGTAAACTAGTTTTAACTTGTTTATTTATTTGTATACATTCTAGTACATTTAAAATGACTAGAATAAAGCAATATACAGTATAAATACTACTTCTAGAATCAAATATAGGAGAAATAAGCATCACAATATTTGCCCCACCCGCTAAAAATAGTAAGAAAATCACAAACCATTTTCTATTTTCTTCTTGAATACCTTTACTGTATACATAAAATAATGAAGCAGTAAAAAGAATATAAATCATAGAACTAAATACTAAAGGAATGCTTATAAATAAAGGAAGAATAGAAAGTATCTGTATACCTACTACAACCCTTTTTTCCACTTTAGAAAAAGTACTTTGTAATGTTAAAACACTAGTACATAAAGCTAAGGCACAAATAATCCAGGTATTATTTGTGAAGGTCATCGAAATAAATGATGGCCAATTCTCACTTACTTTAGCAAAGAAAGAAAGTTCATTGAACGCTTCATGATCACGATTCATACGGTATAAAGCACCTGGTGAAAACTTAATAATACATGTAGCGATAGAACTAAGAACAAGTAAAACAAGTAATAATTTTAGCTTAGATTTATCTTTAAAGTATAAGTAAATTAGAACTAGTACATTTCCACCCACTAACATCGCAGCAGCATTTTCCATAAATAAAGGAATCATAAAGTTTAATAAGCACATTACCGCAAATGATAAAGTATTGATTTTATTATCATTAATATACTTATATAGTAAAGATAAATAAATGAAATATAGTAGTAATGGAATCACATAGGTCGTACCCATAATCCAAGTATATGTTTGCATACGTAAACGATTGGATACACTTAATATAAGTAATACACTAACACATGCAATAAGAACGGGATGATTCTTATTTTTACTTAATTTAAATAAATAATAATAAATTGCTGTAAAAATAGAAGCATTTAAAATATTCCATAGTTTCTTATGCGGAGCTATTGCAAATCCCCATAATTCACTTAAAAATCTACCTGACCAACTCATGTAGTTTTGACATGCTTTAATAATAGGATTATTGTACCTACCTCCTACTGCATAACCCCAATCATCACCTACTACTGGTGCATATCGACTAATATATAAAAAGAACAGGAAAAATAATCCCATGCATAAAATAAACCAATTTTTCTTTAACCACTTTTTCATATATATCTATCTTACAAAATATTCTTCTTTTATACAAAGCTATTTAGAAAAAGGACTTACAACTCCTATGAGTGTAAATCCTCATTTTTATATGATTAGTTATTTTTCTTATCGAGAGAAAGAATTTGATTTACTTGTTCAACAGGTAAATCAGCTACTTCAGATATAT
>CAVIQY010000087.1:0-8693 GCA_963645035.1 bacterium | reverse complement strand
CAAAAAAAGAATGACACATTTCTGCATCACTCTTTCATGAATTAATGTTTTTTACCAAATCTTTCTAATAAACGACTTGTCGCATCTTCCATTGTTACTTCTTTTTTAACAGGAGCTTGTTTCTTATATTTATTCTTATTTCTTCCTGCGTTCATCTTATAAGCCGCATCACGTTTTTCTATATCACTTGGTGATAATAATGATAATTGAACTTTACCTTTTTCTTCATCAACACCAATGACGAATACTTTAACAATATCGCCAACCGATACTACTTGAGAAGGATGCGTAATACGACTCATACTCATCTTAGATAAGTGAACTAAGCCATCTTCATGTAAACCAATATCTACGAAAGCACCAAAGTCTACAACGTTTCTAACTGTACCAGATAATTCATCTCCAATATGAAGATCTTTTAGTTCTAATACATCACTCTTTAATAAAGCACCTTCAAATTGATCACGATAGTCTCTTAATGGTTGTCTAATTGCATCTTCAATATCTTGTAATGTGTACTTATCAATACCTAATGTATCTGTTACTTCTTCAGGGAAAGACGCATCACTTACACCTAATTGAGTAATACCACAAGCTTCCATAACTTTACGAGCCGCATCATAACTTTCTGGGTGGATACTTGTTTCATCTAATGGTTCATCGCCACCAACAATACGTAAGAAACCAGCACATTGTGTATATGTCTTTTCACCTAATTTCTTTACTTTCTTTAATTGTTTACGGTTTGTAAACTTACCATTCTCATTACGGTAATTTACAATTTCTTTTGCTGTAGCACTATTTAAACCAGAAATATGCATCAATAATTCTTGGCTAGCTGTATTTAAGTCAGCACCAGTTCTGTTTACACACTTCATTACTGCTTCATCTAGTCTTTCTGTTAAAGCTTTTTCTGGTAAATCATGTTGATATTGTCCTACACCAATTGATTTAGGATCAATCTTAATTAACTCAGCTAGTGGATCTAGTAATCTTCTACCAATACTTACAGCACTTCTTTCTTCTACTGCAATATCAGGGAATTCTGCTCTAGCAGCTTCTTGTGCAGACCAAACAGAAGCACCTGCTTCAGAAACAATTGCATAGCTAACAGTTAAGTTATTATCATGAATTAAATCGGCAATTAACTTTTCACTTTCACGAGATGCAGTACCATTACCAATCGCAATAATTTCAACTTTATAGTCTTGAATTAGCTTTAGTAATTTCTTTTTAGCGCCTTCTATATCGCCACCTTTTTTACTAAATGGGAACACTTTGTCTACCGTTAACATCTTACCTGTCGCATCAAGAACAGCTAACTTACAACCATTTGTAAAACCCGGGTCAAAGCCAAGTACAACTCTACCTTTTAGAGGTGGTTGTAATAATAGTTTTTCTACATTCATTGAGAATACTTCAATCGAACTATTATGTGCTTTTTCAGATAAATCAGAACGGATTTCATTTTCGATGCTAGGAAGTAATAATCTTTCACAACCATCATTAATTGCTTCAACTAGGACTTCTTCAGCTACTGTATTTTGTCCTTTTAAATATACCTTTTGTGCTTCTTTTTCAATACCTTCTAAATCATAAGAGAAACTAACTGTAATAACCTTTTCTTTTTCAGCACGGTCAATTGCCATTACTCTATGATTTGCGATGTTAGATACTTTTTCAGAACGATCATAGTACATTTCATATACTTTCTTTTCGTCTACGGCATCTTTCTTTAGCTTTGTAACTAATACTGCTGTAGTAAAGATTGTATCTTTAAAGCTCCATCTTAGCTTTGCATTATCACTTACATTTTCAGCGATAATATCTTTTGCACCTTGTAAAGCATCTTCTGCAGTCTTCACTGTTTCATTTACAAATTCACTAGCTTTTTCTAATAAGTCACCACTTTCAGGTAAGCTTAATAAATAATCTGCTAAAGGTTGTAAACCATTCTTAATCGCAATACCAGCTCTAGTCTTCTTCTTTTGTTTGTATGGCTTATATAAATCTTCTACTTGAGATAGCTTTGTGCAAGCATTAATAGAATCTTTGATTTCATCTGTTAATTTACCTTGTTCACTAATAAGCTTTAAAACAGCTTCTTTTCTATCTGCTAAGTTTTGTTCATATTGATATTGCTTTTCAATATATAGGATTTGTTCTTCATCTAAACCTTTTGTTGCTTCTTTACGATAACGAGCAATAAAAGGAACTGTATTTCCTTCTTCTAAAAGAGATAGTGTATTTTTTACTTGTTCAACACTAACTTTTAAGCTTTTCGCAATACTGTTAATAATCGTTTCATTCATATGTTGGTACTCCTTACGTTCAATAATCATACCATCTATTTTATGTTTGTCATGTCTTGACATTTTCATGTAATGCTTTTTCTTTTTAGACATTTGACACAGCTTGTTTAAACAAGTTTTTTTATTTTTGAGTAAAATAAGACATGAAGCGAGGGATATATGCAAAAGGGGACAAAACAAAAGAAGTTAGGGAATATTGGCTATGATTTATTAGTTCTATTTACTGGTGTTTCGATATTATTAGGTAGATATGCAGGATGGGCAATTCTATATGTAACCGTTGTTATAGCCTCTATATACAATGGATTAAGACATTTAGTATCTTTTTTAAATGAAGATAAAGTAAAAGAAGTAACCGATGTTCCTAGCATATTATTTATGTTTATCTTCGCAACCCTTATCTTAGTTAAACCTACATTGTTTTATCAATTTGCGATTATCTTTGTAGGTTGGTGGATGTTTGCGGACGCATGTATCAATTTAATTCGTTTTTATGTTAAGAAAAGAGATCAAGTTAGCGGTGCAGCTAGTCTATTCGTGGCTGGTTTCATCTCCCTTGTTTTATCGATATTCTTAATCTTTTCAAAATCTTTATCTAAAGGTCATATCTTTGCCATTATTTCTGGTATTTATCTAATTATTTATGGCTTATTAGGATTTAGCTTTCACTTATTCTTAAGCTCTGATAAGAAGAAAGTAAATTGGTCTTATTCAGCACCAGTATTACTCAATGCCTTTATTCCTAGTAATGTTTATATCTCGATTAAACATTTAAAAAAGAATTCTAAGTTAGATATACACAAAGAGAAAATTCAAACACCATTACATGTATACGTCTATTTAAATGAAACAGGCCCCGAAGCTTTTGGTCATATTGATATTGGTTATAAAGGAACAATCTATTCTTATGGATGCCATGATCCTAGCACAAGAAAACTAGTTGGAACTATGGGTGATGGTGTACTAATTAAAAGTGATGAAAAATTATTTATAGATCACGCAACACATGGAGAAAATAAAGTCATTATTAGTTATGGGATAGATTTAAATGATAGTGAACAAGAAATTATTGAAAAGAAAATCAAAGAAATGATGGATCGTACTATTCCTTGGCTATGTCCTTATGCTGAAGCGGAGCAAGAAGGAAAAGATACAACTAACATTCATGACTATGCTTCTAGAGTTTATCAAAATACACATTGTGAAATGTATAAGTTTACAAAAGGAAAGTTTAAAACCTATTTTATTGCTGGAACAAATTGTGTAAATCTAGCTGATGATTTAATTCGTTCTAAAGAATTAAATTTAATTGATCTAAACGGTTTAGTAACGCCTGGTGCTTATCTAGCATTTTTAAATACAGAATATCAAAAAAAGGATTCTATCGTTAAAACGAGAACCCTTTATGAGTCTGTATCATTAAAAGAAACAGTCACAAACTAATTATTTTCTAATACTTCACAAGCAAGTTCTGCTGCAATGATATCTTGTACTGCAATACCCGTTAAATCTACTACTGTAATTTGAGAATCATTTTCTCTACCTTTACCTTCATGGATGAGCTTACCTAGTTCAATGACATCGCTTTCTTTGATCACACCTGCTTTTAAAGCAAAACTTGTATCCCCATCTAAGAAACATTGAGAAGTAGAGTCATTCACGATAATATCAGCTTTTGCATAAACACTTGCGTCAATTTCATTCTTTCCACCAGCATCAGCACCTACACCTGTAATATGTGTACCTGGTTTTACCATATCTCCTGTAATAATTGGTGTCATTGTTGTTGTAGCAGTCACAATGTAGTTACATTCATCACAAATTTTCTTTACATCATATGCTGGTTCAATATCAAATCCTTTGGCTTTAAATTCTTCAACAAATGCATCTGTTAGTTCTTTAGTATATCCATATACAAGTACTTTCTTACAATCTAAAACATATGGAGTCATGGATAAAATCGCATGAGCTTGTGTACCTGTACCACAAATACCAATTTTTGTGATATTCTTTGGAGCTAAGTGTTTAGCACAAACAAGTGTCGCACCTGCTGTTCTAAAGCCTGTTAACCAACCTTCATCTAATAGGATTGCTTTAGTCATACCTGTTTTCGCGTCAAAGACTAAATTCATACCATCACTTGTCGGTAATCCTTTAGACGAATTTTCTGGAAATCCATTAAATACTTTGATGACGAATGAATCATCTCCATTGACTTGTCCATATTTAATATATGTATTTCCTACTGGATTATCAAAATGTAAGTAACCTACAGGTGGTACAGTTGTTTCTCCAAGAGAATATTTTTCATATCCTTTTTCTAGTTTCTCTACCATCAAAGGAATATACTTCTCTACTTTTTTAATTTCTTCTAAGTTATAGATTTTCATAAGCCCCTCCATCAATAAATAATGGTTTAATTGTACAACAGAATCTTTATCACACGTAAAAGAAAGACCTGTAGATTTTTAGAAATCTCTTATAGTTTGCTTATCTATAACCTCATCTTTACAACAATCACCATCTGATTGATCCGAATGTCTAATAAATTGCACATGTTTTGGTAAATTCTCATAGGAAGTTGTATCTGTCATACAGAAAATCTTGCATAAGCTTCTAATCCCATATTGTTCAAACATCTCAATATAAACACACTTTGAAATACAATATTCGATTTTCCCTTCAGAAACATTAAAATAATCAAACGTTAGACTACCATCTTTTACTCGCTTATCATGATCAGATATAATCCATTTACGTGCAATCTGATAAGCATTAGGCATCATGTCTATGCACCGCAATATTCTTCTAAAAAATTTTCTTCTTTTTTCAAAGCCATTATTTATCGCATCAATAATTTGAGAATCTGTTAGATTATAGTTCTTAAGTCCAAGACACATCGCAATCACAGCATAAACATGTACTGCATTAGTTGTTGGATATTTACTATGTCTCTTAAAATTATCCGAAGCATACATTTCTTCTAGTCTTTTCTCAAATGCTGTAATTTCATCGTCAATATCTGATATTCCTGCAGTAATTAATGCCTTGCGATATATTTTCGTATATTTCTTTATTGTTTTTTGAATGTCCATTTTATTATATTCCCCACTATCCATGTAGATTTTCTCTCTACAATTCTTCTTCATCATATCATAGTATCTATAAGTCACTCGCTTTATAGCTTTACTGAACATACAACGCCACTAAAAAAGACCTCTAGTTACCTAAAGATCCGTTGTATTTCTTTATTTTATTTAGTAGATGTTTTCACCAAATTATATCCACCAACATTGCATGAACTTGCTTCGTAGATTTTGTTTCCCCAACGATCAAATACATTACCGCACGAGTCTGTTGTGAAAGGTCCACCATCATCCCATCCACTAGTAGGAGTAGCTGTACTCTTCTTCGTTTCTGCTGTAGCAGTTGGAGTAGGACTAGATGTAGGTGCTACAGTTGGTGTAGTAGTAGGAGTTGGGCTTATTGTTGGAGTAGATGTTGGTGTAGAAGTAGGCGTAGGTTCTATTTCTTTTTTGGTATTTGTAACAGTAATACGGCACATCTTATCGCTATTTTTTTCAACTGTCACTTTAATTGTTGCACTATCTTTTATTACATATCCCTTTGGCGCTTCTAATTCCTTTACATAATATGTATTTCCTTCTACTAATCCATAACAAGTTGCTACACCATTTTCACCAGTTACAAATTCATTTGTTGCTGCACTTGTTTCTTCTACATCATTCCATAGTACAGCTGGTGTAGTACAAGTTTCATCTGCATATATTCCAAACTTTGCCCCTTGTAATCTTGTTCCATCTGATTCATCTGTCTTTGTAATAGATAAACCATATTTAGGAACGATATTAAAGTAAATCGAACAGTTTGATTGTGAAGATCCTCTTTCTAAGTAATAAACTGTCAATGTATGATTTCCAGCCGCAACAGATTCAGGAAGATTAGTTGTTGTATATGATCCTTTTGATGTTTCCGTAGAAACGATACCTGTCGAGAAATTGATACTGCCACTTTTTGCTCCGTGAATTCCACCTAAATCTAAAACAAGTAGATCATCTACAAACACCCAGACATCATCATCTCCAGAAAAGTAAAATTCCATATCTTTTCCTGTATCTGCTTTATTACCACCTGTACCTACATTATTTGGTAACCAGAAATCTATTTTACTTTTCATGCCAAACCAATAATTGATTTCACCATCTTTTTCGTCATAGACTCCTGTTTCATTATCATTGAATGGTAAAAAGCCTGTTGTCTGTACCGCACCTGATTTATACTCCCATTGATTATTTACTAATTTTTGTTCATGAATATATTCAGGACTAGTATATAAAACAAATTTCTGGTTTTCTTGATTATAAGATGCTCCATTTTTACTGCTATCGTAGTAATAGTATCCATAATAATCACTTGATGAATCTGTATCATATTGATACAAATTATCTCCTTCACCTAAATAATAGCGTCCTAAATCATCACTTTTTGTAAATAAAGCACTAAAAATGTTGTTATCTATATTACTAATAATTCCTTGTGTAATTTCGCTTTTACTCTTGTTTCTATCATTTAAGTTTCCTAATGCTCCTAATGTTCTATATTTTGTTAAATCATTATATGCCCAGTTTAGAAAACTAAAATTAATAGAGGAATCACTACTATCAATAAGATCCCATACTTCCCCATGACCATTTTCATCTACATATGTACGACTATCATTTGTATCATTTACTGCACTACGAATATTAAATAGTTCATTGTAATCAAATACATCTGTAGTAATAAAGCTACTTGTGTCTGGTTGACTTGTTACAGTATCTCTCCCTGAATTAGTACCTAAATTATAGTTAGAAGCTTTCCAATCCGCATAGAATACGGTATTTTGTGTTACTTCAATTTCTTTTCCTAAATATTCTTTACCATAATACTTTTGGTTATATACGTCATACCAACCATTTAGTGTATAACCATATTTTGTAGTCGTTCCTGCTTCAGTTGGTAAAGTTACTTTTCCATTTGTAACTGTCAAGCATGTATCTGTAGCACCCTCATAATATGGACTCATTGTTGGATGGTATGTTGAAGAATCATCACGATTATTTAATAGTTGTTGTACTCCAATTGTTCCATCAAACCAAACGTATATAGGTTCATCTTCAGCTTTGATTGGTACAATGCCTATCACCATCATTATTAGAAGTAATGCAATAACAAGTTTGTTAGATAATGTCTTTATCATAAAGCCTCCCTTTATTTAAAGTTATTCATATTCTAGTTAATTCCTTCTAATACACAAGGCACTTTAACAAACAAAAAAGTGCCACTAAAGCACTCTTACTTCATTACACGATAAATAGTTTTAATTCGCTTCTTTTCTTAATATTTAACTTCTCATAAATCGTTGATAAATAATGTTTTACTGTATTTAAAGAAATGCCTAAAAAGCTACTAATCTCTTGATTACTCCAATTACGAGATGCGAGCATTGCAATAGAAAACTCCATTGTAGAAAGGGTATTCGATATTTGGTTCTCCGAAAAGCTATTATGTATATTCATCCACTCATGGCCAAAAGTATTTGCCAAGTTAGAAAATTCTTTAAATTTACTAGGATCTTCCTTTTTAATACACACTTCCATAAGTCCTTGTAAAAGACCATGATGTTCAATAAACGGTTCAATAAATCCATCTTTTTTCGCTATATTCCAAGCTGTAAGTAAAGCCATTTTGGCATCATCCACACGTTTTAGATTCATATTGCATACTGCAAGCATGCAATATAAATAAATCATGATAATTGGTTTACTTTTTTCACTAAACAAAATTGCACTAAAGCTAATTCCTATTGCTTGACTATAGTCACCATCAAGATACAGTCTATGAGCAACAATATAAGCAGCACATATTCTTAATTCAAAAGGAAGATGTACGATAGAATCTCTTTCTTCAAAACTATCTTCTATATTTAAATGTAAGAGAATCGTTGCGAGATTCTTTGCAAATATACTAATTGCATATTCTTCTTTATTTTTATTTCGATGTGCTTCAGAAAAAGCACAAATGCGTTTTACTCCTCTTTCTGCTTCACCAATTTTCTTTAAAGCTAAGTTTGCAAAAGTATATAAAATGTTAGCAGATAATTGTAATTCCTCTTTTTCATAATCAAGATATTGAATCACAATATCGTTACAGGCTTGAGCATCCCCTTTAAAATAATATAGTTCTGCTTGCATGATATTTTTCAAATCTTTATCGTGAATAGACTCTACAACTTTTTCTGCATCACCAGGTTCAAAAGATGCCCTAGTTAAAGGAAGTATCAAACTTGCGTCCATAGCTATATCCTCATCATTCGTTAAC
>CAVIQY010000086.1:0-8736 GCA_963645035.1 bacterium | reverse complement strand
AAAATACGCAAAGTAATTTTTGCCATAATTATACAAAATACGCAAAGTATTTTTGCATCAAATAATACAAATTACGCAAAGTTCCAACATCAAGCTTGTACTAGTCAAGTAAAGTAAACATATTATTTTTCGCTTTTTCTCATACCTCTTTCAGGATTCGTTCAATTTTATTTCACATACTTTTTGTACTTTAAATGTGTGAGGTGATAAACATGAACGCAAAAAAGTTATATATTCCTTTATTAACAACATTATTATTTACAGGTAACTCTTTAGCTATCTTTGCTGAAGAAACAAAACAAGAACCACCTACTTCTAACGAAAATGGTGGTACACCACCAGAAAAACCAGATGGAGATACAAATAATGGTAACGCTCCACAAGGTGGTCCTAATGGTCAAGATAATAACGGTGGTACTCCTCCTGAAATGCCTGATGGAGAAAACGGGCAAGGTGGTCTAATGGGAGAAGGAGGACAATTTGGTGGTGGTGCTAATACCCAATCATTTGATTACTCTGGATCTTATAACGGTGCCTTAAGTGCAGATAATGAAGAAGTATCATCTTCTAATGAAGAAATTAGTGCTACTGAAGCAGATCAAAATGCAGTGTTAGCACAAAATGGTGGAACCCTAACAATTGATAACGATACACTTAATAAGAGTGGCGACGACACAAATGGTGATAATTGTAACTTCTATGGATTAAATTCTATTGCTTTAGCTGTTAATGAAAACTCATTATTAAAAATATCAAACAGTACACTAAACGCAACAAGTGAAGGTTCTAATGCCATATTTGCGACAGATAACGCAACTGTATTAGCTTATAACGATACAATATCTACTACTGCAGGTAATTCAAGAGGATTAGACGCAACATATGGTGGAACAATCTTAGCGGATTCGATGAATATTTCTACTCAAGGTAATCATAGTGCTAGTATCGCAACAGATAGAGGTGGTGGAAGTATTTCCGCTACAAATTCAACATTATCTACTGCCGGTTCTGGCTCACCACTACTTTATTCCACAGGTGATATTGAAGTAGATAACGTTACAGGTACAGCTACAGGAAGCCAAATTGCAGGTATGGAAGGTTTAAATACAATTCTAATCTATAACTCAAATTTATCTTCTACAAATAATGCAATTAGCGGTTCTGATCCAATTAAAAATGGTGTAATTATATATCAATCTACTAGCGGTGATGCTGAAACTGCCACTGGTACTAAAGCTAGATTTGAAGCAGTAAATTCCACTTTATCAACCACAATTGATACTGGTGCGATGTTCTATTTAACAAATACTACTGCAAATATCTTGTTGTCGAATACAACACTAGATTTTGATTCTACTAATGTAAATTTATTACAAGTAGAAGGTAATGATTCTAATGGTTGGGGTCAAGCAGGTAGTAATGGCGCAACACTAACATTTACAGGAATGAATGAAACACTAAGTGGAAATATTGTAGTCGATGAAATCTCTAGTGCTGATGTTTATTTATTAGATAACACAAGTTATACAGGAACTGTCACAAATGCTTCAATGAATGTTTCTAGTGATTCTAAATGGGTTGTGACTGGTGATTCAACAGTCGTTAACTTAAATGTTGAAGATGGTGCTGAAATTGTAGATGAAACAGGTAAGACTGTCACCATCAAAGTAAATGATGAAGTAGTTAGTGAAGGAGAATCTTCTTATACAATTACTGTTACTGGTTCTTATTCCACAACTGTTACAACTAGTGAAGATAACGCGTTATCTACATCTTATATTGATAGAAGTGAACTAGATTCTACATATAACTTATCAACTACATTTAATGCAGTTAGTACACAAAAAGTAGATTCTAATGAATCTAAACAAACTGTTGTTGAAACAGAAGAACCTACTTCCAGTTATGAATCTACAAGTACAACAAATTCTTATTTAATACCTGGTATTATCATTGCGGTTATTGTAATTGGTGTAATCTATTACTTTTCTAAAAAGAAGAACTAATATCCTAAAATATTTTCATCATAGAAACTAGAGTTCAACGATAACTCATAGTTCAAATAGTTTTCTCCTAACTCTTCAAGAAGAGTAGGTGTATCAGAATATAAATCTGTACCTAAACCTAAACGATCTCCAACAATTGTTACACCCATTGCGGATAAAGTTGTTGGGAATAAATCCATGGTACTATAGGACCTGACTGTGTCAGGTTCTTTTTTACTTGAGTTAATAATTGCTGTATATGTCTTACGTACATATCCTTCTGGCATATCACTATAGTATTTACTATCCATACATAAGTGATCACCATTTAATACAATTACTGTATCTTCACCCCAAGGTTGTGATTGAATCCATTCAACTAACTCACTTACTTTTTTAGAACTACATGCAATAACGTTAGAGTATTGAGAAGTATATGTATCTGGACAATCTTCACATAAATAACCATTTGTAAAATGAGTATCTACAGTTAATAGAGATAAAGCAAAAGGCTCATCACCACTAGCGAGTTCTGTTAACTCTTCTTTAGCATATTCAAATAATTTCTTATCTTCATATCCCCACCAAACATAATAGTTACTACTTGGTAATTTATTGTTATTTTTAGCCCAATAATAATCTAATATGTCGTAATTTCCATGTTCTTCAAAATAAACATTACGATTACCAAACTTCGCATCACTACCTAGCATAAATACATTGTGATAACCTTCTTTTTCTAAGATATCTCCTAAAGTAGTCGCACCAGGCATAAAGGAAGAAATCGAATTTTTACGATTGGTTAAAACGTGGTTAATTCCTAGTGGTAAACCACTAGATTCCGCTACGAGTCCTGCAATTGTCCAAGTACTATTATATAAAGGTCTAGCACCATTTAATGTAGTAGAGCCACCATTAAAACAATCATTTTCTAAAGCTAGTTCGGTTAATTCAGGAATAAGATTTGTTGTCTTTCCACCACCACTAGACTCATCCGCTAAAGACATTTCCATCGATTCCATATAAATATAGACAAGATTCTTTTTCTTTTCAGGGAAGATTAATTCTGTACTAGCAGTATCCGTATAATATAAGTCATATAATTCTGTATCGATTCTTCTTGCAGCTAGATAATCTACTAAATAATAACTATCTCCTAAACTAACAAGTACGATAGATATCGCCACAATACCAGATAACACACTTACAAAATGTAAGCCATATGCCTTAGAAATTTCATTTCCTTTTAAGTTAAATTTACGATATTGATTTGCTTTCTTTCTAAAATGTTTTTCGATAAACGTAATGATTAAACAACCTACTACAGCAATTAAGATATAGAACAAAGCTTGTAATATTGTAGGAAAGAACGCTGACCAGTTTGATCCTTCTAGGTTTGTATTCATATGGAATACAAGTTGATCAATTGTAATACCAGAGAAACTTGTAAGCATGTAATCTTGCGCGACGAGTAATACCGCAAATAGTATCCAAATGATAAATAAACGTATTGTTTTCTTTCTATACCATTTTTGACTAGGCATTTCACCCATGTCATAGATTTTCTTTATCTTACGTAAATCTCTTAATATAAAGTAAAGATAGATTGCTAGTAATATAGATAATATATAAATGAGTACTTTAGTCACATGGTTATAGGCATCAACTTGTTCAAATATATTATGTGAGAAAGTAATGACATATTCTGTATAAAATACATCATCTGCTCTTTCCATTACAGGATTACTAGAATTTGTATTATAGGCAACACTATCAATTACTTCATCATTTTCTAAGTCATATACAACAATATTTAGACCATTTCCATTAGCCGCATATTCTATTCCATCAACTAATATACTTGCATGATTTCCATGCATAGATCCTGCAGAACTAATCGTAACAATATGATTATTTAAATTAAATGTTTCATAGATTGACGCATTCTTTGTTAAGAAATAAACTTCTCCCTTATAAGCATAGGCAATATAACTATCTCCTGTAGAACTATCACTTGGTGTTTCAACAATTGATAAAGATTCTAAAGATTTTTGCATATCTTCATCAAATCCAACTGTAGAATCTCCTTTTACCGCAAAAAAGAATGCATAATTTGAATCTTTATATGCATCAATAAATTCTGATAAAGATAAATCATCTTTAAAGTAAGAATTCTTAGGATAAGTCTTTTCTTCACTTAACTTAAACGCATCTAATGTAATACGTGATAAATATTCTCCATCTTGTGCATTACTTGTTAATTTTCCTGTAGGAATAACTCCATAAGTAAAACATGCATAATATTCTCCAGTAGTAACTAAAGTTAAATCACTATCTTCTTTTAATGCACGATTTACATTTATCGTATCTTTATTTGTGACTACTCCACTATCTGTATCTGCAGATAAGGAAATAATTTCTCCATCTTTTTTTGCATAAAAATGAATTTGATTTGAGAAAGGAAAAAATCCTAATACTAATACAATGACTATAGCTAGTCTAAATATCCAATCAATAATACTCTGTCTTTTTTTCATATGAGAAGTATTATACCCCAAAAACAAATCAAATTCTTATTAGTTAATTATCTCTTACTAGTTTTATAAAATACTCGTTTAATGCATTCCAATCTTTCTTATTTACTTCTGTTTTATCTGCCACTTCTTTAATCGAAATGAGTTCTTCATCTATAAATGCATCTAATTCTTTAATTCTAGGTTCTAGCCCCATTTCTTTAGTATTCTTTTTTCTTTCAAGTAGTTTATCCACATATCCTCTCAAGTTAGAAGGAAGCTCTTTTTCTACTAGTTCATCAAACACCATTGGAGGTTGTGTTTTATTTCTTGCGATATATCTAGCACATAGTATTGGTCGTAACACATAGAAATATTTTTTAATCCTTACTTCATCTTGATCCAAGATATATGTTTTATAGTTACTACTAGCCATATGCAAATAATGATATAAGCTTTTCTTTTCGGAATAGTATTGATGACTAATTTCTTTTAGTTCTACAAATTCTGCTGTATTTCTATAAATAATCGGTGAAGATAACCATTCATATATAGAAGGATTTGATTCATGCATCAGTTGTAATGCCTTTTTTAAGTCCCAACCATTGATATCTAATGTTTCATCTAGTTGCCATTCGATTACATCTTTGGTATTTTCTAGTTTCAAATAATCTTCTAACTTTCTTACATAAACAAAGCGAACATCATAATCACTATCTTTCGACGCAAATCCCCAAGCTCTACTACCTGATTCAACAGCTAGAATAATTCTTACGTTTTCTTTTTCTTCTATTTCTTTTAATTTAGTTTGAATGATTTCTTCCATTTCCCACCTCAGAAACTTATCTTTCTAATCTACAATATGTTTCTTCACCTGCTTCTGTCGATTTTAAAATCTTATTATCTTTAAAGAAAGCTGCTCCACCTTTTGCATGTATTCCTTCAAGTTTATCTTCACAAACAGAATTTACATAACATACAAGTGTATTTAATTTACTAGCTTGTTCGCCATATTCATATACGATGGATTTATTCCACTCATTTGCATCAAAATCAGTATATACAGGCCATAATACTAAATCTGGATGTAGCTTAGTCATTTCTTCTATATTATCTTCATACCAAAGATCACCACATAAACCAATCGCTACTTTCTTATTTTGGAACGAAAACAAATGAAATCCTTTCCCTTCTTTGTAGTGATAATCTGCTTCTTTTATTTTCCAACCAATAGATACTCTTCGATAATTATCGATTATTTTAGCGTCTTGTCCGATTGTGATTTGACTACTATAGATTGAATCTTCATCTTTTTCATAGTAACCAAAAGAAACATTTACTTCTTTCTTCTTACAAGCTTCACAAATTTCATCAATGACTTTATCATGCATTGATATTGCAATATTTTGATCTTGTTCATAGTTCCACGATAACGCATCAAATCCATGTAAGAATGATTCACCAAACACAAGTAAATCCTCTTTTTGTGCAATTGTATTTATCGCATTAAGTATCTTATTTTTGTTATATTCTATATCTCTAGTCTTAAAACCAGATGCCATTAATACAATATTCATATTAGCGAATAAAATTCGTTCCTATTCTCTTTTCGTATTCTGGATAAGCAATACCATTTTGTTTACCAACTTCAATACATTTTAGTAACCAAGCCATGTTCTTAGCTAATGTACGCATCGTTTGTAACCCTTCTAAATCTTGTAGAGCTTCTTCACGAGTATTTCCATGAATTTGGTTCCAATATTGTGAAGTAACTACCGGCATATTACTCATCTCAAAATACTTATTTAATCTTTCATATGCAGCTGTAGCTCCACCTCTTCTACATGAGACAACACTACTAGCTGGTTTACATCTCATCTTAGATGCAGAGAAGTAAAATAATCTATCCATAAAAGATGTTAATTGTCCACATGCACCACCATAATAAACAGGTCCGCCAAAGATAAATCCATCATATTCGTCTAGCTTACTACTTACTTCATTGACAATATCATCAAATACACATTTTCCTAATTTATGACATTTATTACATGCAATACATCCATGAATTGCTTGACTACCTAACCATAAGATTTCAGCTTCTACACCTAATCTTTCTAGTTCTTTAGCACACTCCTCTAATGCCGTAAAAGTACAACCATTTTGATGTGGACTACCATTCACTAATAACACCTTCATACGCCAAATTCTCCTTTGTTTTATTATCGTTTTGTTTTCCAAAAAACACAAATAAGATTATTCTATATATAGAGGTAAAGACAATGATAACGAAAGAAGAACTTTTTGAATTAATTGATAACAGTAGAGATGAATTTTTAGCTCTTGGTGATAAATTATTTGCTGTACCAGAGCTTGGTTTTAAAGAATTTCCAGCAAAAAAACTATTAGTTGAAAAATTTAAAGAATATAACATTCCTATTGAAGCAGAATATTACGAAACTGGATTTCAAGTATCTATCGGACAAGGTGAACCTCATATTGGTTTACTAGCTGAATTAGATGCGATTATTGTACCAGAGCATCCTTATGCGAATAATAAAGATCATTGTGCTCATGCATGTGGTCACTCTATGCAATGTACGATTATGACCGATGCTTTTATTAATTTAGTTCAATCAAAAATCACAAATGATTTACCAGGTACAATCACTTTATTCTTTACACCAGCAGAAGAATTTGTTGATTTAGAATATCGTCGTTCTTTAATTAAAGAAGGAAAGATTAAATACTTAAGTGGTAAACAAAACATGCTAGCAGACCACGTATTCGATAACGAAGATGTCATTATCCATTGTCATGCGATGGGCGAAGGACATGATCACTTCAATGTGAATTGTTCTTTAGCTGGATTTATTTATAAGAAGTTTAATTTTCATGGCGTTGAAGCACATGCTGGTGCTGCCCCTCATCTTGGTAAAAATGCCTTAAATATGTTCGCATTATTCCAAAGTGCTATGGGTATGTTAAGAGAAACATATGAAGAAAAAGATATGGTAAGATTCCATGGCATTGTGACGCATGGTGGTGAAACAGTTAACTCCATTCCTTCTCTTGTGACATATGAAGCCTATTTAAGATGTAAAAATTGGGATAAGATTACAATGATTAATGAAGAAATTGAAAATGCCGCAAAACACTCTGCTAAAGCACTAGGTGGAACATGTGAAATCATCAATACAAACGGATATTTACCATTTATACAAGATAAGAATCTAAGTGACGTTGCTTATCAAAATATGTTGTATTTTACAAGTGATGAATATATTGGTAAGGATGAATCTTCTATCGCCAGTGGAGATATAGGAGATATTGCTTGTTTCAAACCTACTATTCAATTTGGTTATTGTGGTATTGAAGGTAGAATTCATGGTTCTAACTTTAAGATTATTGATAACAATGTTGGTTATATTGAACCAGCTAAAATCGTTGTCGGTACAGTTTATGACTTATTAACTAAGCCAGAATTAATTCAAAAGATTAAAGCAGAATATAAACCTACTTTAACTTATGAAGAATACTTAGAATATTTAAAACAATCTGTATAGTTTGCAAAAGGACAACCTAAATCAAGATTGTCCTTTTTTAAAATCAAAAGCATAGTGATTTTTCTAATTCTAGATGAGCCACCCTCTAAAAGTAAACGGTATTATAAATTATGTAGAGGTCAAAAAACATGAGTAAAGAAATCAAAAGAATGACCTATAAAGAAAGAGTGAAATGGCATGAAGAACATCTAGAAGAAATCTTTTTGGCACATTGGAATGATGAGATATTTATCTATTACCCAATAGTGTCAAGTGAGTCATGTGAATACATGAAAGACATTGTACAACATTGCAAAATGGGAGTTGAAATTGGAGTGAATAGATTTTTACGTTATAAACCACATTATGAACAAAATTTGCACAAAGAAGAGTGGCTTGGATGTGATCTAACACTTGTACATGAACTATTAAGACGAAATAATTTTGAATAGATGCCGATGCATCCCCCATCTATAGCGCTAAGTTTAGGTGGGGTTAGTTGGCTCAACCTTATATTGAAAAGGTATAATATAAGTATGAAGATAACTCAAAGCTATGGTATTAAATTCAAAGGTGGTTATAAAGCAATTAAAAGAACAATTGTCATTTTTAATGATGCTATAACCTATTTAGTTAAGCCTATTCAAGATAACTGGGAAACGATATCAAAGTTAGATGGTTCTTTAAGAAAAA
>CAVIQY010000085.1:0-8811 GCA_963645035.1 bacterium | reverse complement strand
CTTTTTGAATATTTGGAACAGTTAATAAAAAGAGTAAGGAAATAATCATAATGACAATGACCATTTCTAAAAGGGTAAATCCATTTCTTAAATTTAATTTTTTCATAAGACCTCCTAAAAAGTGGATAATAAAGATAAAGGGACCATTAGTACTTCGTAAATCATGATCATAAAGAATCCAATGATGATATATGAGATAGTTTGTAATGTCGTAGTCACGATATTTAATTTCTTGTCTACATAAGTATCGCTATAGGTTAAATAACCAGTTAAGATATTTTCTTTTTCATTTGAATACACCGCTATTTGCATAAAACGCATTAAATCAGAATCTAAATGTGTACCTTTTATTGAATCTAGAAAAGCATTACCTTGTAATAAAGAGTTCTCTATCTCACTTGCTAAAAAATATATGATTGGTTTATTAGGTAATTTTTTCATGATACTGATGGTATTTTTAGTAGATATACCAGTTTTTGTACATTCGATAAAATATCGCATAAATTCTTCTGAATAATATTTAATGAATAAAGATTGTGGATAATATTTTACTAGAAGTAAATATGTGTCTATTTTATGCGAATCTTTTTTTATATATATGGCAAAACTAAACACCAAAATAATCACTATACTAATCATTATCATAAATATATGAATCAAAATTTGAATTAAAGTAAACTCATTTGAACTAGTATTAAAAGAAGAAACTAAATCTTTTAATACAGGTATACATACAGAATTAAAGAAGAATAATCCAATTGTTGTAAGTAATACTAAAACAGTAGGGTAAAGTAGTTTTTGTTTAATTTTCTTTATTCGATTTTCACTCGTATGAATGAGATTCATTGTTAAATGTAAACTTTTTTGTAATGTAGTATAACCAATAAATCCTTGTAAAATATCACTATATTTTTTTGGTATACAAGCACTAATAAAGTCTTTTAATTCTAATCCTGCTAGTAATTTATCTTGAATCATTGTAAAGACTTCTTTATTCTGTTTTGTCTCTAGTAACGATAAGCATTGTTGAAAGGTGAAACCAGAATCCATTAGTTGCATGAATCCTTCTAAATCTAGTTTTGTTAACTGTTTATTATGAGAAAAGATGCGCTTGTTTTGCCAAAGATTCCTCAAACTCTTCCAACTTTTGATTGATGGATTTAAATCCTGGGGAATGTACTTTATTTGTGACATAATAGTTAATCTCCTCTTGATTCATGATTTCGTATATTCCTATTTTTGTTTTATCAGCTTTAGTCATTAAACGTTGATTACTAATCCCTTTTAAAACATCAAAAAGTTGATACTCAGAAACACCTAAATCTAACATTCTTTGTATGGTCATTTCCGTACTAGAAGAATGGATACTAGACACGACTAAATGACCTGTTAAAGCGCATCTAACAGCCATTTGTGCCGCAACAGAATCTCTAATTTCTCCAATCATGATGATATCTGGATCTTGTCGCATCAGTTGCTTGATTCCTTCAGAGTAACTCATTCCTTGAGCTTCATTAATTTGAATCTGAATATAATCATCAGAATATACTTCTATAGGATCTTCTAAGGTATAGATTTTCTTTCCTTTACAAGCATGTAACAAAGTATATAGAGTAGTTGTTTTACCACTACCTGTAGGACCACTAAATAGAAATAAACCACTATCTTCTAAACAAATATGTGCTAAATAATTCGTTACTTCTTTTTCTTCTGATAAATCACAAAGATTTAATAAAGAATGATTGCTTAAAATACGTAAGACACCACTAGTCATTTGATAACTAGACACAACAGAAAAACGTAATGATAACTTCTTTTTCCCTATACTCATTTCAAATTGACCAGTTTGAGGAAGGGTAACACTACTTACATCTAAATTTGCCTTAAACATGAGATAACGAAAAAAGTGTTGATCTTCTTTACGCTCCTTTAATTTATAGATTTTTCCATCAATACGCATTTCAATTGTGACGTGGTTATCATCATATAAACTGAAATGAATATCGGTTACACCATACTTTAATGCGATGGTTAAACATTCGATTAATCTGTTTTCCATAAAAACCTCCTAATATATGTATTAGATAAAAAAGGGGCAAATCCTCAAAAAAAGTTGAAAAAATTTATAAGACAATAATGTATGCTGTTAATAAGATTAAATTATTTCAATTCTGACTTTTGATATAATGAATTAAATGGTGTAGCAATCTAAAACATTGATTTGTTTAGATATAAGATTTGTGACGTAAATATTTGGAGGTTAACGTGAAATGAGGTTGAATGAATATAATAATTTAGAAGAGTTTATTGATGAGTATGCTACAGGAAAGTCTTTTTCGTGGCAAAATGAAGATTTAAAAGAAAGATTTATGGGAATTGAGTTTTCGTATAAAGGTGTCTATTATCGCATGTGTAGAGAACCTTCATATGAAGAAAATTTACCGATTTTAGAAGATGGGCGTAGAGGAAGATATGATGTAATGATATGCCACTAGGCCATGCGCGAATTTGAAGATGATGATTTTATTTGGATTGGATGGTATGCAGATTTAAACGATGTTTTAGAAAATTGCATCATTGATGGTAGGAAATTTAAAGATGTAATTATGGATGATTCCACAGTAATTGAAGATAAAGATTAGTTGTATACATTTAATAAACTGAAATATTTCTTATAAAAGTAAATTGTATACTGCAATTAAATAATCCTTTAGATACGCATAATTATTAAGAAATCTTTTATTAGAATCTTCTATATTCAGTTTGACAAATAGTAGGGTTTTACTAAAATTAATTTGTTAGGAGTTAATAAACAATGATTATAGTTAATGATTTAAAACCAAATACAGCATTTGAATATGAAGGAAACCTTTATTCTGTTATCAATGTTGATCATAATAAAACAGCAATGCGTCAAATGATTATTAAAGTAAAAGTAAAGAACTTAAGAACTGGCGTAATTAACGAAATTTCTTTTACTGGTGGCGATAAAGTAGAACCAGCAAATATTGATCGTCGTGCAATGGAATATCTATATGATGATGGAGAGAACTTAGTGTTCATGGATACATCAACATATGAACAAATTGAAATCCCTAAGACAAGATTAAAATGGGAAATGCAATTCATGAAAGAAAATGATAACGTAACGATTTCTATGTTTAATAACGAAATCTTAGGTGTTATCTTACCAGATAAGGTGGAATTACAAATCACTGAATGTGAACAAGCTGTAAAAGGTGATACAGCAACTGCTGCTTTAAAGAATGCGGTAGTAGAAACAGGATTATCCATCAAAGTTCCATTATTCATTCAAAATGGAGAAATGGTCATTATTTCCACAGCTGATGGAAAATATTGTGGACGTGCATAATAGATAAAAGGTGTGCTGAAGTAATTTGGCACATCTTCTTTTCGGAAGGTTTAGAAAATGGCAAAAAAACAAGCGAAAATGAAAAATAAAGCTACTTATGCAAAAAAGTCTAAAAAACAAACAAAACAAGTAGCTCGAAATAAATCAAAACAAAAAAATAAAAAAGTAAATCAAGTAAAAAACAATAAAGTAAGCGAGAAAAAAGAAGAATTGGTAGTTCAACAAGAGGCACCAGTATCTTTAGATATACAAGAAGACATTAAAGAAGAACCTAAAGTAGTGGAAACACCTACTGTAGTCGAAGAAAAAGAAGCTGTAACAAAACAAGAAGAGATTATTCAAACAGAAATAAAACAAGAATCTGTAAAAAAATCTAATGATGATGAAACGAAACAACTTAGTTTAAAAGAAATCGATACATTAAACGAAGTTAGTGAGCCTGAAGAAAGTACAGAACATCAAAATTTAGAAAAAACGAATCTAATTGATTTATTCACAAAACCAAAGAAGTATATTCAGACGTTAAGTTACGATGGTAGTTCTGGTCATATTCTATCTTTACTTGTTAAACATGGAATTGCTGTAATTGGTATCGTGATGTATTTAACACATACTTTAAATGAATCAGGGTTTAGTGTCGCAAGATTAAACTTTACCCAATCTTGTTCGGTATGGGTAAGAGTAGCGCTATTCTTATTTTTAGCGGAAGTAATCGCAACAATTCTATTTGTGATTATCAAAGAGAAAAAATGGAATACGAAAAAAATGAGTGAATTATTTTATTACTCACGTAAGACAAGTTTAGTCTTTGTGATTTTACTTAATTTATTAGGACTAGCATATTATGTTAGTGGAGTAATAGGTTTTATCGTATTAATTATTGTGCTAGGAATATTAGTGAATATTCGTATAGCAATTTTAAATCAGTTATTTAACGTTAGGAAAGAAGAAATGATTAAAGATATAGTTATCCTATATCTCTTATTTGTTATAACTTTTGTTATCTTTGCAAATCTATTCTTAAATGATCTCTCTGTAATTTTTCAGGCACTAAATTGAAAGAAATACTAAAAATTTTCATAAAAAGGCATATAAAGTGAAATTTATATGTCTTTTTTTTGAGGATTTGCGATTTTTTTACTAATAACAATAGTGAAGGAGGTTTTATGTGATGAGAAACATAACCGTTAGTCCCGAAATCTTAGAACAAAGCGCTGCTAAGATTGATGAGGAAAAAGAACAGTACACGCGCTTATATGGTCAATTATTTGAGACCGTGGATTTCATGAGGTCATCTTGGTCAGGAAAGGATAACACAGCTTTTTCAAATCAAATTCGTAAGTTTGAAAATGATTTTAGAGAAGTAGCTGTATTATGTGCATCCTATAGTGAGTTTTTAAGAAATTCCGCAAGAGCATATCGTGAAACACAAGATGCGATAGCTTCGCAAGCTGCCCATTTAGGTTAGAAAGGAGAATATTATGGAAGAATTAAAAATTTCTTTAGCAGAAGTAAGTGAATGTGCAACAAAAATTCGTAATTTTAATCAAATGATGTATGAGCAATTATCATTAATGAAAAAAGATATTAATGATACAAACGCATCTTGGATTAGTGATGGTGGTGAAGCAATTCGTAATCGTTTTAATCAATTTTCTACGCGATTTGAAACGCAAAAAGAACAAATTGATTCTTATGCGAAATTTCTAGATCAAACAGTTGATCATTACAACACCCTGGAATCTACGATTCATTCTAATGCGTCTAGTATGCAAGCGTAAATTCTTTATTCTACTAAGTGTTTTGTGCATCCTACTACAAGTAGGATGTACAAAGCATTCTTCAAAAAAGGAAGTGTCTTTTGGGGATTGGATTACGACAATTAACGAAAAAGCAGGAATACATGATTTTGTAGAAACAAAACCATATTTCCTGAATGTTGGAACTTCTTCTCCTTATTTTGAAGATATTCAAGCTGCAGTAGAATGGGGAATTATTGATACAAGTCATCCGATTGATGTAGATGAAGCAGTAACCAGGGAACTTGTTGCATATACATTGATCCATTTATCAAATGTAGATTTAGTGAAAGAAAATGGGAAATTTAGAGACATACAAAAAACAAATTATCCTAAAGAAGTAACGACAGCTGTAAATTTAGGATTAATGAAATTAGATAAAAACAATCGTTTTATCCCAAAAGAAGTAATAGATGAAGAAGAAGCCTTATCTTTGCTAGAAACGGTAATAAACTATATAAATGGTATTGAATATGAAAATCATACACCAGAAATTACTTATAAAAGTGATGTAGAAATCCTAACCGAAAAACCGATTTCCTATGATTTAAATAAAAATGAAGCGGTATTTCCAAAAGATGCAAAAATACAAGAAAATCAATTTTTATACATTGATTCTATTCTTTATCAAATTACATCAATAGAAGAAACTGATGATAAGCTTTATGCCAATATTAGTGAAAGTGATTTAGCTGAAGTCATTGATTCTTTAAATGTTTCTGGTAGTGAAGAATTAGATTTTTCAGAAGCGGAAATCATTGAAGAATATGATTCACCAATAACAGAAGAAACTTCTTATGTAGAACCAACAAATATAAAACTAATGTCGATATCAAAATTACAAAAGACATTTACTTATGGGAGTTTTAAAGTGAAGTGGCGTTTAACAGCTAGTGGTATTTACGCTGAAATGTATGAAGAAGATTCGAATGGGGCGAAAGCATATGCAAATTTCACATTAAATAAAGTGAAACCAACTTATAAATGTGAAATGAAAGATGGGAAAATTGATTATGCTTACTTTCGTGTGGATTTTGATACATCAGAAAAAACGGGTTTTACAAAAGAAAAATCTGAAACGATATATGGGAATTTCAAAAATCTAAATCGTAATGATTTTATTGAATCTTGTAAGAAATTCTTTCAAGAAAAAAGAAACGTTACGGATATAGAGATTCCTATTGCAAAATTGAAAATTCCTCTTGCGTCTAATCCAAGTATAAAAATAACAATAGAGCTAAGATTACATTTATATGCAAGTGGTAAAGCAGAAATCACATTCTCACAAAGTAATGCATTAGGAATGGAAGTGAAAAATGGACATTTAAGAGTGATTCAAAATACAACAGAAGATGCTGAGGCGTTAATCAAAGCATCTATTGGATCTACTGCCAAACTATTATTTGGTCTAAATTTAGTGAATTTAAAACTTGCGAATGCTGCAGTAGAAGCTGGCGTAGAAGCGACGATGAAAAGTACCGTGCACGTCTATGACGATGAAGGAAATTTATCAAGTACAGAAGTAGATGTTCCTTTAGATATTGTTGAAGACGCATCATTTTTTAATCCTAACATTTTAGTGTGTGGCGATTTAAGAAATGAATGGGTACTAAACGCAACATTTAATACTTCTTCAACATTATTAGGTAGTTTAGGATTTTATAAGAAAGTAAAGATATTAAGTGGTCCATTTCTTTCTTTACCGGAAACACATGTTGAAAACGGACAGTTTGTAAAAAAGTGTACGAAAAGTAGTCGAAAGTATGCTTCAAGTACAAGTAGTAATCCTATAGAATCTAGTCAAATTCGAATTCAAACTTATGCGATTTCACTAACAGAGGGAAATAGTAAATCAATAACAATTAAAGCATTACCAAAAGGATATGAATTAGAAGATATTGTATTTTCTTCAAGTAATGAAAGTGTTGCGGATGTAGATGAATCAGGAAAAATCATTGCATATAAAGAAGGTAGTGCTCGTATTTCCATAGAAACAAGAGATGGTAAATATTCTGTTTATTGTAGTGTTTTAGTAAGCAAAGGAAATTAGTATGTTAGCTTATGTAGTAACAAGACAAAAGACATATACTATTTTCTTTGATCAAACAAATGTATCATTTAATTTGTTTGACACGAACATGCAAATCATTTATCACGATAATCGTTATGATTTACGTTTAACTCATACTTGGAAATATATCAAAAAAGATAGTATAAAACATGGTTCTTTTGTCTGTATACAAAATAATAAGAATGAGGAAATGGTATATATTTATTTTTCTCAATATGATGAATTCTTTGAACAGTATATTAAATATAAGATTGAGAAAAAAAGAATCGTGATTGGATCACTAATTGATGATGATTTATATATTCAAGACGCTAGTATATTTCCTTCTGAATTTCTATTTGATTTAGAAGAGGGTAAACTAATTGACACAAAAAATAGGTGCATTGCTAGCGTAAATGGGCAACCAACTGTTGAAGCAGTTCTTAAACCAGGAGACATGATTCAAATCATTAATTTAAAAATAATTTATCATCCTGAATTTTTAATGATTAATGCATGTGAAAATATCTATCAAGACTACGCTAAATATATACCAGATGCATATGATTATCCTTTAGAAGTACTAAAAAAAGGGGATATTTATTATCATTATCGAAATATTAAAATTCATCCGTCATTAACGATTTATTTAGATGAGCCATTACAAAATCGTACAAAAGAATATAATCCATTAGTGTTTTCAATGGGCCCAGCTTTAACCATGTCTTCTGCTTCTTTACTAAGTGGTTTACTCTCTTTATATAATGGATATTTAAATGGTAGAGAACTGTATGAATTATTACCTATGGTTTTATTGCCGTGTATTATGTTATTCAGTTCTTTATTTTGGAATCCATTTCAACGTTTATTTGATAAAAGAAAAGATAAAAATTTTCATCTAAAACGTAAGAAAGAATATGAGATTTATTTAAATTCGATAAAAGAGGATATTGAATCTTTTAAAGATCAATTACGACAAGAATATTTAATCTCTTTCCCAGATTTAAAGGAATTATATTTATTTCAAAATGAAGAAGAACTATTTCAACGTACGGATAAATATGATGATTATTTACAATTTCGATTAGGTATAGGAAAAGAACCGTTACAAGTATCTTATGAAAAGAAATTTAACTTAAAAAAGAACGATGTCATACAGGAAATGATCTTAGCGACACAAAATGAAGAAAAAGATATTGATGATATCATTGTGACCTTTTCTTTAAAAAAATATCCAAGAGTAACTTATTGTAATCAAGTGGACTATATTCAATTTTTTAATCGTATGTTATTACAAATTACCTCTTTTTATAGTAAAGAAAAGTATGCGATTGGACTAATTTGTGATGAGTGTTGGTTAAAAGAACATTTAGAATATTTAAATATTCCACATATTTTTAATTCTTCATGTTCATTTAGATATATTGCATGTTCTGAAAGAGAAATAGACAACCTATTTACCATGCAAAGAAATGAAGAAAAGTATTTATTCTTATTTGTTCAAAAATATACTCTTGCGAAAAATATAACGATAGAAAATGGGTCAATCATTTATTTGTCCGATGGTACATTTTTACCATCTAATACGA
>CAVIQY010000084.1:4992-8922 GCA_963645035.1 bacterium | reverse complement strand
TTACGATTATCTAGTTGTCGTTGAACCAGATCAACAAGAAGAAAATATGTTAAATAAGCATTTCCATGTGGATGGTACAGCAGGCTTTTATCACATCACCAAAAATAATGATTCGATTACTCTAGAAAAAGAATCTAACGCATAAACATCATACATAGGAGTTGATACAACAAGTCAATTCCTTTTTTTATGCATTCTTTTACGCATAAGAAAAGAACTCCTCGTTAAGAGAAGTCCTTATCCTGAATATTTATTTTGTTTTAGTCTTCTACAGAAGTTCTAACTAGATTATATCCGCCAACATTACATCCTTTAGCTTCATAAATCTTGTTACCCCATCTATCGAATACATTTCCACACTTATCTGTTGTAAATGGACTTCCATCATCCCATCCACTACTCTTCTTTGTTGTACTCTTCTTTGTTTCTGCAGTAGCTGTTGGAGTAGCTGTTGGAGCTACAGTAGGAGAAGTAGTAGGTTCAACCGATGGACTTACTGTAGGTGAAGCAGTAGGAGCTACCGTTGGTTCAACTGTTGGGCTTACTGTTGGTTCAGCTGTAGGAGAAGCAGTAGGAGTAGGTGTTGGTGTTGGTACTACTTCATCTAATATATCTTCAACTTTACCTACTTTAATCTTAAAGAATACATTTCCACCACCAATAAATTCTTCATTACATGCTCTTACTTTAACCCAAATCACATCTGTAGACTTTAAGTTTTTACCATTTTCTTGGATGAATTTCTTTAAATTGATATATGGATTAATTGTTGAAGCAGAAGCGTAGTCAGGATCTGCTTTTGCACCAGACGCAGTACCTAAATTAAACTCTTTAAGCTTTGTTCCATGTCCTTCGATTTCTCCGGTTTCATCAGATTCATATACTGTTACATAGAATCTACTGAATCCATTATAATCAGATCTCTTTCCATTTTGATCATAGTATTCTAATACACCAGTACGAGCACAATCGAATGTTAATTTTCCAGAAGAGCGATCATATTTAGCATTCATTTTGTTTTCGTCACCAGTTTTGCCTACTACTGAGAACGCATCGTTATACATAACATATGTTTGTGTTAATGCGAAATCATCTGCTTTAACAGTAGCATTTTTAACATTTACATTGCCATATTGAGCCATTATTGTCAAAGTTTTCCTACTATCAATAACTGGGTACAAATTTGTATCATTTAATGCAGCAGTTACTTTTTCAATTGAATCGTCTGTAAATGCATATCCTGATTCAATTTCAAGAATGATGTCCTTAAATTCCGAACCCATACTTACTGTTTGAGTAAGATCTCCAGATTTTTCTGCTTTTTTTAAACCTTTTGGAAGTTCTACTGTAACTGTTGCTTTTGCAAGAATAGACTCAACAGTTCCAGTATCAATTGTGAATTTATATGCATCACCAATTTGTTCACGACTATTATAAGCGTATATTGTAAGCTTTACTGTATCAGTATCAGATAGTCCAGTTTGCTCTAGCAATAATTTTTTTAGATAAATTTCTGGGTTTATAGTGTTTTCAGAAGCATAATCTTTATCTGCTTTTTCTCCACCACCAAGATTGAAGTTTTTAATGTTAGTTGTTTTAGAACCATCTGCACTAACTACATCTACATTAACATTAAATCTAACAAATTGTTTTGTTGTATCTGTTGTTAAATAGCTATATACATTTCTAGTACCATCAGTACCAATACTTTCAATTCCACCTGTAAGATCACACTTAAATGTTAATATTCCTGTTTTACTGTCATATTGAGCATTCATTTTATTCTTACCGCTCTCAACTGTTTCACCTACAGTAGATGTTCCTTGATAAAGAACATAATCGCTTACTAAAGTATCACTTATTGTTGAACCTGATACAGTTATTGGTAAAACAAGATCAGACATTCTAGTTTGAGAAATATATAAATATGTATTATTTTGTCCTGTATCACCCGTTATTTGAGCAACTAAGTTCTTTGATTTTAGATCATCATTAAGAGCTTTCGTTGTATTATCTGTAAATACATATCCAATTTCTGTTTCTAACTTAATTGTTTTAAAATCAGATGTATTAACATCTTGAACGTTGCTTCCATATTCTTCTGATTCAACAAGTTTATATTTTCCTTCAACTAGACCAATATTAACATTTGTACTATTCATCACAAATTTATCTGCTGAAATAGTAACATCTTTAATATCTCTTGATAGTGTTGATTCTTCTTTATAAATTGTTAAAGTTTTCTTATCCTCAGATAAATTAACCTTTAAATATGAATTTCCTAAAGGAATATTATTAATATTTGAATATGTTGCCTCATCGAATGTATAACCTGTTTTTGCATTAAGTACAATATTAGAGAATTCTGTTGAATCATATAATGTTTGTGTAGCAGCACCAGAACCTTGAGCTAATTCTACAGATTCAGTAGGATAATTCACTGTAACTGTTCTTGAATCTCTAGAAGTATTTAAGATTTCACCAATTAATCCAACTCTAACGGAAAAGCCTGGAGTTTTTTCATTTTCATTTATTACACCTCCAGCACTTGCCGCCTTAAAATATAACCAAAGATATAAACCATTAGCTTTTTCTTTATATCCATTATATCTATCATCAGCTAACTTTTTGACATAAACTTTAGCATCCTTTACATTTCTAGAAGCGTATGTGAATGTTTCTTGACCACCTGTATCAGCTTCACCAACATCAAATGTATACGAATCATACGTAGTTTTTTTATCCGCATCACCAACAAACGCAGTACAGACAAAATGATTCATATTTTTGGCAAAACTGATTGGGCTTGATTCGGATGACTCATAATACGAAACTTTGACTGATGAACTACTTGGAGCAGTAAAAGTTAATTCTCCTGTTGCAGTGCTATAAGTTGCATTCATTAGATTGTTGGTCGAATCACCAACAATAGAATCCCCACCATAGATGTTATAATTTTCACCATCAGCTAACGCAGTTACAGGTAGAATAGCTAAACCTACTACTAGGGCTAAAACTAAACTATATAATCGTTTAAATGTCTTATTCATAATTTGCACCTCCCTTTTATAGAATAAAATTCCTATTTTCTAAGCAAATATTACTTAAATCACTACATATTGTACCATGTAAATTTAGGTATCTTACTATAAAAATAAATTTTTATCAGTTAATTTCATTGATTATTGCTTCTAAGTCACATAAAAACATGAAGTAACCCGTTAAACTTTATCATTTAGGTTTACTTCATGTTCAAATTACTACTTTTTTTAGTTATAGTTTTCCACCATATACAGGAAAATAACTACTATCACCATAACTTTCTATCTGTTTGAAATGCTTTAGTTCTTCTAAATCTTCTTCACTAATCTCAAAGTCTACATTCGCATTACTTTTCATATGCTCTTTGTTAACTGTTTTAGGAAGAGATACTGCACCAAGTTGTAAAGTATAGCGAATACATAGTTCAGCTACTGAAACATGGTATTTATCTGCTATGGCTTTAATTTCCGGCTCATTTAAGATTTTTCCATGAGCGATAGGAGAATATGCTTCTACTAGAATATCTTTACTCTTACAATAGTCTATTAATTCTAAAGGTGTATTACTTATATGACATAGGATTTGATTTACCATAGGTTTAATTGAAGTACCTTCCATTAAGCTTTCTAAATCTTGTACTAAGAAATTAGAAACACCTATTGCTCGTAACTTCCCTTCTTTATATGCGTCTTCTAATGCTCTATAGGCTTCTCTATTTCCTTCGATATAACGATTATCACTTTGATTTACTTCAATCCAAGGTTGAGGTGAATGAATAATCATCATATCTAGATAATCTAAGCCCATCTTAGATAATGTTTCATCAATACCAGCTTTGGCTTCTCTGTATGTTTTTTGTTCAGCAGCTACTTTAGAAGTCACAAATAA
>CAVIQY010000084.1:0-4722 GCA_963645035.1 bacterium | reverse complement strand
CCAGCATAGAATGCCGCATGAGTAATAATCTCTGCAATTTCATTTTTGGTAATACCATTCTTTTTCGCGTTAATTAGATGATGCTTAAAAGATTCATCTGTTAGTCCTTGTGACATTAAACTAACAACTGTAATTAAAGAACGATCTCTTAACGATAATTCTTCTTCTCTACTCCATACTTCACCAAATAATACATCATCATTTAATTCTGCAAACTTAGGTGCGAATTCTCCTAAGCTATCTCTACCTGCTGTTTGTTTTACTGCCATAACTTTTCTCCTTATAACTTTGAATATTCTTCATCACTAACTTCTTCACACCATTCAGTAGAGGTATCTTTCCCTGGTACACTAATCGCAATATGAGAAAACCAACTATCTGCTTTCGCACCATGCCAATGTTTTACATTTGCTGGTATCATGACAACACTACCTTCTTCTAAGCTAAGTGCTTCTTTTCCTTCTTCTTGGTACCAACCTTCTCCTGCTGTACAAAGTAGTAATTGTCCTCCACCACTAGTCGCATGATGAATATGCCAATTGTTACGGCATCCTGGTTCAAATGTTACATTTGATACAGATAATCCATCATTTGAACTTGTTAATGGGTTAAGAAAAGAATCACCAATAAAATACTTTGCATAAGCTACGTTTGCTGTTCCAGTTTTAAACATATTTACTTTTTCAAATTCTTTTTGATCTAAATACTTCATATATCCTCCTAGTTGACAAGCAACTCTTTTAAATCTATATTTACCTTACAACTTAAAGTTAACTTTAAGTCAATATCAATTTGGAGGTTTTTTATGTCTTATACAGTTGGTGAAATGGCTAAATTATTAGATGTTCCTGCTTCTACACTTCGTTACTATGATAAAGAAGGTTTATTACCTTTTGTAGAACGTACTAGTGGTGGAATTAGAGTATTCCATGAATCTGATTTTGAGTGGCTACAAATTATCACATGCATGAAAAAATCAGGAATGTCGATTACGGATATTCGTCGTTATATTGAATTAACATTACAAGGTAATAGTACAATTGACGCAAGATATGAAATGTTCAAACATCAAAAAGAAGTACTAGAAGAACAAATTGCAGAAATGAATCAAACATTAAAAACATTAGAATATAAATGTTGGTTCTATGAAACAGCGAAAGAAGCTGGTACTACGGATGTTCCTAAGAACATGGATGAAAAAGATGTTCCTAGTAAGTTCCGTAAGATACGTAAAGAACTCAAAAAAATGGGAAAGAACTAGTTTTCCCATTGTGCATTGAATAATGACGCATAGAATCCTTTTTGATTTAATAATTCGCTGTGCGTTCCATGTTCAATAATCTTTCCATGATTTAATACTAAAATCATATCAGCGTTTTCTATTGTCGATAATCGATGGGCAATGACAAACGCTGTTTTATTTTTACATAGTTCTAAAATAGCACTTTGTATCTTTTGTTCTGTATACGAATCTACATTTGAAGTAGCTTCATCTAAGATTAACATCTTTGTATCAGATACCATAGCTCTAGCAATCGTTAATAATTGTTTTTGTCCTTTAGAGATATTTACCCCATTCTCTTGAATTCTTGTATCATAGCCATCTTTTAATGTTTCTATAAAGTCATGAATTTGTGCTGCCTTACACGCTTCAATGACTTCTTCTCTAGTTGCCCCTTCTCTACCATATGCGACATTTTCATATACAGTACCATCAAATAACCATGTGTCTTGTAAAACCATAGAGTATTGTTTCTGAAGTGATGCTCTAGTACATTTTGTGATATCTTTTTCATCTAATTGAATGACACCAGAAGTAGGATCATAAAAACGCATAAGTAGATTCATAATTGTTGTTTTACCAGCACCTGTTGGTCCAACAATAGCGACTAACATACCTGGTTCAATATGTAAGGATAAGTCATGGATAATTTCTTTATTTGGTACATAAGAAAAATGTACATGATTAAAATCTACTCTTCCTTCTACGTTATCTAATACAATCGCATCTTCGCCATCTTTCTTTTCTACTGGTGTATCTAACAAAGCAAATACTCTTTCACTAGCGGATAAAGCAGATTGTAACTCTGCCATAATATTTGCTAACTCACTAATTGGCCCAGAGAACTTTCTAGAATACATGATAAAAGAAGAAATATTCCCTATTGTAATTTGATGACATAGGAATAAAAACGCACCTAATCCTGACACAAAGGATAAAGATAAGTTATTGACTAATGCTACAGTAGGTCCAACAATACTACCTTCATATTCTGCTTTATAATATGCATCTACTGCTTCAATATTATTTTGATCAAACTTTTCTACAATCTTACTTTCTTTACCATATGCCTTAATGGTTTTATGCCCTGATAGCATTTCTTCCACAAAACCATTTAGTTTACCTAATAAATAGGATCTTCTAGAAAATAGTGGTCTAACTTTCTTTGAACGGTGTCTCGTAATAAACACAATAATTGGAGTCGTTACCACAAAGATTAAGCATAATGTTTTAGAAATTTGTATCATCATGATAAGTGATCCAACAACTGTAATCATTGTGGTTAATATCGTAATTAAATCACTACTTAATGATGTATTAATCGTATCGATATCATAAGAAATACGAGAAATAATATCTCCTGTCGCATTTTGATCAAAGAAACTTACAGGTAATTTCTGTAAGTGTTCAAATACTTCTTTACGCATCTTTTTCGTAATTTTCGCAGACATCTTTACTAGTAATACTTCTGTAAAATAAGAACTACATGCACTTAATACAATACAAATAAGCATATACTTAGCGTTTATTAGTACCGCATCAAAATCCACATTATTTTCTAGTCCTATCGCATCAATTGCTTTACCTGAATAATAAGGAATATATAGTGCTAAATAGTTACTTACAACAGTTAAGATTAAAGCAAATAAGAATATCCATTTCGCTTCTAACAAATAACGAAGAAGTCTAATGATTGTACTTTTCTTATCTTTTTTAGTCATACAACGCTCCTCCCATTTGTGAAGCATAGATGCTTGCATATAATGGACTATTTTCTAATAGTTCCTCATGCGTACCAATAGCACTAATCTTCCCTTTATCTAAGATAATAATCTTGTCACAATTTTTTACAGAAGATACACGTTGTGCAACGATAATCTTTGTTCGATTTGGATAATTTTCTTCTATTGATTTTCTAAGTAACGCGTCTGTCTTATAATCTAATGCACTACTAGAATCATCTAGTAATAAGAACTTTGTTGGACTAGCTAGTGCCCGTGATAAAAGAACTCTTTGTTTCTGACCACCAGATAAATTCGTTCCTTTACTTGTTAACTCATGGTCTAAGCCATCATCGAATTGATCAATAAATTCTTTTGCTTGTGCTGTATAAATTGCTTTATCTAATTCTTCTTTGGATATATCACGATCAAATAAAATATTCTCTCTAATTGATTCTCTAAAAACCGTATCATTTTGTGATACGACACCAAACTCTTCTCTTAGTTCATTAAATTCTAGATTACGGATATTGATATCATTTAAATAAATTGATCCCGAAGTAGTCTCATAGAATCTTAGTAACAAAGATAATATTGTTGTTTTACCAGCACCAATTGAGCCAATAATCCCTAAACTTTCTCCTTCATCTAGATAGAATGAAATATGTTCTAGATTATTTTTTACATTCAAATAAGAAAATGTCACATCATCAAATTCAATCGCATGATGTTTTGTACTATTTTTATATCCACCGATTTGTATATCTTTTTCTGTCTCTGTTTCTAAAACTTCTTCAATTCTTTGCCCACTAGCTAAACCAACACTAGTCATAATAAAGATACGACCAATCATCATCATTGCCCGGGACATAATTGTAAAATAAGACATAAACGCAATGATTTTACCTGTAGTCGATACACCTAATGAAACGCGATACGCTCCTAGTAATATCACCCCAAATAAACCAACATTTAAAAAGAAGTTAATTCCAGGATTTACAATAGCCATCTTACGATTCGCAGATACTGTTTCTTTTTCTAATTGTGTATTGACTTGATGAAAACGATTTTGTTCATATTCACTTTTTGATAAAGATTTAATGACACGAATTCCTTGCGCATTTTCTCTAACGACAGTGACCATTTCATCACTTACTTTTTGAATATGTTTAAAGAGTGGTAATCCTTTTGTGGCACGGAAATAGACTAAGAACCCAATAAATGGAAATGTTGCTAAAATCACTAAGGATAAAACTGGTTCCATACTAAAGGTAAAGAATAAACCACCTATCATGATAATTGGACCACGTATACCTATTCTTTGAATCATACTTAACATACGATGCACATTATATGTATCCGATGTCATTCTTGATTCTAAGGAAGGAATCGTAAACTCATCTGTTTTACGACTAGATAAAGATAAGATATGCTCAAATAAATCATGACGAATATGTTCTGTAGCATTTCTTGCGACAAGTGACGCATTACGATTTGCAAATATATTTAAACGCCATGCCCCAATTGCACATAACACCATCAAGAAACAATTCCATACAATGCGATTTACTTCTCCTGTAGGAATCACTACATCAATAATATTCGATGTTAAAAATGGTAGAACAAGTTCTAATAAAGCACCAATCGCTTTCGTAACTAGTCCTATCACAATGACTTTCGTTTGTGGCTGTAAATACTTTTTGTAAAATTTCATAATTT
>CAVIQY010000083.1:0-9049 GCA_963645035.1 bacterium | reverse complement strand
CAAATTCATCCCATAGCTCTACTTTCTTTCTAAAGAACAAATTATCTATATTTTGAACATAAGATAAGTCTGGATCTAATAAACTTAAGTAATACGGTATCC
Organism: bacterium; assembly: GCA_963645035.1. Lineage (GTDB taxonomy): Bacteria > Bacillota_I > Bacilli_A > Erysipelotrichales > Erysipelotrichaceae > Bulleidia. The sequence continues at coordinate 8,947 of CAVIQY010000083.1, read as the reverse complement.
CACCCATAATCATATAACATTCTGCTATATCATATTCTGACCAAGATATTCCTTGAGCTAATAAATATTCTTTTGTTTGCCCTAATGTGAATGGTTCAAGATAAATTCTGCATGTTTGCCTATTAAACAACCCACCTTTATTATTTGCAATATTTTCTACCATCCAAGATGTAGCCGAACCACAAACAATAAACACAAGATTATTCTTACTAGATCCATAGTCATTCCAAAAATATTCAAACGCAGCTAAGAAACCTGATTTATGTGTATCTAGCCAAGGCATTTCATCAATGAAAAATACATGTTTTTGAGTTTTAGATAAACCATCTATATATTCTCTAAGATAATTAAACGCTTCAATCCAATCTTTTGGTACTGGTTTTTCTTTCTTTGTTCTACGTGTAATTTAATCATTAAAATTACGTAGTTGGATAGTTTTAGATTGACCATATGCACCAGTAATTTCAAAATCAAATTTGCTATCAAAAAAGTGATTAATCAAATATGTTTTCCCAACTCGTAATCTTCCATAAACAACAATAAATTGTGCTGTTTTGGCTTTCATACACTTTTCTAATCGTTTACATTCTCTATCTCTTCCCGTTATGCTTTCCATGTCAAAAATATATCATCTTTTCCATCATAAAAAAAACAAGTTATCTTCACCCAAGAAAATAACCTGTATTTTGTTAAGCTTTTCTTAAAGCTTTATCATTTTCTATTTGTCTTTCTACGTGTTTTAGGATTACAACACACATTGGTAATAGATATAATCCTGCAACAACCCAAGCACTTTGATCTGCCCAAGTAATTGCGTCAAATTTAAATATAGGCACAAATACTAATGCGACAATACATCTAGCAAACATTTCTAGTACGCCACCTACAACAGCTCTACCAGAATATCCTAAACCTTGAATCGACATTCTTGCGACAATGACTATCGCTACAACAGGGAAGAAATAACCCATTCTTCTCAAGTATTTCGCAGAAGCGTCTAATACACTTGCTTCAGATGCACTAACAAACATCATACTCATTGTTCTACCCAAGAAAATCATGACAAGTCCTGCAAGAACACCATAGATTACGGCGATAATTAAACTTATTCTTAATCCCGAATGAATACGATCTACTTTTTCAGCACCATAGTTTTGTGACAAGAATGTGGATGCTGTAGCACCAAAAGCGTCAAATGGACACATCATTAATTGTTTTATCTTTAATCCTGCTGTAAATCCTGAAACATATACTGTTCCTAAAGAGTTATTCGCTGATTGCATTGTCATTGAACCAATTGCGGTAATAGAGAATTGTAACCCCATTGGTACACCCATTGTTAGTAAACGATTAGATTTTTCTTGTGAAAATACTCGATCTTCTTTATCAATATGTAAGATTTCTACTTTCTTAATAATGAGAATCAAGCATAATAAACCACTAATTGCTTGTGAGAATATTGTCGCAATCGCAGCACCTGCGCATCCCCAATGTAAAGCTAAGATACAGAAGAAATCTAAGCCAATATTTAAGATTGCAGAGAATGCTAAGAAAAAGAATGGTGTCTTACTATCTCCAATAGCACGTAGTAACGCTGCTAAATAGTTATAAAGTAATGTGAAAGGGATACCCGCAAAAATAATGACTAGATAAGAATAAGCATAATCATATATTTCTTCATTTACTTGTAATAAGTGTAAGATTTGTGGGCATAAGATCACTACTGCAATCGTAATGACTGCCGCAAATATCGCTACTAATATTCCACCATTGTATACATATTTACGCATTTCTGATTTTTCTCCAGCGCCAAATCTTTGGGCAACTGGAATACTAAATCCTTGGCAAATTCCTGTGCAAAATCCAATAACTAAGAATTGCACACTACTTGAAGCACCAACTCCAGCTAAAGCAACTGAGCCAAGAGTTTGTCCAACAATAGCTGTATCTACAACGTTATAAAATTGTTGAAATAAATTACCTAATAATAATGGAATACTAAACGCTATGATTAGCTTTAAAGGACTCCCCTCCGTCATACTTTTTGTCATATCAAAATCTCCCCTTAAACAGTTTTTAATTATAGTCTAAATGCATGAAATTTAATATCTTTAATCGTGATAACTTTTAGTTATAACAGGTATGCTTGATAAGAACTTCACAAGTTAAATCCCTGCTGTTAAGATGACTTTGTTAGTTAATTAACAAGTATGAATTAGATAACGGCCGATTAATTCATCAATTGTGACTAACAAAAGGAGATAAATATGGTATTTGATTTTAACTTTATTTGGGTAGGTTTAATGAACTTTGTTAGCTTCTTTATCCAAGGATGTACAGGTTTTGGTTCAACAGTTATCGCTGCTGCAGTCACAAATGGCATACTTGGTACAGAGACAGGTGTTCCTTTTGGAACAATGATTACCATCCCATTATTTATTGTTTTATGTTTGAAAGAAAGAAAAGCAGTTGCTTGGGCAGATTTAGGCAAAATTGTTTTATTCTGTGTTCCTGGTTTATTTATTGGTTCTAAGCTCTTCTATAGCATGAAGCCTTCTACAGCAAAGATTATTATCGGTGCTTTAGTTACAGGGATTGCCTTAATGAACATTTACAAATCTATTGTTGTTCCTCTAATTCTCAAAAAAGAAGTAAAAGAAGATGAAGAAGACACAACAGCGAAAAAAGCATTTAGATATATTTGTTTAGCGTTAGGTGGTGTTGTTCATGGAGCTTTCAATATCGGTGGGCCATTAATTACTGTTTATACAATTTATGCAGTAAAGGACAAAGAAAAATTCCGTAACACAATGACTTGGGTTTGGTTAATCCTAAATATTATCAATGCATTTAACCAATTACGTAATGGTGCTTGGACACCTAAATTAGCTGGTGCTTTAGCAGTAGGATTACCTATGGCTTGTGTAGGTTTTGTTCTTGGTGTTTATTTCTTAAAGAAAATTGATAAAAATACTTTCTTACGTATTGTATATTGCGTTCTATTATTCGTTGGCGCAAATATGTTTATCACAAGTTTAATGTCTGTTTTATAAAGAAAAGAGGATTATATCAATGAAGGATTTTAATTTTAAGGTACCTCAAAGTATCCAATTTGGATTAGGTAGTCTAAATAAATTACCTGAAATATTAAAAGAAAACGCTTCTAGTAGTGTATTACTTGTATCAGATCATGGACTAGAAAAATTAGGTGTAGTAGATAAAGTTAAGGGCATCATTGAATCAGCAGGAATTAAGTGTACAGCATATCTTGATGTTGTGCCTAATCCTACAATTGAATGTGTTAACGCTGCAGCCGAACTATATAAGAGCTCTAACGCTACAAGTATTGTCGCCTTAGGTGGTGGTTCTCCAATGGATGTTGCGAAATCTTGTGGTGTACTTGTTAAATTTGGTGGTCAAATCACAGATTATGAAGGACTATATAAAGTTCCAGGTCCTATTGTTCCTATTATTGCGATACCTACAACTGCAGGAACAGGATCAGAAGTGACTGCTTCTTCTGTTATAACTGACGCTTCTAGAAATTATAAATTCTCTGTAATCAGTTATGAAATCTTACCAAAATATGCCATTTTAGATCCAACATTAATCATGACTGCTCCTGCTTCTGTTGCCGCATCTTGTGGAGTAGACGCATTTATCCATGCCGAAGAAGCTTATGTTTCTAATTTTGCTACACCATTTACAGATGCGATGGCTGAAAAAGCTATGGAATTAATTGGTGGCAATTTAAGAAGATTTGTCGCAAATAGAAATGATGAAGAAGCTGCTTGTTCTATGATGCTTGGTAGTACTTTTGCAGGTATGGCATTTGCTTGGGCAAAACTTGGTAATGTTCATGCCATGAGTCACCCTGTATCTGCTTTCTTTGGTGTCGCTCATGGTGTAGCTAATGCTGTATTATTACCAACAATTGTGGAATATAACGCTTTAGCAGATCATGGTAGATATGAAAAAATCTATAACTATATCCGTGAAGATAAACTTCCTGCTACTAACTTCAAACCTCAAATGTTAATTGATGAAATCAGAAAACTAAATAAAGATTTAGGTATTCCTAGTTCATTATCTGAAGTTGGTGTAACAGAAGATAAAATTGAAGCCATGGCAAAAGATGCGATGAAGAGTGCAAATGTCAAAGCTAATCCTCGTGCCACAAGTGAAAAGGATATTATTGCTTTATATCACAAAGCAATGTAACTCGTTAAATCTATGGAAATGAATTGTATCTATACAGAAAATGAATGGGCTGATATCTGTGCTAAACAAGAAGAACTTTTACAATATGAATCTTTTAGTCATGAAGACGCTTTAGAACTAGGTTTACTTATCGAGAAGATTACACGCGAAACTTATCGTGGTGCTGTCGCCATAAGAATTATTGAAGAAGATAGTGATATATTTTCTTATCGCATGACTGGTTCTGTAAAAGATGCAGATTGGTGGATGAATAACAAATACATTAATGCAAGATTTATTCGTATGAGTTCTTTAAGAGCTTTAGTCCTAGCTAAAAATCATGAACTTAGTCCTGAATGGACACCATGGAATCAATATTTATGTGGTGGTTGTATCCCTGTTTTCAATAAAAATGGTGGTAGACCACATGCCTATGTTGTTATTTCTGGTATGGCTCATTATGAAGATCATCAAATCATCGCTGATGCTATGGCTAAACAACTTGGTGTAGTCATCCCACAAATTAAACGTACGAAATAACATTAACCGATACTGTTTATTTAGCAGTATCGGTTAACTTAAATATTTGCTTTTACAGTAGAAATAAATCTAGTCCATTCTTCTGTTAATTTTGTTCTAGGTTTATAAGCTAACGCTAATGTTCTACTTGTAGGATATTTACTTTGTATATGCAACTTTACGACATCATCACTCACATCGAAAATATCTGGCATCACACTATAACACATTTTGTTCTTGATTAAAGAAATAATCGTTGGCCAACTGTCACTTTGAAAGATGATATTTGGTTTGAAATTTGCTTCTAAATAATATTGATTTGTAAAGGATTGAAATCTTGCATGTCCTTGCCCTTCGGCCATAGGAAATGGTTCTAGTACTTTTAATGGTATCTCTCCTTTTTCAAAATATTCTTTTAATTCAGGATTTGTATTGTATTTTTTAGGTAAATACACAACGGTTTCTTCTTTACATAGATCAACACAATTTAAGCGTGAATCACAATATTCTTTTTGAGTAAGAATGATATCTAATTCATTATTGATACACATTGTTTCTAAAGTATCTGTTGTATTGATTACTAGTTCTACTTTTACATTAGGATATTTACTAACATATTTCGAAAGAAACTTATTGAGTAAAGCTTCAGCGTAGCAGTTCGCTATACCAAAACGTAATACCTTCTGTTGGGTTGATTCAAGATTTCCTACTTCTGCAATATCACTTAGTAAACTATCTCTCTGTTTTAATAGTTCAATACCTTTTTCAGCGATTAATGTACCTACTTTAGTTAACTCACACCCATTACTTTTTCTAACAAGTAACGGATAACCTAAATCATTTTCAAAACGCTTTACTTGTTTCGATAAAGCAGGCTCACTAATACACATTGCTTGAGCTACTTTTGATAAACTGCTGTATTTTTGAACAGCTAATACTAATTCAATAACCTGAAAATTAATTTCCATATCTTACCTACACGCTTATTATAGCAAATTAATTTTCTTATCTTTTTATATAAGGTGAAGACAATGAATATTTCTAAAAAACTCTATATTGCATTAGGACCAATTCTATTTATCGGTACATCTTTTCTTCTAAAGCCATATTTAGGACTTCAAGGAAGTGAAGCTACTGGTCTACTTTTATGGATGATTCTTTGGTGGGTTACTAGTCCAGTACATATGACAGTTACTGCCATTTTACCTGTAATCATCAATGCTTTATTTAATATTGTTCCAATGAATGATGTTATTTCACAATATTCTTCCTCATCTTTAATACTCATATTTGGTGCAGGATTATTATCACTAGGTTGGAGTACAACCGGATTAGATAAGCGTATTGCCTTAAAAGCACTATATTTAATTGGTCCATCAATGACTTCACAAATTACAGTATGGTTTATCGCATCAATCATTTTATCTTCATTTATGCCTAATGTTGCTGTATGTGCCTTATATTGTCCTATTGCTGTAAAAATGCTTGAAGAAGCAGGTTATAGAGATATAAAGAAATGCAAACAAGCAACACTAATCTTAATTGCTATTGGTTGGGGAGCAGGATTAGGTGGTGTAGGATCTCCTATTGGTGGTGCAATGAATATTACTGCTATCTCCTATTTACAAAATTATGTAGGCAAAGAATTTATGTATATCGATTGGATTGTTCGTCTTGTTCCATACTTGATTATTTGTACAATATGTATTCTTTTCATCTTATTACATTATGCATCTAGTTATGAACCAATACATGGTTCAAAAGAATACTTTAAGGAACTAATTCAAAAACAAAATCCAATCTCTCGTGATGAAATCATTTGTGGAATATTATTTGTGACAGCTATTGTACTTTCTTTTTGTAGACCACTATATGCACATATTCTACCAACATTAGAACCTGCTTATATTTTCTTGATATGTGGATTCTTATTATTTGTATTAACCAAAAAGGATCATAAGCCATTTATTCATTGGTCATTAGCTGAAGAAAATACTTTATGGGGCATGATGTTACTATTTGGTGGTGGTATTGCTTTAGGAACAATCATAAATGAATCAGGTGCGGTGAATGGCATTGCTAATTTAATATGTATCTTACATTTACATAGTCCATTGCAACTGATGATTTTCTTCGCTTTATTTGCGATATTACTATCTGAATTAACAAATTCTACTGTTTCTGCAGCCGTATTAACACCTATTTTATTTACAACATTAACTCATCTAGAACTGAATCCAATTCCATTTTGGTATGGCTTATGCATATTCTTTAATGCTGAGTTTCTATTACCAATTAGTGTTCGTGCGATACCTGCTTCATATGGAATGGACTCTAAAACTATGCTATCTAAAGGAATACCTGTAGTAATTATCCGATTACTCATTTCTTTAATCTATGTATATTGTTGTTACAAATTCATTCCTAGTTTTGCAACATTATCTTTCTAAACAAAAAACAGGTTTCCCTGTTTTTTTGTTTATTTGAAGAATCCTTTTAAGAATTTCTTAGCTTGTCTAACACCCATATTCATGAGTTCATTTTCAACTTTATTTGTTGCTTTACGTTGTAAACGATCTACCCAAGTTTTTTCATTTGCTTTTTTTGCTGCAGCTCTAGCTTCTTCACGAGCTTTAGCAGCTTCTAGTTTTTGTTGTTCCTTAGCTTTTTTCTCATCTTCTAATGCTTGAGCTTCATCTTTACGAATATCATCTAAATCTTCATAAGCTGATTCAGGATCAAATGATTTTTCGTATTTTCCATAGATAGAATCTCGTTCAATTGCACGTTGTATCTTATCTTTAGAAATTGCACCAAGAGTTGACTTAGGAGGAAGAATCTTAGTTTCTTCTACAATTGTTGGCGCACCATCTAGACCAAGTGCGGAAACTAATGCATAACCTGTTTTTAGTTCTGTAATCTTATCTGCTGTATCAAATTCAGGATTAATTCTAAAGCTATCTGCAGCCATCTTAGCTGCTTTAATTTCTTTTGGTGTATAAGCACGTAATGCATGTTGAATACGCGTACTTAATTGTGCAAGAACTGCATCAGGTATATCTGCAGGATTTTGCGTAATAAAGAAGATACCTACACCTTTAGAACGAATTAATTTTACCGTCTTTTCGATTTGATCCATCAATTGTTTTGGTGCATTACTAAATAGTAAATGTGCTTCATCAAAGAAGAATACAATCTTTGGTTTATCTAAATCACCAACTTCAGGTAATTCAGCATATAGTTCTTCTAGCATCCATTCTAAGAATGTTGCATAAAGTAAAGGATGTTCGAATAAAGTATCACATTCAATGATATTCATCATACCTTTACCACCTTCAGTAGTAATCCAATCTTCGATATCTAATGAAGGCATACCAAAGAAAATATCGCCACCTTGTTCTTCAAGTTCTAATAGTTTACGTTGAATTGCACCAACACTTTGTTTTGTGATATTTCCATATTTTAAGGTAAAGTCTTTAGAATGTTCCCCAACATAGCTAGTCATTGCTTGTAAATCTTTTAAATCAATTAAATCTAGTTCCATGTCTCTAGCTACACGGAAGATGATATTTAAAATTCCTTGTTGAGCATCTGTACAATCAAGAATTCTACTTAATAGTAAAGGTCCCATACTTTGTATTGTTGCACGAATTGGATGACCTTCTTTTTGATATACATCATAGAAGTGTACCGGATATTTTTGGGTGTCATAACCATCTATGCCCATAGAATCTAATCTATCTGATATTGAAGATAAATCCCCTGCTTCAATCATTCCTGCTAAATCACCTTTAACATCGGATATAACAGTAGGTATACCTAATTCACTTAATGATTCAGCGATAACTTTTAACGTAACTGTTTTACCAGTACCTGTAGCTCCAGCAATTAATCCATGTCTATTTAACATTTTTGGATAAATATATACTTCTTTATCTTCTGCTTTACCAATTAAAATTTGATTGTTTTTAATCATGATGCTTCCCTCTCTTTAACATTTTCTAAGCAAGAAATCCCCCACCTCTATAGGTGGTGGGATGAATTGCTATATATGAATATAATAATACGTATTCTAATAAAGGTATAATATAAATAACATATATAGAAAGGAGTCACATGAATAAAGCTATCAAATATAGAGTTTATCCAAATGATAAACAAGTAAAATTATTTATAAAAACTTTTGGTTGCTGTCGTAAAGTTTGGAATCTTATGCTTAATGATAAAC
>CAVIQY010000082.1:0-9071 GCA_963645035.1 bacterium | reverse complement strand
AGGTTTTATTCCTACTTCTTATCTTGATTATTTAGACTATATGACGTATATAGAACTTATGGAATGATTTTGTTAGAAGGAGTGAGAATGAAGAATAAATTTGATCAATACAATGATTTAATTTGTAAAACATATGTAAAAATGGTTAATGCAAAAAATGGACAAAAAATAACAATTGCTAAAATATGTGAAACAGCTAAAATATCTCGTACTACTTTTTATAATCACTATTCAAACATTGAAGAAATAACGAATGACGTAATCAGCATTGTAAACAGACCATTTCTACAATATATTGAAGAAACCAAAAAAAGATTACAAGATAAAGCACCTGAAATATCAATTGAAGATTTTCAAAAAGAAATTTCGAAAGATTTTATCCCTAAGCATCTAGAAAAAATAAAAGAAAATAAAGAGTTTATAAAATGCATATATGAAAAGCATAATTTATTTCCTCTTGAAGAAACAGATAAACTGATTTATCAATGTTTTTGTGAACCTTACTTAGATTATTTAAATGTCTCAAAAGAAGATGATGAGATTATATTTATGTTTTATTTTTCAGGAATTTCATCTCTTATTTATATTTGGGTGAAAAATAGTTGTGAAGAATCAATAGATGAGATAATAGATAAAATAAAAAGGTGCATGAATACAAAACTGAACTTATTTTAGCAATAAAATATCGATAAATAGTGATTCTTTGTTTGACTCAGTAATAAGGCTATGTTAAAGTAATAAAGCATTCAGAAGGAGTTCTTTTCGTTATGGCAAAAGAGGATAAAGCAATACTTGCATGTAGTGTATGTTTATCAAGAAACTATACAACTAGTCATAAAAAAAATAGTACTAAGCGATTAGAACTGATGAAATATTGTCCGAAATGTAATCAAAAGACATTACATAAGGAGACAAAGTAGGAGGTCTATCAATATGGATAAGACATTTAGTTTAAGTGGTATTAAAAAGGAAGCGAAACGTGTACGTTGGCCTAAGGTTAAAGATATCTGGTCAAATACAGCTGAAACAGTTATTTTTACTGCTTTCTTTGCAATATTCTTCGTTGCATGTGAATTTGTAGTTACATTAATTTTACGTGCATTAGGAATTGGAGCGTAATTATGGCAGAGAACAAACCAGTATTAGATGATGAACATGAAAAGCTTTGGTATGTAGTAAATACATATGCAGGACATGAAAATAGAGTTAAAGAAAATCTAGAAAAACGTGTTGAAAGCATGGGTATTCAAGATTCTCTATTTAGAATTGTTGTTGCTGAAGAACCAGAGATTGAAATCAAAAACGGTAAACAAATCGAAAAGATGCATAACATGTTCCCAGGATATGTATTTGTTGAAATGTGCATGACTGATGAAGCATGGTATGTTGTACGTAATACACCAGGTGTTACAGGATTTATTGGATCATCAGGTGGTGGTGCTAAACCATTCCCAGTTTCACCAGATGAAATGGAATCAATTCTACGTCGTATGGGTCAAGCTGATAAGAGAGTATCTGTTGATTTCCAAATTGGCGATGCTGTACGTATTCTTACTGGTCCATTTGCTGGTATGGAAGGTACAATCAGTTCAATGAACGATCAAACACAAATCGCAAGTGTATTAACAATGTTATTTGGTCGTGAAACACCAACTGATATTAGCTACAACGATTTACAAAAGATTGGAGACTAATTAGTCTCTTTTTCTTTTATCTTAGATTAAGTGTAGGTGGAGTTAATCCACCATTTTTATTTTCCCTTGTTTATTGTTGGTAGGGTACAAAAGGTAAAAATCACGCCCCTAAAAAAGAAACTTGTGAACGCATAAGATATAAACGTAAACAAAAGGGAAGAACCCTAAAGGAGAATAAAATGAATACATTAAATCAAAGATACACTAGAGAAGAAACAAGAATTTACAGATTATATTGGTCTCATAAGAAAGCAGACAAACTAGACAAGAATAATAAAGATGAGTTAAAGATGTACAGAATACAACAGAAATGTAATAAAGCTGTTCCTACACCACTATGTTTTGAAGTTTCACATAAAGCAAGTGTAGATTCTTTTGGTAATACAAATACACTAGCTTATAGCCAAGAAAATATTGATGCGTTTAAGGAAGCTTTAGAGGAGCTACGTCATAATAATTCATTCTGTAGAAGCTTGACGGAAGAAGAGTGGAACGCTGCACATGTACAATCACTTAGATGTTGGCAAACTAGGTTTGTACCAAAGGAGGTGGTTCGTATTTAATGTTTTGGTTAATGATAGGAGGTGATGACAATAGAAATTAACCAAACACAAAAAAGAGCCTCCATAATTGGAGGCTCAATTCATATGATTTGATTATTTAACTAATAGACGGAACATTTCGATAACTTGTTCTTTAGTAGCTTCACGTGGGTTACCTGGATAGCAAGCATCTTTTAATGCATCTTCAGCTAATACTTCTAGATCTTCAACTTTGATACGATCATTCTTAGGATCAATACCTACATCACTAGATAGTTTCTTAACAGCGTTAATTGCAGCGTCGCGATATTCTTCTTGGCTCATTGAATCAACACCTTCAACGCCCATTGCACGAGCGATTTCTCTGTATTTTTCACCAGAGTAGTCACGGTTGAATTCCATTGAGATAGGAAGTAATGATGCACAAGCTACACCATGAGGTGTGTCGTAGTGAGCACTTAATGTATGAGCCATAGCGTGGTCGATACCTAAACCAACGTTACTGAATCCCATACCTGCGATGTATTGACCTAAAGCCATACCTTCACGACCAGATTTTTCTCCAGCAACAGCAGCTCTTAAGTTAGAAGAGATTAAACGAATAGCTTCTAGGTGGAACATATCTGTCATTTCCCAAGCAGCTTTTGTTGTATAACCTTCAATGGCGTGAGTTAATGCGTCCATACCTGTAGCAGCTGTTAATCCTTTAGGCATTGAGCTCATCATTTCAGGGTCAACTACAGCAACGATTGGCATATCGTGTGGATCAACACAAACGAATTTTCTTTCTTTTTCTACATCTGTAATAACGTAGTTAATTGTTACTTCAGCAGCAGTACCAGCTGTTGTTGGAACAGCGATGATAGGAACACAAGGATTCTTTGTAGGTGCTACACCTTCAAGAGAACGAACATCTTCAAATTCTGGGTTAGTAATGATAATACCAATAGCTTTAGATGTATCCATTGATGAACCACCACCAATAGCGATGATAACGTCAGCACCAGATTTCTTGAATGCTTCAACACCATTTGTTACGTTAGCGATTGTTGGGTTTGGTTTAATATCAGAATAAACTTCATATGGGAATTTATCTGCGTCTAATAAGTTAGTAACTTTAGCTGTAACGCCAAAACGAATTAAGTCAGGGTCTGAAGCGACGAATGCTTTTTTGAAACCATGTGAATGAATTTCGTTAACAATCTCATTGATTGCACCGAATCCATGATAAGATGTACCATTTAATGAAATACGATTTGCCATAAAATATTCTCCTTTACGGGATATCACCCGTTCTTGTTAATATAATAACAAGTTAAATGAATAAAAAATGTTACACTTTTTAATTTGTGTAACATTTCACATGCTTTCTAATATTTGTAGTTCATTAAATAGATTGATGAGTTTGTTTGGCATCGCTTCTATCATTAGTTGGGCTAATTTTTCTGGAGATATAGGCATATCTTCTAGAACCCATTTAACTGTCATATAAACAGAAGATTGACAATACATTTCTAGTAAATTCAATATTTCTTTTGATGGTACTTGGTGAGATTTTTGTTCAATTAAATCAATATAGAATTGATTGATCATCTCGAAGTCATGTTGTTTTAAATCATTTGTATCATCACTTCTAAATCCTACCGCAAAGAATAGGGATTCTTTTTTGATGTAATTGAATTTACGAACTAAGCCATCATAGATATATTTGCCACTACCCATTTCGGCAAAGGACTCTAAAAGAATACGATCGAAGTACCAATTGATTAAGTCATATTTGTCTTTAAAATTTCGATAGAATGTTTGTCTAGTAGAATGACAATTGTCGACAATCTGTTTAATGGTAATATTTTCAACGGATGTAGTTTTCATGCATTCTTTGATTGAACTAGCAAACATTAACTTTGTTTGTTCAGATTTCTTTATTTTTTCCATAACGTATACCGCTAGTAACATTATAACAAAAGAAAAAACTTCCTCATATGAGAAAGTTTCTAATGTTATCTTATGGTGCGGATAACAGGACTTGAACCTGCACGCCTCGCGGCACTAGATCCTAAATCTAGCGCGTCTGCCAATTTCGCCATATCCGCATGACCATATAATAATAACATAAAATTTGAAAAATCTACTATAAATTTAATATTTTTTTGTAAATTGGTAACATTTCTGCATCATTTAGCGATATATACTTGTCTAATTCATCAATTTTGATCCATTTTACATTCGAATTTTCATCTTCTTTGATATGAATATTCTCTTGTTCACTACTTTCAAATAAGTAAGAAACATTTAAATGTAAATGAGAACTTACATATTTATTCCGTTTGATATGGGGACGAACTGGTAAGATTTCTAATGATGCGATACCTTCTTTTAATAATTTGGGTTCATGGATATTTGTTTCTTCCATCGCTTCTTTTTTTGCGACATGTAAGAAATCACTATCTCCATCATTATGACCACCAGTCCATGAATAAGATTTGTATATATTGTGATAAACCATGAGAACTTTATCATGAGTTTCATTTAGAATCATGCTAGAAGAAGTGAAATGCATAAATGTATTTTCACGGTATAACAAACTATCATGAAATAAATCATATGCATTTAAAATTTGTTTTTGATCACATTCTTCTTGTAAAGTTCTAGGTTGATAATTCTTTATTTCATCAATCCACATAGTTTATAAAACAATATGTGCTAGATAATATGGAAGTTGTACACGCCACCAAGGCCAATCATGGTTGACATCATTGCCCCAGAAATCAATCCATGCAGGAATATTCTTATAAGCAAATAATTCTCTAATTTTTTCTGTATCTTCTTGCATTGGCTCTTCATATGCACCGCGTCCAACACATAGAATGATATCTTTATGACGATATTGTTCTACAAATGGATGATCATAAGCCATTCCTTCTAAATAATTAATAGGTGAATTTGCATAAACTAAATCATCCATATAATCACCAAAGAAGAAACTTGCTTTATAAACACCAGATAAACAAATGCATCCTGAGAAAATATCAGGTCTTCTTAATAAGAAGTTTAGAGCGTGACTAGCACCCATAGAACAACCTGTAGTCATTAAACCGTTAGGATAGTTTCCACCATTAGAGCGAGCACTAATCTCAAAGATTCTTGGACAAGCTTCATCGCAAATATAACGATAATATGCTTCATGTTGTTCAATACGCCATCTATTATCCCATGTTGTACTTGACCAACTATTTACATCATTGGAATCAACACAGAATAATTGAATTTTGCCAGATTCGATAAAATCTTTTGCCGCATCAACCATGCCGTTATTTTCATAGTCATAGAATTTACCATCTTGTGATGGGAATACAAGTATTGGTCTACCAGCGTGACCATATACTTTAAATTCCATGTCTCTACCTAAATTAAAACTATATTCTTTGTAATATTCTACATTCATATTAAAGGGCCTTTTCTAGTACAAAGTTTGCAAATTCATTCATTTCATCTTCTGTTTCAAAACGAGCAGTATAGTTAATATCTGCCATTGCTGAAGTAAGAATTTCAGGCATAATTTCGTACATTACAACGTGATCACCATATTTTTTCATGATTTCATCGTGTGTATGAACATAATCTACACCATTTCTTCTACCTGTATAAATGCAGAAGTAAGGACGATCTGAAGAATAATTTACAGTATTGTACATGCACATATTGGCATAGATATCATAGACACTAATGTTATTTGCGTAGTTCATCATATCTGGGGTATATCCTCCAGGAGGACGCATGTTTACTTCTAAGCCTACTAAATCTCCAACTTCACCTAAGCCTTTTTTAGCAGTAGTTAAACGGAAATATTCAGTATGGAAGAAACGACCTTTGATATTAAATGCGTGAATCACTTTAGAACCATAATCTTCTAAATCTTTAGGTATTTCTCTAACAGAATAATAGATAATATCCTTTTTCCCATTAACAACATTCATAATTGGATCAGGGAATACATGGCTTGTTCTAAAAATAATATTATTATTTTGATCAGTAATACCATCATAAGAAACAATATAACCATCAATGAACTCTTCCATAATATATTCTGTTGGTAAATCTTCATGATAGAAGCTTTCTAATTCTTCATCATTTGTGATTTTCCATGTGGCGTTAGCCCCAACACCATCATTAGGTTTAACGATGACTGGATAACCAACTTCATCAATGAATTTCTTTCCTTCTTCATATGTAGAAACAATGTGATATCTTGCGACAGGAACACCAGCTTCATGATAGAAGGCTTTCATGTTAGATTTCTTTTTGAAACGCATTACATCTGTTTCTTTATCGCCAGTAGTGATATTGAAATCAGTACGGAGTCTTGCGTCTTGTTCAAGCCAGAATTCGTTATTGCTTTCGAGCCAATCAATCTTTCCATATTTGTGTGCGAACCATGCAACGGCACGATATACTTCATCATAATCTTGTAAAGAATGAACTTGATAATATTCCGTTGTTGCATTTTTTAAATTGTCTGATAAAGATTCATAACTATCTTCACCAATGCATAAAGCGTTACCACCTAGTTTTTTCCAAGCTTCTGGAAATTGATAATAAGTTTTTGGAAATGTAGGTGAAATAAAAACAAAGTTACTCATATTCATTACCCCTCTATTGAATTTTATCACGAAAATATGTTTGTTATATAATGATTGTGAAGGAGAACATAAAAATGAATAGTGAAGCGAGTAAATGTTTATTATGTCCTAAACCAAGATGTGCTTTACAAGGGTGTCCAGTTCATACTTTTATCCCAGAATGTATGAAATTATATAAAGAAGGAAAACTTCAAGAAGCAGGAGAAATATTATTTAAAAATAATCCATTTAGTGCAATTACTTCTATCGTTTGTGATTGGAAAGCATATTGCAATGGAAGCTGTGTATTAAATGCGAAAAAAGACCCTGTTAGATGGTATGAAATCGAACAAGAAATATCTAAAGCATATTTAAAAACAGTGCATCCACAAATCATAGAAAGTAATGCAAAAAAAGTAGGAATTGTAGGAGCAGGTCCTGCTGGATTAAGTGCCGCAATATTTCTTAGAAACAAAGGATATCACGTAACAGTATATGACCGCGAAGAAAGAATTGGTGGCGTATTAAGATATGGAATTCCAAGTTTTCGTTTAGATAAAGCATTAGTAGATGAATATGAAAGAATTCTAAAAGAATATGAAATTACTTTTGTTGGACAAACAGAAGTAGGAAAAGATGTTCAATTAGAAGATTTACGAAAAGAATATGATGCAATACTTGTGTCTACTGGTGCGGTAAAAGAAAATGCCTTAAGAATACCTGGCGAAGATAAACCACAAGTGATTAATTCTTTAGCATTCTTAAAAGATGCTTCAATAATTGACTTTGCACAATCTGTTATTGTGATTGGTGGTGGAAATGTGGCAATGGATGCCGCAAGAACTGCTAAAAGACGTGGTAAAGATACTTCTGTTTATTATCGTAAAACATTTGCGAATATGCCTGCTAATCCACTAGAAGTAAAAGAAGCACAAGAAGAAGGCGTAGAATTCCATGTATTTGAAGCACCAGTTGAAGTAAAAGAACATAGTGTTGTCTTTAGAAAATGCGAAAATGTAGTTGATGAAAATGGTAAAACAAGAACGAAGATAATCGAAGGTACAGACCATGAAGTACAAGTAGATGCTTTAATTGTTGCGGCAGGAGAAACAATTGATTTATCTGTATTTGCTGAAAATAAACCAGTATTAAATAAATGGAACTATCCTGAAGTAAATGAATTCAATATGACTAGCATTGATGGCTTATTTGTGGCAGGTGATTTTATATTAGGAGCTAAAACAGTTGTAGAAGCGATAGCTAGTGCTAAGATAGCAGTGCAAGGGATTGAACAATACCTGGGGGAGTAAGATGACTTTATTAGAAGAAAGTAGAATCAAAATTGATCAAATTGATGAAGAGATTACAAAGTTATTTGAAGAAAGAATGCACGCAGTAGAAGGCGTAATTGAATATAAGAAACAAAACAATATGCCTATATTTGATGCGTCTAGAGAAAGTGCAATTATTCAAAAGAATGTAAATCGCTTAAATGATGCTAAACTAGAAAAGTATTTTGTGGACTTCTATCAACATATGATGGATGTTTCAAAAAATTATCAGAAAGCAATTTTAGAGGAGGATAAATAAGATGGGAGAATTATTAACACAACTAAGAAAAGATAACATGCAAGCAATGAAGGATCATGACACTGTAAAGAAAGGTGTATTATCCCTTGTGATTTCTGCGATTGCATTAAAAGAAAAAGAAAGTGGAACAGTTTTAACAAAAGAAGAAGAGTTAACATTCGTTCAAAAAGAATTAAAACAAACAAGAGAAACATTAGCGGAAACACCAAGTAGTAGAGAAGATTTAATTGCTGAAACAAATACAAAAATCGCTATTCTTGAAAGCTACTTACCAACTCAATTAACAGAAGAAGAAATTCATAAAGTGATTGAAGATATTCTTGCAGAACATGGATTAGAACCTGTTAAGAAGAGCCAAGGCGTAGTGATGAAAGAAATTATGGCTAAATACAAAGGCCAAACAGATGGTAAAACAGTAAATAAAGTTTTATCTACAATTCTTAAATAGAAATGCATACAAAAGTTAGGCAAAAAATGCTTAACTTTTTCTTTTTGAAATTTTTTGAACTTTTTTTGAGGATTTGACCTGTTTTTTGCGAATACATATATTAGGAGGGTTTTATAACCATGAAAAAACAAAAAACAGAAACGCTCGTTGAAGCAAACAGAAACTACAAGGACGCATC
>CAVIQY010000081.1:0-9107 GCA_963645035.1 bacterium | reverse complement strand
AGAATTCGGTCAAGCAATGCATGATGATGGATACGCTGAAGGTAAAGAAGATGGAGTTAAAGAAGGTATAGAAAAAGGAAAAGAGCTTGGTCTAGCTGAAGGTGCTATGCAAGAGAAACTAGCCACAATTAAAAACCTATTAGACGCAAAACAATCCTTAGATTTAATTTCTATTGCAGTAAAAATCCCAGTAGAAGAATTAAAAGAAATCATTAAAAAGAATTTTTAGAAACTATTGCAGTGTTCACTTACACTGCTTTTTCATTGTGTGTAATCACAATAACATTATTCATAAAGAAAGGATGCTATTACACATCCTTCACTAGTTTCATACTTTTGTGGGCCCCCTCCTTGCCTAAGCAACGCATCCCACATAATCGTATATCAGCTGTCCAGGGAAAATTTCAGCCTCAAAGTAATTTAACTGATTCAAGTATATCTTATTTCTGTTCTTCATTTAATCGTTCTAATAACTTCCTTAGTTTTCCTGTAGTCATTGTTTCTTTGTAGTTTAAGGTATCGCTTGTTATATGTAATACAGGATACATAGGATGACTTGTTTTAAGAATAAAGTGATTTTCTATTAGCCAATTGATGATACATTCTAAATCTTCTCTAGATATGTCTTGTAAGGCACCATATTCTTTAATTTCATTTAATTGTCTATGGTATATTTTTTTACTATTTGCTCCTCTAAGAACATCTACTAATGTTGTAATACCATAGAATTTCTTTTCACTCATACGGTATAAACAACCTAGTATCGTATAGACTACTGCATTTAAATCTTTTCCTTGATATAAGATTTCTTTTGTCTTTGCTTTTTGTATCTCTACTTGTTCTTCCCGTCTTACTACTTTAGGTTGTGCTATTAGTTTTGGCTTTGTTACCTGTATTGGTTTTGATTCTTCAAAACTAATATTTACATCTACTAGATGATTTGTTTCAGCGTATTCTCGTGGTGAAATAACACGATTACATCCAGTACCATCTTTCTTATAATTTGTACAACCTAAGAAATATTCATGTGTCATACTTGATGGTTTAGCGATTAAATATCCATCACGACAAGAATCACATTTCATAATAGATAACTTACCTGCTTTATATTCATTTGTCATAAAGCCGCATACTTCTGGTTCATTTGTACAAATATATAATCTAAGACCATATGAACTCTTATAACGATATTGCATCGGATAATGACACATAGGACATTCTTTCTTGATTAGGTTATACCCTTCATATTTCTCATTCCAATGTCCTCTAAGAACTACATTTTTATAATCTTTCTTAATTTCTAATAAGAATTCTGACGGATTACGTTCTGGTGCGACAAAATAGACTCTATTTTTTGTTCGTGTCATTGCGACATAAAATAATCTTCTTTCTTCAGCGTATTCAATAGAACGATCTTGTTTAATGACTAAACTTAATACAGGATCATCTTCTATCTTTGATGGAAATCCATACGTTTCATTTCTTCCATTTACGACAATGACATTATCATAACCTAGTCCTTTAGATGCATGTGCTGTCATAAAAGTAATATTTAACTTTGGATACTTTACACTTCTTACTTTATTGCCATTACGAACGTATTCAAATAGACCTGTTCTTTCTAATCGGTCACCATCAAAGCCAAATCTTCCAATAAGTAATATAGAAGAATTACGTGGTTTACCTTCTTCTTTGTTATAGGTAACGATTTGTCCTAACGCTGTTTCTACAGCACTTGCTAAGGCATAGTCTCTCCCCATTTTTCTATCATGATTTTGTTTTCTAATAGAATCATCATAGGTATAGATAATGACAGGATCAGTAATATTTTTATTTGATTTTAATTCTTTGGTAATTTGTGAAGTGTTTTTTTGTACAAAGTTACCTGCTATATCAATTACTTCTTGTGAGTTACGATATGTTTTTACAATCTTTAAGATTTTTGCATAACCAACTTTTTCTTTAAAATTCGTAAATAAAGAAATATCTGATCCACTAAAACCATAGATAGATTGCCAATCATCTCCAACTGCGATGATTTTCGCATCTGTCACTTCAGATAAAGCAGTAACTAAGTCATATCTTTGTTTCGATATATCTTGATATTCATCTACGATAATATATTTGAAATCTAGCTTTTTCTTCATTTCTTTTGTTTCTTGAAGAATTCTAGCTGATTCATTAATCATATCTTCAAAATCTACCGCATTATTTTCTTTTAAGAAACGTTCATATTCTAGATAACAGTCATAACAAATATCTAAGAATAACTTTGTACGCACATTCTTTGTTGAATGACTTAAACGATTAAAATCTTCTTCTTTATAGTTATCTACTTTAAAGTTATGAATAAAACGACATACTAAACTAACTAATCTACTAATATAACGATTTTCTTCAGAAGAAATTAATTTCTCCATAACTTCTTGATTTGATCTAGGTGTAATATCAAAACCTGCTTTTTCTAATTCTTTTTCTAAGTGTTCGATTAGAGGTTTACGGTCTAAGTATTGTGAGAACGTATAGATGAGTTTTGTACCATGTTCCCGATGTAATTTAATCTTATCGTTAATTGCATTTTTATAGGCTTTTAGTTCATCATCACTATAGCGATGATTTTTACCATCTTGGGTAATACCAAAATGTTCTACATAGGCAACTTTATCTCCCTGTCTAATCATGAAATCAGGTGTATAAGGTTTTCTTGCAAGTAAGATATTGTATTTATAAATTGGTTCATATTCGTAATCAATATGATGTAGATAAAAGAAATTTGCGATTTCTACTTCTTCATAAGAACGTAATACTTCATTTAGTATCGTTACTCTTTTCTTACTACGATTATCTATGATTTCTTTCTTATAGTTTTCTAAATCACTTTTCATCGTTGAAAAGTTTGCTTTCGCTATTTGATTAAAGAATGTATTTAAGTCATCTCCCTCATATGGTGCATCAAAATAAGAACCAAAGAATAGAATCAAATTATTGACTAAACTTTCATTCTTTAATAAAGAACCTCTAAAATAATCCATCATGACAAAATAGAGTTTCATTGAATCCATGATATTTATTTTTTCATCAGTTTGTTTATGCAATATCGCATTACCTGTAGAATGGAATGTCGCTATTGGACAATCTATTTTCATATCTTTATTTAGTTTATCTCTTAATTCTTGAACTGCTTTATTTGTAAACGATACAACTAATATTTGTTTAGGATCAATATCTTTCTTTTCTACTAAGTATTTTACTTTAGCGGCTACAGTTGTAGTTTTACCAGCACCTGCTCCAGCTATTACAAGACAATAATCTTCATCCGTCAAAATGACTCTACGTTGATCATCATCTAACAAAATATTTGGATCAACATCTTTTAAAATCGTATCGAGATAATCTTTTTCTTGAATAAGTGATTCTTGTATATATGCTTCATTATGTTTATCTACTAATTCTTCAATAGAAGTAAAACGAGTTAATGTTTCTTCAACATTAGATAAAGATAAATGATTCTTCTCACAGAATGTTTCTAATAAATCACTATCTTTTAATACTTCAAAATAATGAATTGTTCCTTCGTAATTCTTGATTAATGGAAGATATTCACTTTTTGCAATATAACTATCTTGAGATAACAAATGATTTAAAGAATGGTATAAATCTAAAATCTCTTTACATTCTTTTCGATTACTTAAAGTACTATTTTCTACTTTCGTCTCTTCTTTTTTTGTCTTTTTTAGTATTTTAGATAATAGCCCCATGTTTATTCCTTCTAGTTTAATTATACATATTCCTAGACACAAATAAAAACCAGATATCCCTATCTCTAGGGATACCCGGTTATTTACGCTTATTTATTTTTTGGCATTAGCGATAACTTTATCCGCTACATCTTTTGGTGCATCTTGATAACGTTCAAAGGAAACAGTAAATTTACCTCTACCTTGAGTCATAGAACGAAGTTCATTTGCATACGTTAAGATTTCTGCCATAGGAACTTCTGCTACAATTCTTTGATCACCATCTTCAGTAGTTTGCATATCTACAATCATACCTCTACGTTTTGTAAAGTCACCCATGATTGTTCCTGTATATTCTTCAGGAGCGATAACTTCTACTTTATCGATTGGTTCTAGAAGTACTGGTTTAGCTTTTGGCATCGCTGCGTTATAAGCAAGTCTAGCAGCTTCTTTGAAGGCAACTTCCTTAGAGTCAACTGGATGGTAAGATCCATCATATAATGTAGCTTTAACACCAACTACCTTATATCCTGCTAGAACACCTTTTTCCATGCAATCTCTTAGACCTTGTTCTACAGGTGGGAAGTATTGTTTAGGTACAGCACCACCAAATACTTCTTCAGCAAATACCATATCTTCACTATCTGTTGGTTCAAAACGTACCCATACATCACCATATTGTCCAGCACCACCATTTTGTTTCTTATATTTACCTTGTGCTTCTGCTTTACCACGAATTGTTTCACGGTATTGCACTGTAGGAACAGTTGTTGTGACTTCTACCTTGTACTTTGTCTTTAACTTAGAAAGAATCAAATCAATATGTTGATCACCTAATCCATATAATACTTGTTCATGTGTTTCTGGATTCTTATCTAAACGAATTGTCTTATCTTCAGCACACATGTTACGAATACCTACAGATAACTTATCTTCATCTGCTTTTGTCTTAGGCCAAATTGCATAACCAAGATTTGGTTCAGGGAATACAATTGGATCAAATTTAACAACTTTATTTGTCGTACATAAAGTATCATTTGTAGAAGTATTCTGTAATTTAACAACAGCACCAATATCACCAGTAAATAACTTACCTACACCAATCTGGTACTTACCATTTACTACATAAACCTGTGATACTTTTTCACTTACTTCTTTATTTGCGTTATAAACTTGAGAATCTGAGTTTAAGACACCACTCATTACTTTTAGATAAGATACTTGTCCAACAAATGGGTCAATAATTGTCTTAAATACAAATACAGATAAAGCTTCATGTTCATTTGTTTCTAAATCTACACTTAATCCTTTATTTGTAGTTGCATGAATATGTCCTTTTTCTGCATAGCTTGGGAAGTATTCAGTAATTAAATCCATTAAACGTTCAATACCTGTTTCATTAATTGCACTACCACAATATACAGGATGGATATCACCATTTCTTACACCAATTCTTAATCCTTTAGCTACTTCATGCATATCGAATTTTTCACCAGAGAAGAATTTTTCCATTAAAGAATCATCTGTCATCGCAATCGCTTCAGCAATCTCGTTGTAATAATCTTCTACTTGGCTAGCCATATCTTCAGGAACATCCTGTGGTTCATCATGGTTATCATAATACCAAGCTTTATTACGAAGAATATTTACTGATCCTACTACAGCACCATCTTTAATGATTGGCATTTCAAATGGAATTACAGATTTACCAAATTTTTCTCTTAAAGCACTATAAGTATCTCCAAAAGAAGCATTAGGATCATCCATCTTATTGATAAAGAAGATTGTAGGTAACTTTCTCTTACTTACAGCTTCTTTATATGCTCTTTCTGTACCAGGTTCTACACCTTCTTTAGCATCTACGACAATTAAGGCATTATCACCTACTGTTAAACCAGTAACTTCTTCACCTTCATAGTCCATATAACCTGGCGTATCAATAAAGTTAATTTTCTTGTTCTTCCATTCAACAGGTGCTAAATGACAATAACAAGAGACGCCTCTTTTTCCTTCGTCTAAATCAAAGTTTAAAGCAGTTGTGCCATCACTTGCTTTACCAAAGCGTTCAATTGCTTTTGTAAAATGTAAACAAGCTTCAGCTACTGTACTTTTACCTGAACCAGAATGTCCTAGTAAAACGACATTACGTACATCTAATGATAAATAGTCTTTCATATCGCTTCACCTACTTTAATAGTTCCTTTAGATCTTCAAAACATTCTTTACGAACATAATGAATTGCTAAGTTTCCTTGATAATCTTTAATTGTCTTATCTGCTCCATTTTCTAATAAGAAACGAATTAATTCTGGATATCCAATATAAGCAGCTCTCATTAATGCTGTGCATCCCTTATTATCAACTGCATTTACATCTGCACCAGCTTCAATTAAGCATTTCATTTCATCTAACTTATAAGCATTTGTCGCTTCCATAAGTGCTGTTCTACCTTGTTCATCTTTAGCATTTACATCAGCACCTTTACTAATTAGGTAACTTAATACTTCTGTTTCACCTAACAAGGAAGCTCTCATTAATGCTGTTCTACCTTTATTATCATGTGAATTTACATCAGAACCAGCATGTTCTAACATTCTACAAATTTCTAAATGACCTTTTTTCGCAGCACCCATTAACGCTGTCTTATTGTTTTTGTCACGAGCTCTAACGTCTGCACCATTATCTAGTAAAAAGCGAACAATATTATCATATCCTCTTTTTGCACTACGCATTAATGCTGTTCTACCATCACCATTTGCTACATTGACATTTGCACCTTTTGAAACCATGGCACATACCTTTTCGAAATCGCCTCTAGCTGCTGCATCGAAAAATTCTTGATTAATTTGATCCATATAGATATCCTCCTTTTAATGATATGGACAAAAAAGGCGGCGCATACGAGCTCCACCTTAAAAGAACAATAAATTGTGACCATGAGAAACCCTGTCCAAAAGACGTACCTCTTTTGTAGGCAAGTTAAGTACAACAAAAATTGTATTTCTTGTTTCTAACATGATCTTTCAACTCCATTCCTGTCTATGACTTTATTGTATCGAATTCATATTTTCATGCAATAGTTTTAAAGATCATTTTTATGCAAAATGATAAATATTTTTAAAATTTATGAAAACGTTTTCATTCCTTATCTTTAGCGACATAAACAGTCTGTGTAGGATAAGCAATATCAATGCCATTTTCTTTAAATTTAGTCACGATTTCTCCTCTAACTTCACAAGCAATCATATAGCTATCCGCTACCGTTTTACCTTCTACAAAGAAACATACATCAATACCACTCTCATTTAAATTCTCTGTAAAGACATAAACATTTCTATTCACTACACCATATTTCTTTTCTACTTCCGCAACAATTTCTTGAATAATTGTCTTTGCTTTTTCAAAGTCAGATTGATATGTTACAGAAACGTAGATTTTATTCTTATAGTTTTGTGCCGAACGATCTTCAATAATCGCACTATTCATTACACTATTTGGAATAATAATATTTGATGCATTTACTGATTCAATGACGATATGTCTAAAATTAATTTCTTTTACAACACCATAGATATTCTTTTCTGGTAAAGAGATAAAATCGCCAATATGAAATGGTTCATACATTGCCAAAAAGAATCCACTAATGTAATTTCCAAAACTTTCTTGTGCCGCTAAACCTACAACAACTGCGATAACACTTGTCGCACCTAAAATACCTGTACCAAGAGATTTCATTGGTTTAATTTCCGACAAAATTGCAAATGAAGCGACAATGTATATAATTGCACGAACTGTTTTAAATGCATATTTATATGCTGTAATTCGTGTTGGTGTATATTTCTTTTGAATATATTTCTGAAATCTTTTGATTAAAGAAACAATGATCATTGTTACAAGAAGGATACTAATTGCATATATTGCAAAACTTATAAATCCTTCATCAAATAATTCTTTATCTATTCTTTCTAACATAACTTTACCTCAAGTAGCTATTATATACCTTATATTCTGGCATAAAATGTTCAACATAATCATAAAATTTCTTAGAATGATTTTGCACTAAAAAATGTACATACTCATGTAATAAAACATATCTAAACGCATCAACAGGATAATGAATTAATCTAGAACTCATTGTAATACTACATCTAGTTGGATAACATACACCCCATTTGCTTGTCATATATCTTACTTTAATATCTGGTAATGATATATGATTTTTCTTGCATATTTTTTCATCCCATTCATTTCGATATAACGATATAAGTTCATTTATTTTCGCACTAGCATACTTTCTAAATAACTTTTCTAAGTATTCTTCATTATCAGTCGGAGCAAATAAGAATAATGCTGTCTCATTTTCCATTACTCTAGCTCTTCCACTTTCTACAACAATTAAATCTTTCTTCTTACCAAATATATAGATTTCTTTATTTCCTACTTCAGAATGTATATCTTTCTTTTTCTCTATTTTCTTTTTAGAACTTAGAATCCATTTTTCTTTAGAATGAATAAACTTCATTATCTCTTCTTCATTCATTCTATACGGAGCATTGCAATAAAGAATTCCATCTTCTTTAAAACGAAGATATAAATTCTTATTCTTCTTTTTTTCTATCACAAGAGTAATCTTTTCCCCTTGTATATCTAAAATCATTTTCTTCATCCCTCATATTATACAGAAAATACTTTTTTCAGTGAAATACGGGGAAATCTACATTTTTTTGCGAATACATATTATGTAGACCATTTTATGTGCAAGGAGACAAATATGAAAAAGAAAATTAGTGTAACAAAACAAATTGAGCATCTAAAAGCCCAAAATGTTTCATTTGAAATAATGAGTGAAGAATCAGCATTACAATTTCTTTCAAACAACACTTATTATTTCAAAATAAAATCTTATCTAAAAGTATTCGATAAGAAAATTGATGGTACATATATTAACGTTGATTTTGCTTATTTAGTTGAACTTTCAAAATTAGACACTCACTTAAGAGAATTTATAATACAACTATCATTAGATATTGAACATATGTTAAAAGTTAAGCTGATTAATGATATTACAAATGATAATACTCAAGACGGTTATACTATAGTAACTAATTTGTTTACACAATATCCAAGAATTCACGATAACATTCTCAACAAAACTCACAATTCTGCAACATCTGATTTGATATATAAATACGAAAATGAAGGTTGGAATATTTGGTCTCTAATTGAAGTGCTGTCATTTGGAGATTTTATAAAATTATATAAATTATACTATTCAGATAAAAATGATATAACCATTGATTTATTATGGTCTCTTAAATTTATTAGAAATGCAGCAGCTCATAATAATTGCTTGCTAAATTCATTAAAAATC
>CAVIQY010000080.1:0-9228 GCA_963645035.1 bacterium | reverse complement strand
ATTTCCTCCCACGGTCTAAAGACCAGTGGGTTTCCACGCCAAGAGTCTTATGAATAATTCTTCTCGTTCATTATTTATTGCTATTTGATACATTTAATCATATTCCTCCCTAGCAATTTCTTTAATTACAGCATAAATCCAAGCAGTAGATCTTTGACTTTCTTTTAAAATGATATTTTTATTATTTGAAGAAATCTTTTGTCTAAACTCAGGAATATAGTCTTCAATTCTATTTTTACCAATAGATTTAATAGCTTGGATAATTAATCTTGTTTCATACGATTTTCCATTTATATCTTTATCGTTTCTATGAACAAACTCAATATTGTAATTTCTAATCGTATAGTCTCGATAAGGACCGGATGAAACATATGTATATCGTCCTGGAACTTGAGTGGAAATGCCAAGTAAGTTAAGTGCATTTTCTCCAGAAGGAGTAATGGTCCATTCGTAATTTCTAGCTATTGCTTCAGCAACGTCATTTATATTTGGAGAAACAGGTTCGTTAAGGAGTTTGCTATATTTAGGTTTGTAGTATATACCTCTACATATTTTTTCTATTTTCTTACTTGTTTCAAGCCTGGATAGTGTTTTTCTTGCAGTATCATAATTAGCTATATCTGTAAAATCAGAGATGATAAATACACTGCCATAACTAGCTTTATCGATTCGTTCTTCTATATCCTTTGAAAATGTCATTGTCACTCCTATCTGTCCTAAAAATTATATCATATTTCGGACAAAACTAGTTATACATATCAATATTGAGCAATTGGTAAAGATTGTAATTAGATATAGGAAATGGTGAATATTCAAGGATATCGTTGTAAAATACAAGGGATGGAAAATATAGATAAAAAGACATTAGTTGTTATACCAGCATTTAATGAAGAAAAGAATATATTAGGAGTGCTAGAAGAATTAAAACAATATCACTTCGATGTATTAGTGATTAATGATTGTTCTACTGACCATACAGAAGAATTATTAAAAGATGTAAATCACTTACACTTACCAATTAATGTTGGATTAGCTGGTGTAACACAAATGGGATTTAAATATGCATATGAAAATGGCTATGAGTCTGCAGTAGTTATTGATGGTGATGGACAACATGATCCTAGTTTTATTTCTTCTTTAGTAGAAGAATTAGATTATGGTTATGACTATGTTATTGGGTCACGCTTTGTGACAGAAAAGAAACCATATACTATGCGGATGATTGGCTCAAGAATATTAACTTTTTTCTTGCGTTTAAAAACAGGTAAGGTCATTCATGATCCTACTAGTGGAATGAGAGTACTTGGGAAAAGAGTATTAAAAGAATTTAGTGAGAATATGAATTTTATTGCGGAACCTGATGCCGTAGCGTATATCTTAAGAAAGAACTATAAAGTAAAAGAAGTACAGGTAGTAATGAAAGATCGTACTGAGGGAGTGAGCTATTTCCATAATCCCCTTAAATCGATTAGATATATGTATGATACAATCATTAGTATAGTATTTTTAGCTTGAGGTATTATGAACGATATTATTCCAGTTGGGTTACAAGTTGTATTAATTATTGCGGCTATTGTAGTGTTTATCTTTGTGGTAAGAAGTTCAATTAGAACAAAGATGGATGCGAAATCTGCAGTTTTATGGATTTCATGGGCATTAGGAGTACTCATTATTGGGATATTCCCACAAATTGCGGAATGGATTGCTAGATTAATAGGAATTCAATATGCGGCAAACTTTGTATTCCTATTAATGATATTTTTCTTATTTTTATTTACTTACAATATTTATATTGAAATGAGTAAGATGAAAAAAGAAATTAAACAATTAAATTATGAAATAGCTGTATTAAAGCAGAAAGAAGGACATAAAGAATGAAGATAGGTGTTGCTGGACTAGGATACGTAGGATTATCGAATGCGGTATTACTTTCACAACATAATGAAGTATATGCATATGATATCAATCCAAATATTGTAGAGATGCTACAAAATAAAAAGTCACATATAAAAGATGTTGAGATAGAAGATTACTTGGCAAATAAAGAATTAAATCTACATGTGACGACTTCTACTTCTGAAGCATATAAAGATGCAAGTTATGTGATTATAGCTACACCTACAAACTATGATCCAGATAAAAACTACTTTGATACTAGCTCCGTAGAAAATGCAATAGATGCAATTATAAGCGAGAATCCTGGTGCAGTAATCATTGTGAAATCTACTGTTCCAGTTGGTTATACACTAGAGCTAAGAAAGAAATATAACAAAGAAAATATTATCTTTAGCCCAGAATTTTTAAGAGAAGGTAGAGCTTTATACGATAACTTATATCCTTCTAGAATTATTGTTGGTAGTAAAACAGAAGAAGCGAAAGTATTTGCCGGTTTACTAAAAGAAGCAGCATTAAAAGAAGATGTAGAAGTATTATTTACAGGTTCTACAGAAGCTGAAGCAATTAAGTTATTTGCAAATACTTATTTAGCACTAAGAGTAGCTTATTTTAATGAATTAGATACATATGCAGAAGTAAGAGGATTAAGCACAAAAGAAATTATTGATGGTGTATGTTTAGATCCTCGTATTGGTAGTCATTATAATAATCCTTCATTTGGTTATGGTGGATATTGCTTACCAAAAGATACAAAGCAATTACTTGCGAACTACAATGAAGTGCCAGAAAACCTTATCGAAGCAATCGTAGAATCAAATCGCACAAGAAAAGATCATATTGCGGAAATGATTCTAAAGAAAAATCCAAAAGTAGTTGGTGTATATCGTTTAACAATGAAATCAAATAGTGATAACTTCCGCTCTTCTAGTATTCAAGGAATCATGAAGAGAATTAAAGCAAAAGGAATTCCTGTAATTGTTTATGAACCTACGATGAAAGAAGATGAATTCTTCCATAGTAAAGTGATAAAAGATTTAGATGAATTC
Organism: bacterium; assembly: GCA_963645035.1. Lineage (GTDB taxonomy): Bacteria > Bacillota_I > Bacilli_A > Erysipelotrichales > Erysipelotrichaceae > Bulleidia. The sequence continues at coordinate 6,286 of CAVIQY010000080.1, read as the reverse complement.
AAGAAAGAAGCAGATGTCATTATTTGTAATCGTATGAGTAAAGAACTAGACGATGTATTAGATAAAGTATATACAAGAGATTTATTTAAGAGAGATTAGAGCTAATAGATGTGTAAGTAAATACCAAAAGACTTACACATTTTTTTGTAGAAGGAGGATATATGGAAGATTTATACGAAAAAGGTAGACATGATGAGAAAATTGAAACGATTAAAAGAATGGGGTTACTAAATAGCTACTTAGATGTAGATGATGCGGCTATTATTGTTGGTCTACCAAAAAAAGAATTTCTAGAATTAAGAGATGAACTAGAACCAGAGATGGAAAGATTACATTGGACGAAAAACTTCAATATTAAATGGGCTGATGAAGAAGGCGACTATGATATGAAAAGACGTGCTTTATATAATTTGCGTTGTGAATTAAAAATTCCTTATGAAGAATTAGAAAAAGATTTACATACAGATAAACTACAACTAGTTAAATTATATTTAGCTAAAGGTTATTCTAAATTAGTTGAAGGCATATTAGAAGGTAAGAGTGATGAAGAGCTAATGAATCAAAATCACTTTGTAGAAAAAGGTGAAATAGAAGTAGTAAAAGAGTATATAAAATCATTTGCACAAAATAATTAGAAATAAAATGCATTTTATATGAGTTAAGAAAGGTTAATTGACAAGGAATTCTTTACACTCAAAATAAACAAATTTAACTTGTCTGTTTAAATTTGTTTAGGCTATTTTGATTCTTGTGTTCCAATAAAAAATAATATTGAGAAAGTTGACGATGATTTATGCTCGAACTTACGGATGACGAGGTAGAAAATTTGTGGCCAAATTTTTTGACCGCAAATCTTAACGGCAAAAGCAGTACACTGATACTACAAACTTGCTTTTTCGTGCAATTTCCAATTATGAGAACCTGCTTTTTGGTGCAAAATAGGAACTTTTGAGGTTGCTTTTTCGTGATTTAAAGCTAGAATGTAGCTATAAAAAGGGTGTAAAAAGCTATGTTAAAACGTAAAATTTATAGTGAAATGCTAAATTGGAAAAATAAAAATGCTGGATCATCTGCTTTAATGATTGATGGAGCAAGACGTGTTGGGAAAAGCTATATTGTTCAAGAGTTTGCGGAAAAAGAATATAAGAGTTATATTCTGATTGATTTTGGTATTGTTTCAAAAGATATATTAAATATATTTGAAAATGATTTTTCTAATTTAGATTTCTTTTTTGCAAAGCTATCTGCATATTACGCTACGACATTATATAAAAGGGAATCGCTAATTATATTTGATGAGGTACAACAATATCCTCGTGCAAGACAACTAATAAAATATCTAGTAGCAGATGGAAGATATGATTATATCGAGACAGGTTCTTTAATACGGTTAAAAAAGAATGTACAAGATATCATTATTCCTTCTGAAGAAGATCATATAGAAATGTTTCCATTAGATTTTGAAGAGTTTTTATGGGCACTAAATGATGAAACAACTTATCCTTTTATCAAACAATGCTTTGAAGATAAGAAACCTTTAGGACAAGCATTACATCGAAAGGTAATGAATGATTTTAGACAATATCTTTTGGTAGGAGGAATGCCTCAAGCAGTATTAGCTTATATAGATGGAAAGAATTTTGAGGCTGCAGATATTGCAAAAAGAAGAATATTAAATTTATATCGTGAAGACGTAGCTAAATTTGCACAAGGATATGAAGATAAAGTCTTTGCAGTATTTGATAACATACCAGGGCAATTATCAAAGAAAGAAAAGAAATATAAGTTATCTTCTCTTAGCAAACAAGCTAGATTTCGTTCTTACGAAGACTCTTTTGTATGGCTAAATGAAGCGATGATTGTGAATACTTGTTTTAATGCGACAGATCCTAATGTAGGATTAGCACTAAGTGCAGACAATTCGAAACAAAAATGTTATATGGCGGATACAGGATTACTTGTTACGCATACTTTTAAGGATAAAAATTATACTGATAATGACATTTATAGAGCAATATTATTTGATAAGTTAAATATCAATGAAGGAATGATTATAGAAAATGTTATTGCACAAATGTTACGTTTACATCGTGAAAGATTATATTTTTATTCTCGTTCGAAAATAGATTTCTTGATTACAGAAGGAAATAAGATTTCACCAATTGAAGTAAAATCAGGAAATTATCATTCACATTCTTCACTAGATAAATTTAATAAACGGTTTTCATCTGTTTTAGGAAATAGTTATATTTTATATACCAAGGATGTAATGGTTAAAGATGGTATTATTCATTTACCACTATATATGGCAGAACTTTTATAGATGTAAATATTAGTGATTTGTGAATATGATAAAATATAATCAAAAGAAATAAAAATTATCATAGTAAATCATGAAGAATAGGAGGATGAAGATGGAAAAGAATATTGTATATCATGGAAGCAATGTAGAAGTATCGACTCCGCGTATTCTTCAAAATGGCTTCTATAAAGATTTTGGATATGGGTTTTATTGTACTGGTTATGAAAAACAAGCACAAAGATGGGCTATGTCAAGAAAAGGAAAACCTGTAGTTAATCGCTATGAATATACACCAAACGAAACATTGAAAATGTTGAAGTATGACGAAATGACGGATGAGTGGCTTGATTTTGTGGCTGATTGTAGGCGAGGAATCGAACATGAATATGACATTGTAGAAGGACCTATGGCGGATGATCAAATTTGGAATTTTGTAGAAGGCTTTATTGATGGAAGAATTTCAAGGAGCGCATTTTGGGAACTAGCAAAATTTAATTACCCTACGCATCAGATAGTTTTCTGCACAGAAGCAGCATTAAAAACGCTGACTTTTGAAGGGAGTGAAATGATATGAAGAATAAATACTTTCCGGATGAAGACATAGACATGGACGACCTCTATTTTGTTTGCTATATGATAGAACGTGTAGCTAGGCATATTAAACAAAGAAATAAATATGTTGTAAATACAATAGGAAGAGAAGATTTATATCATCTTTTAAGTTGTGCAAAGGCACTACATTGTGAAAATCCATTGAAAGTAGAACATGACTGGATAACGGATTATGATTTGAAGGATGGGGATTTTGATATTACGGATGTTGATAAGGAACTAGCTATTATCATTCCATCTCCTTTAGATATGGGTGCTGTATACCAACGGTTAATTAGAGATACATTAACGACAAAAGAGGATTATGTTGATGGGATAATCAGAGTTTATAACAATGAAATTTGTGATGTAATCGACAATTATAATTGCAGTGCATTTTATGAGCCTTCATATGTAGTAGCAAGAGCATACCAAAATGGTGGATTTTAGTGAATAAGTGTAATGTAAGTTTCAATAAGAAAAAAATGAGTATCTAATCAAAAACAACGTATCCTCTTAAATAAGAAGTACGTTGTTTTTAACATATAGTTATTCCCTCATTACTTTTTAGAAACGATATTTGCAAAGTCTAAGTTCAACATAGGAATAGCACCATATTTTCCAGAGATATAGCCTCTGCCGAAATTGTCTTCTTTACGAACGTTTTTTATCTCAGCAAGAGAATAGAAATCTGTAGAACGGTCTTCTGTACGCATTTCAGCAAACCAAATTTGATCTCGTCTAAATAAATCTAAATTTAATAAGCCTGTTTCATGGGTTGTAAAAATCATTTGAGCAAATTGTTCTGTTTGAGTATCCATGAATAATTTAACTAAACCAAATACGAGTGATTCGTGAAGACTAGATTCTAATTCGTCACAAATTAATACTTTACCATTCATCATAATATCTATTATTGGACATAAAAGACCAAATAGTTTTTGTATTCCTGTAGATTCCTCTTGCATTAAATCAACATCGAATTTGTTGTAGCAGATACGGGCTGTAATTGCATTAACGTTGCTTTGTAAAAGCATAGCTTTAAATTCATCGGATAGAAATGATGGTAACTCTGTTGATTCAAGTTTTTTCTCATCGAACTTTACTTGAATATCTTTGATACCTGTTCCTAACTCAGATAGAAAATTTAAAACCGCTTCTTTCATTTTAGGATTAGTATTCATTTGATAAAGAGAATAGGTCATCCAATTCGTTTGATTTTCAGGGCTATATACGACTAGTTCACTTTCAAAAAAGTTATATGCATCTGTAATTTCTTTTATAGCACTAAAGTTAGCAGCACAAGATAGTAATAGCCGATTTGGCTTAAGAACGTCTTTGCAAGTGAACAATTTTCCCTTAAACTTATTTCCTTCGCTAAATGTTTCGTTAGAACGTTCGTATATTTTTGTTTGACGATTATTAGGAAAAAAGTAAAGATATTCTTCTTTTACAAGCATATTATGTAGAGAAAAACCAAATACATATCGAACATCTTGAGTAATGAATTGAATTTTATATGTACTATCTTTTTCAAATCCATCTAGTTTATGAGGTGTTTGACGTATTCCTTGACCAGGTTGATGGTTAATGCTATTCACAACAAGATTTTTAACAAAAGAAATTGCATCAATAAGATTACTTTTTCCGGCACCATTAGCTCCATAAATAACTGCAGACTTAAGAACTCTGCCACCGTTTATTTCTTTTGTTTTTTCGATATATGTATTATCTGTACTAGCTAAAGTAGAAAATAATACTTCGTTTCGAATAGATTTATGATTAGAACAAGCGAATTCTAGTAACATAGATTTTCCTCCTAGTACTCTTGGTAAACATAAAATAGCATAAAAATATCGTTTTAACGGCGAAATTTGCAGAAAAATATACAAATATGTAAAATAAAGCACTGAAAATAGACTGTATTAATTATTATTTGTAGTCTCTAGTAGTGAAAGCTACAATCCAAGACTTATCAATTCTAAGTTACGTGCTGAAATCATTATGAGGATGATGGTTCATTTAGCATGAAGTCATGATAAAATTGAAACAAGGAGTTTATTCATGAATAAAAAGGTGGGGAGATTTGTTTGCTCAATAATTGTATTACTAGGACTTGTTTGTGGTGTGTTTTCACCAAAGGCATTTGCTGAAGAACTACTTAATAATAAAGAATATAAGTACAGTGATAGTGCTACTCGTGATGGTGTGACAATTACGGTAGAGTGGGATGAAGTTAAAGTGGGCGAACCAACCACATTTCATGTAAGTGCTACAGGAGGAGCTGGTTCATATAAGTTTTTGATGTCTGCACCAAGTTATTCAAGCGCACTTTCTGCACCATATGATGGCTTAGAAAATGTAGCAGATCCAACTAGGGGTGATTGGATGAAATATACGGATTCATGTGATTCGTATGATTATACCTTTACGATGACTGCTTCTGGCACGTACTATTTTAACTTTTCTGTTTTATATCCTAGCCCTAATAATACGAGCCAATTTTCAACATTAAGAACTACAACATTCATACATGTATCGGATAGTAATTATCCTAGTATAAGTACGATTTGTAATAATGTTGTAAAAGAATGTAATCAAAATACAGATGGCTCAGACTATGAAAGAGCTTTATATTTACATGATTGGTTATTAGAACAATTGGAATATGATAATACATTAAATTGGTGTAGTGCAGAGAGTGCGTTAACTAGAGGTAAGGGAACTTGCCAAGCTTATACAAATGCTTATACGAGACTATTAAATGCGGCTGGTATAGAAAATAGTGAAGTAAGAGATACATACGATGGGCATACATGGAATGTTGCTAAGTTAGATGGTGATTGGTACCAAATAGATTGTACTTGGGATGATTCGGAAGCGAATAATTATGGCTTTGATCAAAGACATTTATTCTTTGGATTAACAGATGAATTAATGGCTATTGCACATAAAGGACATAATAATATCTATACTGCTAGTGGATATAGTACTAGATCAACTAACTTAAAAGATAATTACTTTGTTAAAAGTGGGATAGCGAATACATGGGCTAATTCTTATGTAAAAGAAGTTGAAACAAATTTAGATAATAAAGTAGAAGAATTTACAATTCGTAGTAATTCAAATAATCCAGAAAGTATATCTGGTATTCAAAATGGAATCATTGCGTATGCACTAAATCAAAGAGATTGGGGTAATGTACAGCTTAGTGTTACTAGTAATAGTTCAGGGTTTAGTTGTAAAGCGACTTATCCTAGTAGTCCTACACCAACATCTACTCCAACTTCAACATCAACACCAATTCCTACATCTGTACCTACACCTACAGAGGATACGTTAATTAGTTTTATTGATGTAGATTCTAGTACAGATCATAATGCAGCAATTATG
>CAVIQY010000079.1:0-9521 GCA_963645035.1 bacterium | reverse complement strand
ACCACCTAGTGTAACGCTATTAGCACTATAGATAAAAACTTGATTATAAAAAATTAAGTTTTTATCTGAAGAATTTCTATTATTTATGTAAGTGTCAAATCGTGATGTGGTATAAGTAAGGTTCTCTTTGAAAGATAATTTATCCCAAAGAGGACCTTTTAATTAAGGGGAAAATAAAAGATTGTAGAGTTATATGTTCTACAATCTTTTTGTTTAACTAAATTTTAGGGAATGTAACGGTAAATGTACTACCTTTATTTAATTCACTTGTTAGATTGATATCGGCATTACATTTTTTGACGGCATGTTTTACGATTGATAATCCTAAACCTGTGCCACCAGTTTCTCTAGAATGACTCTTATCCACGCGGTAGAATCGTTCGAATATTCTCGCTTCACTATCTTGAGGAATACCAATACCTGTATCACTTACAGATAGGATAGAGTTATTACCAACTTCAAATGTCTTTACTGTTACACTACCATTTTCTTTGTTATAACGTATTGCATTATCCACTAGGTTATAGATGATTTCATAAACTAGGCGTACATTTGCTTTGATGTGGGCATCTTGTAAATCATAATTTACGGTCACATGATGCTTTGTAGCACTTTCTGAAAGTGTTTCTTTTACTTCTTGAGCAATCTCACTAACATTAATTGCTTCAGTACATTCTGGTGTATCTTCATCTAATTGTGATAAACGAATAATGTCATCAATTAATGATAATAAGCGTTTCGATTCTTTAAAGATACGATGATAGAAAGTATCAATATCTTCATCTTTAACTAAATGATTGATGAGTAATTCACTTGATCCCATAATACTTTGTAGTGGTGTTTTTAATTCATGAGATACATTCGCAGTAAATTCTTTACGCATGATTTCAGTATCATGTTCTGCTGTAACATCATAAATTAAGATACTATATCCTTTAGCGTTATTATTTTTAAGTGAAGAAATGCTGATGTGTAGGAATTTATCATTTAATTCGATTTCTTTTTCAGCACTACCTTCTTTCTTAGCAATTTCTACAAGATTTGTATAACTTTCATCTCTAGAAACACTTAATAAATGTTGTCCTAATACATTTGTATTTACATGTAACAACTCTGCAGCAGAATGATTCATGCTTAAGATACATTCATTTTCATCTATTAGAATTAGACCTTCCTTCATGGAAGAAGTTAATTCATCAAATTCTTTTTGTTTTTGTTTTAATTCTTCTACTTGCTCATCGATTTGTTTGTTTTGATGATCAATACGAACAAGAAGTGGAGCAATTTCATCATATCCTTGATTTTCTAATGGATGATCTAAATCGAGATGATTCATTGGTTCAACAATACGTTTACTTACTCTCTTTGAAATATAGTAACTAACAAGTAATGCGACAATTAAGATCCAAAGAAGTGGGGTGAATAAACGAAGAAGAGTAACCCATATGCTTTCTCTATCATTTGATACACGTAAGAATGTTCCATCAGTTAATTTAATTGCATAATTTAATGTTTTTCTACCGATAGTCGTAGAAGTACGGGTACTTTCGCCTCTACCATATAGATAGGCATCTTGAATTTCTTCACGATCTAAATGATTTTCTAATTGATTTGCGTCTACTTTAGAGTCATATAGAACTGTTCCATCAGAATCAATCCAAGTAATACGGTAATTTTCACTAACATTTAAGCCATCTAAATAATCATATGATTTTAAAGCGACTCCTTCAGATACAAGTTCTGCTTCATTAGCTAATTCTTTCATGGATAAATTTGCAAAATAACTATTTAATGCAAAAGTAAATAGAAGGATAGAACCAATAAGTACTAATATTGTCGATAAAAATACAGAACGGAATATTCGATTTGTCATAATTATATGTTCTCCTCAAACCGATAGCCGACACCACGTATTGTTGAAATATGGTTTTCAGCATCTTTTAGTTTTTGTCTTAATGTACGAATATGTACATCTACAGTTCTTGTTTCACCATCATATTCTGTACCCCATACGGAATTTAATAATTGTTCACGAGTAAATACAATTCCAGGATAAGAAATAAGTAGTTTTAGTAATTCATATTCTTTTAAGGTTAAATCAATCTTTTCCTCATTTACATATACTTCATGACGACTAGGAATAAGTTTGATGCCACATAATTGAATATCTTTATCTTCTTTACTTGATTTACTTACGCGTCTTAAAACAGCTCTAACTCTAGATACCATTTCCATCATTCCAAATGGTTTTGCTAGATAATCATCAGCGCCTAAGTCTAAGGCATTAATTTTATCGAATTCACTGCCTTTAGCACTAGCCATAATGACAGGTATATTTTTCGTTTCTTCTTTAGCACGAATTTTCTTTAAAATCGTTACACCATCTTCATCCGGTAACATAATATCAAGTAAGATTAATTCAGGTTTTTCTTTCTTTAATGCCATGAAGAAGTCAGCACTATTAGAAAAACCTACTGCTTCATAGCCTGTTTGTTTTAATGTGTAGATTTCAATGTCTCTAATACTTTGATCATCTTCTAAGCAATAAATCATCGTTAACTCTCTCTTTCTCTATTTCCTGTAATAGAATAAATTACCCATTCGGCTAGATTTACAGCGTGGTCACCAATCTTTTCGTAGTATTTTGCAATCATGACCAAATCGATTGCATATGCGTTCTTTTCAGGACTATCCTGAATTAGCTTTATTATCTCATTTCTTTCTTGTAAGAACAAATCATCAATAACATCATCACTCTTGATGACTTTTCTAGCTAGACCCACATCTTTTTGTACGAAAGCATTAATCGCATTTGTGACCATGGAACTAGCATTAGAAGCCATAGCAGTTAATTTTTCAAGATGGTCTTCATATTCTAGATATTGAATGATTTCAGCCATATCTCCAGATATTTCACCAATTCTTCTTAAATCTGTAATCATCTTTAAAGCGGCAGATACTTGTCTTAAATCAGCTGCCATAGGTTGTTCTAGTAAGAGGATTCTTAAACATAGATTTTCCAGATTTTTTTCTTTTTGCTTGAAATCTTCTTGTAAATCTATTGCAATTTTAGCTTTATCTCTTTCTTGACTTAATAAAGCTTTATCCGCGTAACTAATTGCTTTTTCACAAAGAGAACCCATTTCAATCATCTCTTTGTTCATTTCACGTAATTCATCATCTAATCTTGTTCTCATCTTATCCAAATCTCCCTGTAATATAGTCACTTGTTTTCTTTTCTTTCGGTCTAGAGAATAATTCTTCTGTATTGTTGTATTCAATTAATTCACCTAATAAGAAGAAAGCTGTTTTATCTGAAATACGTAATGCTTGTTGCATATTGTGTGTAACAATTACAATCGTATAGTGTTTCTTTAACTCTATTGTTAAATCTTCAATATGACTTGTCGCAATAGGATCTAAGGCACTAGTAGGTTCATCCATTAGTAATACTTCTGGTTCAATGGCTAAAGCTCTAGCAATACATAAACGTTGCTGTTGACCACCAGATAAGCCAAGTGCTGGTTTATTTAATCTATCTTTTACTTCATCAAATAGGGCAGCTCTTTGCAGTGCTGTTTCAACAATTTCATTGAGTTTCGCTTTATTTTTTTCACCATGAATTCTAGGGCCATACGCAATATTGTCATAGATACTCATAGGGAACGGATTCGCTTTTTGAAATACCATACCAACTCTTTTTCTTAGTTCTACAGGATTCATTTCGGAATGAATATCTTGACCATCTAGTTTAATCGAACCTTCAATACGACATCCTTCAACTAAGTCATTCATTCTGTTTAATGTTCTTAAGAATGTACTTTTACCACATCCTGAAGGACCAATCAAAGATGTAATTTCATTTTCACCTATTTCAATGTTAATGTTTTTTAATGCTTTAAAATCGTTGTACCAAAGATTTAAATCATTTACTTCAAATTTACGCATCGATACATAACTCCTTTACTCAATGACATTATTTGTTTCCTATGTAAAGTGATAAAGTAAAGAATTGTAAAATAAATGTAAAGTATGCTAAATAACAAAATAAATTGCATACTTTTATCGTTCAATGCTAGAATAAGTTTTGTAAAACAAAAGCAATGACGAAGACGGAGAACGTAAAGCGTTTTAGTAGAGAGCTAAGACTAGGTGAAACTTAGCAAATGGCTACGTATCTCAAATCACTTCTGAGCTGAGTATCTTGAAAGTTGTAATGAGTAAAGAACTTCGTGTAGGCTACGTTAGTGCATAGGGTTTGTTGGAACCTGAAAGTGGTAAGATTGTTTTCTTACAAGTTGAGTGGTACCGCGGGTAAAGTCATTTGACACTCGTCTCAAGTTATTTTGAGATGAGTGTTTTTGTTTTACAAGAAGGAGAAAAGTAGATGAAATTAGAAAGAAACGAAATGGTATTGATCAGCTTCATGTTATTTTCATTATTTTTTGGAGCAGGAAATTTAATCTTTCCACCATTCCTTGGTCAAAACGCAGGAGATACAACATTTCTTGCAATGCTTGGCTTTTTAATTACAGCTGTAGTATTACCCGTATTAGGGGTAGTAGTCGTAGCTGAATTTGGTGGTTTAGATTATTTAGGTAGAGAAGTAGGAAAAAGGTTTAGTATTGTTTTTGCAGTATTAATTTATTTAGCAATTGGTCCAGGTTTAGGTATACCAAGAGCTGCATCTGTTCCTTTTGAAATGGCAGTAGCACCATATTTACCAAGTGGTGCAAGTACAACAGTATGGATGTTAGTTTACTCGTTTGTATTCTTCTTAGTTGCCTTATGGTTATGTTTAACACCTAATAAATTAGTTGAAAGAATTGGTCGTTATTTAACACCAAGTTTATTATTCTTACTTGTATTCTTGTTTGTTAGTTTTGTATTTAAAGGAGAAAAAAGTGTATCAGTTGCTGAAGAAGCGTATGCTGTTTCACCATTTCTAAAAGGATTTGCTGAAGGGTACAATACGATGGATGCGATTGCCGCATTAAATTTTGGTCTAGTCATTGCGACTACATTAAGTTCATTTGGCTGTAAGGAAAAGAAAGATCAAGTATCTTATACGATTAAAGCAGGAGTAATTGCTGGTTCTATTTTAGCTATCATTTATATCATGCTTGCCTATATGGGAATGAATTCATCAGGAGTATATTCGATTCAAGATAATGGTGCTTGGACTTTAAGATGTATTGTTTATCAATTATTTGGTAATGCAGGTGCGATATTATTAGCAGCGATATTTACTTTAGCTTGTTTAACAACTTGTGTTGGTTTAATTAATTCTATTTCATCATTTTTCTCTGCTCGATTTGGACGCTTAAATTATAGAGCTTGGGTATTTGTGATTGTTGGTTTTTCTTTCTTAGTATGTAATTTGGGTTTAAATACAATTCTAAGTGTATCTATACCTGTATTAAATGCAATTTATCCTGTATCGATTGTACTAATTCTTTTAGGTTTAACACATCAATTATGGAAAAATAATCGTTATGTTTATCCTGTAGTTGTAACAGGTACAAGTATCGTTAGTGTTATCTATGCATTAGATGAACTATCATTACCTTTAGACTTCTTAACTTCTTTCTTAGATAAGTATCTACCTCTTTATTCTTTAGGATATGGTTGGGTACTTGTTGCCTTATGCTTAATTGTTGTTAGTATTTTATTAAACAAGTTCAATAAAGATACGGCTAAATAGATTATTTTCAAATACACATATGCACAAATAAGATACATAGTTTTAGACTATGTATTTTATTTTGAAGAGATGAATATGCTACAATAGTTCCATGGAAAAAATAACGTCATTACAAAATAAAAAAGTTAAAGAATGGTGCTTATTGCACAAGAAGAAATATAGAGATGAAACACATACTTTTTTGATTGAAGGAGAACATTTAATTGAAGAAGCTTTAAAAGAAGGTATCGTAGATACAATATTGTATACAGATACTTGTCCATTTGAATTTTTTAATACAATTGAAGTGACAGATGGAATATTAGAAAAAATATCTCAAAATCCTTCTGGTGCTTCTTATATTGCAATATGTCATACCTTAGAAAATGAGCCTAAAGAATATCACAGGATTCTCATTCTAGATGGTATACAAGATCCAGGGAATCTAGGAACATTAATTCGTACTGCTGTATCATTTTCATTTGATGCGATTTATTGTTCTAAAGAAACAGTAGATTTATATAATGAAAAAGTGATACGTTCTACTCAAGGTGCTTTCTTTCATATCCCTGTAATATACGATGATTTAAATAAAGTCATTCCTTCTTTAAAAGAAAAAGGTGTAAGGATTATTTCTACTGCTTTAGAAAATGCAGTAGGAATGGAAGAAGTATCAGAAAGCTTGTCGATGGCATTTATTTTAGGAAATGAAGGACAAGGTGTTTCTAAAGCAAGTATAGAAGCGAGTGATATCTGTATGAAAATCGAAATGAATGGTTTTGAATCATTAAATGTAGGTGTCGCTGGTGGTATCATCATGTATAAGTATAGAAAATAAGAGAAGAAGTCTATTTCTAAACTTCTTCTTTTTTCTTATTCGGCGTTAGCGTAAATATCAATTAGATTTAATAAAATTTCTACATTCTTTTCCATGGATTGAATTGGTACATATTCAAATCTACCATGGGCGTTTTCATATCCTGCAGATAGGTTAGGACATGGTAATCCACGATGGGATAATGCGGAACCATCTGTTCCACCTCTAAATGGTTCACTACGAGGAGTTAATCCAGCTTTTGTAATTGCTTCTTTTAGATAAGGAATCATATAAGGAACTTTATCGATAACTTCTTTTAGATTACGATATTGAATCTTAATTTCTGTTTTTACAGTTTCTTCACCATATAAGGCATTTAATTCATCTGTAATTGTTTCGAGTGTCTTATTCCTAATTGCAAATTGTGTTGCGTCATGATCACGAACGATCAATTCTAATTTTGCATATTCACAACTGCCACTAAAACTAATCATATGATAGAAGCCTTCACGGTCACATGTATTTTGTGGTCTTTCCATCTTAGGCAAATCATTCATGAAGTCATTACCAATATCAATCGCATTCTTCATGATACCTTTAGCTGTTCCTGTATGAACAGATCGACCAAAGATTTCTACTGTAGCTAGACTTGCATTAAATGTTTCATCCATATAGTAACCTAAATGGTCACCATCTAATGTATAAGCAATAGGGGATCTAAATCTTTCTAAATCAAGATTTCTTGCTAGACCTCCAACTTCTTCATCTGGAGTAAAACCAAACGAAATCAGATTATGCTTAATTTCAGGATGTTTGATTAAATGTTCAATAAAAGTCATTACAGCCGCAATACTTGCTTTATCATCACCACCAAGTAGGGTAGTACCATCAGTTAAAACTAAATCTTGCCCAACATATTGTTTTAAATTAGGAAATTCACTAGGTGACATTACAATATTTTTTTCTTTATTTAATACAATATCAGAACCATCATAGTTTTCTAATACCCATGGTTTAACATCTTTACCACTTGCATCAGGTGCTGTATCCATATGTGTTACAAAACCAATTGCTTTACCAGTAGTTGTGTTCGCTTCTAAATATCCATATACAACACAATTGTCTTTGTCATAATAGGCATTAGATATGCCTAGTTCTAGTAATTCTTCATAAATGACTTTTGCTAAATCGTGTTGGCACATTGTAGAAGGGGTAGTAGTGCTATACATAGTTGATTCCGTATTAATTTGTACATAGCGAATAAAACGCTCTTTTACTTGATTGTAAAAATCTGACATAATTGTCCTCCATATTGATATGTGCTTATTATACTACTTTTGTTTTAAGCATAAAAAAAGACTCGTGTTTTTCACGAGTCTAATCAATTAACCTTTAGCAATTTCTGTTAAAGCACCAGTTAGGATTACATCAACATCCATTTGTTCACCATTTCTTACAATAGTTAATGTTAATGTATCACCAACATGTTTATTACGAAGAATCTTAGATAATTCTGTATAAGAAGATAATTCTTCACCTTCAGCACCTACGATTTGATCACCAATTTGTAGTCCTGCAGCTTCAGCACCTGAACCTTCAGTGATAGCTGTAATATATAGACCAGCTTTGTATTGACCATAATCTTGTGTAATTGTTTGAAGGGTTACACCAATTGTAGGTCTATCTGTAACTTGTCCATTTTCAATTAATTGTTGTGCAACATTCATTGCGTCATTAATTGGAATAGCAAAGCCTAAACCTTCAATAGTTGTACCACTACTTGTTGTACCAGAGTCTTTTGCGTTAACGATACCAATTAGATTACCATTTGCATCAAACATACCACCACCAGAGTTACCACTGTTAATTGCAGCATTTGTTTGAATTAAGTTCATGGATTCATTATTGATTGTTATTTCTCTATCTGTAGCAGAAATAATACCATCTGTAACTGTTCCACCTAATGTACCTAATGGGTTACCAATGACTACAGCAACATCACCAACAGCGATTGTAGAAGAATCACCAATTGTTGCAGGAGTTAAGTTATCCGCATCAATCTTAATTACACCAATATCACTCTTAGAATCTGTACCAACTAATGTTGCAGGATATTCTGTACCATCACTTGTCTTAACAGTAATAGAAGTAGCTCCTTCAACAACGTGGTTGTTTGTAATAATATAGCCATCTTTAGAGATGATTACACCACTACCAGCAGCTTCTGTAGTATAAGTTCCACCAAAGAAGCCATAACTTGTAGATTGACTTTCAATCGTAATTTCTACAACACTAGGTGAAGCTTTAGCGGCAATCTCCTTAATGGATAAACCACTTGTTGTACTAGAAGTATTTGAAGTGGTTGTACCTGAAGTGCTTTGATAAACAACAACAGGAGTTGTACTAGAATTACTTGTAACAGCATATGCTCCAAGAGCACCACCTGTTGTACCAAGAACTGCACTTAACAAGATTGTTAGGGCAGGATGATTTTTCTTTTCTTTTTCTTTCTTTGCTTTAGGGCTATTTGTTGGTGCTGTAGTTGTATGAACCTCAGCATCAATTACATCTGCATTTTCATTCATATTTGTTTGGTTATTGAATTCACTCATATCTATGAACTCCTTTCTGAATACACTATTACTGTAATAATAAAGTGTGAACACAATGTGAAAAGTAAATTAATAATTAATGAAAGATTCGATTGTATATGTAATGTTTCTATTCTGTATTGTTTCTCAGAGAATTGAAAAAGCACAAGAAAACAATTTAGAAATTTCTTGTGCATTATTGCTTATCTACTTGGAAGTGTAATTGAAGGAGCTTCTTTAGAATTAGTCTCAAGTATATCTTTCACTTGATTGACAGAAAGCTTAACAATTTTAGATATTTTATCAATGGATAATCCTTCTTCTCTCATACCTAGAACAACATCTTTTTTGTTTTTGTTAATTCCTTGTGCCATACCTTGCACAATTCCTTGTTCATACCACATATCTTGGCTATCTCTTAATTCTTGTT
>CAVIQY010000078.1:0-9529 GCA_963645035.1 bacterium | reverse complement strand
ACATATATGTATTTCCCTAGTGCTGTTATCGAAATGATTGGTTATTTGTGTATGACTTTAATTGCTTCATTTATTTTAAGATTCTGGGAAAAGAAATTAGCTGGTAATGCTTCATATACTCTTGCGAGTGTTGATCAATTAGCTCCTACTGCTGGAACGTTGAACTCACCTTTAAAAGGTAGTAACTTTGATGAACACCATAAGGAAGGAAACTAATCATGGAACCAATTATTGAAATTAAACATTTATCTAAAGCTTTTGGTGCTCATGTCGTATTAAAAGATATTGATTTTAAAGTCAATAAAGGTGATGTAACATGCATCATTGGGGCAAGTGGTTCTGGTAAATCTACAATGCTTAGATGTATTAACTTACTAGAAACACCTACTTCTGGTGATATTCTTTATCATAATAGTTCTATTCTTTCTAAAAACTTTAAACAAGATTTATATCGAAGTCATGTAGGCATGTGTTTTCAATCCTTCAATCTATTTAATAACATGACCGTTCTAGATAATTGCATTATCGGACAAGTACTTGTATTAAAAAAGAATAAAGAAGACGCAAAACAAAATGCCTTAATGTACTTACAAAAAGTAGGGATGGCACCTTATATCAATGCTAGACCTGATCAATTATCTGGTGGTATGAAACAAAGAGTTGCGATTGCTAGAGCGTTAGCTATGGAACCTGAAGTACTCTTATTCGATGAACCTACTAGTGCTTTAGATCCTGAAATGGTTGGGGAAGTATTAAGTGTTATGCAAGAACTTGCTAAAGAAGGAATGACCATGATTGTGGTAACGCATGAGATGGGATTTGCAAGACACGTTTCTAACCGCGTATTATTTATGGAAAATGGTGTTATCGCTGAAGAAGGAAGTCCTGAAGATATATTTGATCATCCTAAAAATGAACGTACAAAAGAATTCTTATCAAAAGTACTGAATAAATAAAGTTAGCCTAGCTTGTGCTAGGTTTTCTTTTAGCTTTTTATCCATCTATGTTATAACTATGTTAGGAGTAAACATTTACATTACAAATGTTAAATGACAGAAAATATAAAGCATATTTTTATTGAAGGAGGAAACTATGCAATACGAAACAACTATACCTATAGAGGAAGTTTCTCGCTGTTTATTATGCGATAATCCAGCTTGTACAAAGGCTTGTCCTAACAAAATGGATCCCGCAAAAATATTAAGATCTTTACACTTTGATAATCCTGTTGGGGCTGCATATTCATTAAATCAAAATTATGGTTGTGAGAATTGTGATGCTAAGTGTGAGAAAGCTTGTGTACAAAAATTAAATCCAATTCATATTAAACATATATTAACTGCATTACATGAAGATAGTGCATCTTGGGATAGTATTCCTGAAACACCTGTTGATTTATCATGTGATTTCCTTGGGGTACATCTAGAGAATCCATTCTTACTATCCTCATCTGTTGTCGCGAGTACTTACGAAAAAATAGCTCGTGCTTTTGAGATGGGATGGGCTGGTGCTTGTTTTAAAACCATTTGTGATTTTATTCCAGAAGAAGCTTCTCCTCGTTATTCCGCTCTTCCTGCAGAACATGGATTCTATGGTTTTAAGAATATTGAACAATTATCTTGTAATCGTTTAGAAGAAGATTTAGATATTATTCGTCGCTTAAAACAAGATTATCCTAACAAAGTGATTATCGCTTCTATCATGGGTAGAAATGATGAAGAATGGGAACGCTTAGCACGTCTTTCTGAGGAAGCAGGTGCGGATATTATTGAATGTAATTTCTCTTGTCCAAATATGGAACAAGGTGGACTTGGTGTAGATATTGGTCAAAGTGAAGAAGCTGTTGCTAGATGTACGATAGCAGCAAGACGCGGTTGTAAAATTCCACTACTAGCGAAATTAACACCGAATGTTGCGGATATGCGACCATTTGCTCGTGTTGCGATGAAAAATGGTGCTGATGGTATTGCGGCAATTAATACGATTAAGAGCTTAATGGGAATGAACCTAGATACTTATGCTACAGAACCTTCCGTAAGAGGTATGTCTGGTGTTGGTGGTTATTCTGGTAGAGCAGTTAAACCTATCGCATTAAGATTTGTCTGGGAAATGGCTTCTGATCCAGAGCTAAATAATGTTCCTATTAGTGCTATGGGTGGTATTGATACTTGGCGTGATGCTGTAGAGTTCTTATTACTTGGTGCAAATCATGTTCAAATTACTACATCGGTTATGCAATATGGTTCTCGTATCATTGATGATTTACTTGATGGTCTAACATGGTATATGCGTGAAAAAGCATTAACTCGTTTATCTAACTTACAAGGTCTTGGTGTACAAAATGTTACAGACTTAGATGTACTCAATCGTAATACAAAGTTATTACCAAGATTTAATCGTAAAAAGTGTGTAGGTTGTGGTAGATGTTATTTATCTTGTCGTGATGGAGGACATGAAGCTTTACGTATGGTAGATGGTAAACCTATCATGGATCCTCGTACTTGTGTTGGATGTCACTTATGCGTACTTGTTTGTCCAGTTAAAGCAATTAGTCCATACGGTAAACGAATCGATTTATAACTCAAATACAGAGTAGCGAACAACTACTCTGTATTTATTTTTGCCTTCAAATTTTCAAACGGACATTTTTAAAAGGATTTTTCACTGTTATACGGACATTTTTAAGAGGATTTTTACATACCTTTCGGACATTTCTGAAAGGTAAGACAAATTTTGTAAAAGAAAAGCACTAATCCACTAAGAACTAGTACTCTAAATCTTTATTTCATGATTTTTAAAATATCTAACAAGTCATCTGTAATGTAATCTGGTGTCGATTTGATTAGGGCTTCTTTTTTATGAATATTCGAAATATAAGCTACAGTAATCGCATTCGCTGCTTTACCTGCCATAATATCAGTTGCACTATCCCCAACATATACACACTTATCTAATCCTAATTCTTCGCAAGCCTTTAGGATTCCATCTGGTGCTGGTTTCCCTTTTTCTACATCCTCAAAACCAACAAGTATGTCATATTCATTTCCTAAATCGAACATATCTAATATTAACTGCATAGAGTCATGTCTTCTTGTAGAAACTAGCCCTACTTTATAACCTTGTGCCTTAAGTGTATTTAATAGTTCTAAAGAATGTTTCATCGGTTGAACTGTTTCATGAAGATGGGCTTTTTGATATTCGCGATATTCTTCTTCTAGTTTTTTAGGATCTTGTTCAGGAAAGTATTTTGTCATCGATTCAAATAGAGATGGGCCTAATACTTCTACTCTTCTTTGTGGAGTATATTCTTCTACTGTCCTATATCTTCTAAAGATTTCTTCAAAGGTATTAATGATTGCTGGTTCTGTATCCATCATTGTTCCATCAAAATCAAATAACATTGCATAACTTGTATCAATCATTTTTCTTAATCTCCTCATCTTCTTTCAGTAAAAATGCATGTAAATCTTCTCTAAATTGTTGTGATGCATCATATCCACTTTGTTTTAATTGGAAGTTTGTAACGGCACTCTCAATTAATGCACTTACACTTCTACCAGGAGAAACAGGCATGATAATTGTAGGGATCATGACATTTAAGATATTTGTATAATGTGGTGTAATATCTCCTACACGTTCATATTCTGTATTTGGATTATATTGTTTTAACTCAATAACAAGTTCGATGCGATTTCTATCTTTGACACAACTTGCACCATACATTCTTTGCGCATCAATAATACCAATACCTCTTAGTTCCATTCTTCCTTTTAATAATTCAGGAGAATGTCCATGAATATGATTATGTATTCTTTGTACATCTACACGATCATCCGCAACTAATACTTGTCCATTACGGATTAATTCAAGAGCAGTTTCACTTTTACCAATACCACTTTCACCTGTTAATAAAACACCCATTCCATATACAACTAGTAATACACCAGATATTGTATCTTCTGGAGCTAGTTTTTCATCCAGGTAAGAAACTAAATCAACTTGAAATCTTGATGTTTCTTGAGGAGTACGGAATATTGGAAAGTTTAATTGTTTCCCTATTTCTATTAATATTGGTGGCACTTCATTATTTCTTGTCACAACAAGCATTGGTGTAAATCCATCTGTAATCTTAGGATAACGATCACGTTGTTCTTGTTCGGTCATATGAGAAATATATTCTATTTCTTTTTGACCAATAATAACGATTCTTCTAGGTTCTGTAAATTTGAAGTAACCTGATAATTCAAAACCAGGACGATTCATATCTGCGACAACAACCCATCTATTTAAAGAAGTTTCATCACCTGTTATTTGTTCCAAATTGAAATATTTTGCTATATCACGAACTAATACTTTTTTCTTATATTCCTTTTCCATATAACTCCTCCTTGTAAGAAGCATTTTATCATAAATTTCTTTACAAAAAAGATTAGTTATATTGCATAGCTAATCTTTGTACTAATGACTATTAAATATAGATTTTATCGTGATAACTGTAAAGATTTAATCTTTATACTTCTTTGCGTTTTCTTTTGTATATTCAATAGCTTTCTTTAGATATTGTCCTGTCCAAGAATGAGGATCTTCAGCTACTTTTTCTGGTGTACCTTCCACTAGAATTGTGCCACCATTATCGCCACCTTCTGGACCTAAATCAATAATCCAATCGGCACACTTAATCACGTCTAAGTTATGTTCAATGACAAGTACCGTATTTCCTGTATCGACTATTCTTTGTAATACCGCAATTAATCTCTTTACATCGTCTGTATGTAAACCTGTTGTAGGTTCATCTAAGATATATACTGTTTTACCGGTAGGCTTCTTTTGTAGTTCACTTGCAAGTTTTACACGTTGTGCTTCACCACCAGATAGTGTTGTAGAAGATTGTCCAAGTTTCAAATAGCCAAGACCTACATCACTTAATGTTTGTAGTTTATTTTTAATCTTTGGATGATTTGCAAAGAATACTAAAGCTTCTTCTACTGGCATTTCTAACACTTCATAAATATTCTTCCCTTTATAAGTACATAGTAAAGTTTCATCATTATATCTTTGACCATGACATACTTCACAAGGTACATATACATCAGGTAAGAAATTCATTCGAATAACTTTTACGCCATCACCTTGGCAAGCTTCACATCTTCCACCCTTAACATTAAAGGAGAATCTACCTTTATCATATCCTCTAATTTTCGCTTCAGGTGTAGACGCAAATACATCACGAATATCATCAAATACACCAGTATATGTAGCAGGATTTGAACGAGGTGTTCTACCAATAGGATCTTGATCAATTTGTACTAGTTTATCAATATTCTTTACGCCTTTGATCTTATCAAACTTACCTGGTTTAACCCGTTTCATCTTACCAATACTTTGTTGGATGGCTTTGGTAAAGACTTCATTCACAAGCGTACTTTTACCACTACCAGATACTCCTGTAACGACAATAAATTTACCTAAAGGAAACTTCACATTGATATGTTTTAAATTATTTTCTGCTGCTCCAATAATTTCTACATATTGCCCATTTCCTTTTCTTCTTGTAGTAGGTACATCAATTCTCTTTTTTCCTGATAAGTATTGTCCTGTAATACTATTCTCGTTTGCCATCACTTCTTGTGGCGTACCACTAGCCATGACATTACCGCCATGTATACCTGCACCTGGTCCAATATCCACAATCCAATCCGCACTCATCATCGTTTCTTCATCATGTTCTACAACGATTAGAGAGTTTCCTAAATCACGCATATTCTTTAATGTTTGAATGAGTTTTGCATTATCTCTTTGGTGTAATCCAATACTTGGTTCATCTAATACATAGAGAACACCTGATAATCTTGAACCAATCTGAGTCGCTAAACGTATTCTTTGAGCTTCACCACCTGATAAAGTACCTGCTAGTCGATCTAATGTTAAGTAATCTAAACCTACATCTTTTAAGAAATTTAAACGATTACGTATTTCTTTAATTACAAGCTCTGCAATTTGTGCTTGGGTATCGGATAGTTTTAGATTATCTAACCAATCTAATGCTTGTATCACAGACATACTCGTAAATTCCATGATATTTTTATCCCCAACAAGTACCGATAAAGCTTGTTTATTTAAACGGGTACCATGGCATACTGGGCAAGTAGATTCCATCATGAAAGAATGATACCAATCCTTACTCCAAGAACTAGTTGTTTCAACATATCTTCTTTCAATGAGCTTCTTTACCCCTTCAATATAGTCATTACGATCATAGCGATTACCACTACTAGAATAAATGACATATTTAATTGGTTTATCACTACCATTCAAAATAATATCCATTTGTTTCTTCGTTAAAGATTTAATAGGTTTATCTAGTGGTATTTTGTATGTTTTACATAATGTTGCGAATGTTTGCCACTCAATATTGTCTGTACCAACAATATTCTTATAGTACTTAATACCCCCTTCATTAATACTTAAATCAGGATCAGGTATTAAGATATCTACATCTACTTCTTCTGTTATTCCTAAACCATGACAATTCTCACAAGCACCAATAGGTGCATTAAAAGAAAATAGTCTTGGTTCTAATGTAGGAATAGAAAATCCACATATTGAACAAGCATAATTACTAGAAAATAGATTTTCTTTATCTCCAGTTAAAACAATTACTTTTCCATCTGCTAGTTTTAAAGCTGTTTCCATAGAATCATGAATTCTACTTCTAGAATCACTTCTTTTCACAATACGGTCAACTACGACATCTATATCATGACGATTATTTTTTTCTAATACGATATCTTCTTCTAAGAGTTTTGTCTCGCCATCAACTCGTACTCTGATATAACCATCTTTTTGTAGCTTTTCAAAAGTATCCTTGAACGTTCCTTTTTTATTTCTAACAATAGGGGCTAAAATGGTCATCTTTGTGCCATCTTCATAACTACATACTGTATTCACCATTTCCGTAATCGTTTGACCAGTGATAGGAATATGATGATCTGGACAATAAGGAATACCTGTACGAGCATATAACAAACGAAGATAATCATATATCTCCGTTACGGTACCTACAGTAGAACGAGGGTTATTGCTTGTGGTCTTTTGGTCAATCGAAATTGCTGGAGATAATCCTTCAATTAATTCCACATTTGGTTTATCAACACCACCTAAAAACTGTCTAGCATAAGCACTTAATGACTCTACATATCTTCTTTGTCCTTCAGCATAAATCGTATCAAATGCTAAAGATGTCTTACCACTACCAGATAAACCCGTCATAACAACTAATTTATTTCTAGGTATATCTAATGATATATTTTTTAGATTATTTTCTTTTGCCCCACGAATAACAATCTTATCGAGTTCCATCCTTATCCTCCTTTGCTTTCACACTTAAATCTGAAAGCATTTGCCAAGCTTCTCTAGGAGATAAATCATCCACATCTACTTCTTTTAATCGATCCATAATCTCTTTAGAAATAGGATCTTCTTTTGTCATTTCAATTAATTGATAACTTTGTTGAACGACACGTTTCTTACTTTCTAATTCTTTTTGTAAAGACGCTGCTCTATCTAATACCGCATCAGGAAGTCCTGCAAGTCTAGCAACATTAATACCATAAGAACGATCAGCACTACCTTGTTTAATCTTATATAAGAAAGTAACCTTATTGTTATCTTCTTTGACCATAACATGTTCATTACGAACAACACCTATAGAATCTACAAGTGTAGTTAATTCATGATAGTGGGTACTAAATAATGTTTTTGCATGAACACATGTCGCAATATATTCAATCATTGCTTGTGCTAATGCCATACCATCATATGTGGACGTACCTCTACCAATTTCATCAAATAAGATTAACGAATGACTTGTCGCAGATTGTAAAGCACGATTAGCCTCTGTCATCTCCACCATGAAAGTAGATTGACCAGACAAGATATCGTCACTTGCACCAATACGAGTAAAGATTTTATCAAATAGTGGCATACGACATTCTTTAGCTGGCACAAAACAACCCATTTGAGCCATAATCACAATTAAAGCAGTCTGTCTCATATATGTAGATTTACCACCCATATTTGGACCCGTAATGAGTAAAATTGACTCTTCTTTATTCATATGAATGTCATTAGCGACATAGTGAGGATCTTTCATCATGACATCAAGTATTGGATGCTTACCTGCTTTAATATCAAATTCATCTTCAGTAAAAGTAGGACGAATATATCCATATTTACTAGATACTTCTGCTAAAGCTCCATAACAATCTAATTCTGATAGAACTAGAGCTAACTTCTGTAGTTTTGGTAATCTTTTCTTAATCTCATCTAATATATTTTGGAATAATTGCTTTTCAATACGAATTGCATTCTCTTCAGCATGTAATATCGCATCTTCTTTTTCTTTTAATTCCTGGGAAATAAACCGTTCATTATTTACCAAAGTTTGTTTACGAACATATCCCCATTCATCTTTTACACTAGCAGCGGCTGCTTTAGAAATTTCGATATAATAACCAAATACACGATTATAGCCAATCT
This sequence comes from bacterium, assembly GCA_963645035.1. GTDB lineage: Bacteria > Bacillota_I > Bacilli_A > Erysipelotrichales > Erysipelotrichaceae > Bulleidia. Next base: position 991 of record CAVIQY010000078.1, on the reverse strand, counting down.
TTAAAGTTTTAATTCCCGTTCTTTCTCTTTCTTTACTTTCTAATTCTGCTATAAATTGACGACCATTCTTTTGAATAGATCTAGCTTCATCTAGTTCTTTGTTATAACCGTCTTTAAAAACGCCTCCATCAGATAACGTTGATGGTGGATTATCCACAATAGCACCATTTAATAATTCTTTTAAATCCGCTAAAGTATCTACTTGTGTATATTCTTTGAATTCATCTGATTCAATAGATTGAATAATTTCAGGTACTTCTACTAATGTTTTAGATAATCTTAAACAATCAATCGGACTAGCACTATTTAATGCGCATCTTGCGATTAAACGTTGCAAGTCATAGATGCCTGATAAGTGTTCTCTCATCTTATCTCTAACCATAAAATTTTGAATAAGATAATCTACTTTTTCATATCTATCTTCAATTTCATTTTGTTTCACTAATGGTTTTTCAATCCATTTCTTTAATAATCTAGAACCCATAGCACTCTTACATACATCTAAGAATGTCCAAAGTGTATCTCCTTTACTTTGTTCATGTAGAGGTGTAATTAGTTCAAGATTTAATTGAGTATTATAGTCCATATATAGAACTTCATCTTCTTTTTCAATTGTCGCAATCGCAAGATGATTCAATATATGTTTTTGAGTTTCTTCAAGATAATTGAGCATTCTTCCATAAACTAACTTATCTTGATCTTTTGTTAGATTCTCAGCTAACTCTTTATATTCTTCTTTTATTTCACATACATCGCAATAAGAGATAACAATATTCGCTTCTCTTAAAGAATGAATAATCTTATCATCAAATGTACTTTTTAATACAACTTCACGTACATTATTTCTTAATAAAGTTTGCAATAAGGAACTAAAGGTATGATTAATTTCTTGAATAAAGTTTTCACCTGTACTTACTTCTACAAAAGCTAAAGCATAACCATATCCATAATCTTCAATCGCACATAAATATACACTGTCTTTTTCGTTTTC
>CAVIQY010000077.1:0-10028 GCA_963645035.1 bacterium | reverse complement strand
TTTTTTGTAACAAGTATTTTTTCCGGAACCTTGCATCACTATATATTCAGTTTCTATAAGTTTATTCATATACCTGTAAACAGCAGTTTTTGATTTATTCATCAAAGTCATAGCAATCGGTGTGGTTATTTCTCCATATTCGTCTAAATATTTAATGATAGGAACTAATTTATTGTAATCTTTCTCACTTAAAACTTGTTTCAATTTTTTAGGTAAACTTGTTTCAATTTCTTTTGGCGCCTCAACATCAAATCCATCATGAATCTTGATTGTTGTGATCATATAGGTTCTGTCTTCATCTGTTTCGAATTCAGGTGCAGGCGAACCATTTATATTTAGTTCTCTTAGTATTTTAGAAATACCAGTAGACTTCTTCTCAGATAATTCTAGTTCTTTAAAGAATTCACCAATCTTAGGATTTCTATATCTTCTCGCTCTAATTTTACCTTCATTGAACTTATCCATATTGATATATTTATCTGGTCCAGGAAAGTTAATCACTTGTATTTGATCTAAATATATTCTAATTTCAACAGGAACATCTTCCCTATAATTTTTATGCAATACTGCATTTACTACGGCTTCTTCTAACGCATTATATGGGAAGTTAAAGAATCTATCTGCTTCAGCTCTTCCTTCTACTTTAACTACCTTTTCCTCTATAACTTGTGTACGAATATAATCTAAAGCATCTTTTACTTGTTTCCAGACAGGACCATAAAATGTTTTCTCTACGAAATTATTTGAAGCTTCTGCATCTCGATCAAGAAAGCGAATTAATTCTATTTTCGCTCCAGGTATATATTTATCTGGTCTTTCCGCAAACATTAATAAACCAATATTCTTTATTGCAATTCCTTCATCCGTTTCTACAGCTACATCTTCCGAAATAATTAAATCCTCAAGTGATCTAACATTTATTTCTTTTATTAAAGAACTATTACTATCTTTAATGAAATCTTCTACATATCCTCTACGAATTAAATCCATCGTAGCTCGTCTATTAATTCTATCTATAAAAGGTATCGAATTAAATTTTTCAAATAAATCTGATAATTCATCTCTTTTCGCATCTGTTGTTAGTGAAGCAGGGCGAATCCAGAATTTCATTGTCTTATTTTGTTCACCTTTTACTTCTTTTTTTGAATATACATCAACTGGTGCTTGATATGGTCCTGCATCTCCTGCGGCACACTTCAAAAGGATTAAATTTTTACCTTGATATTCAACTACTTCCATTCTAGGAATATATCTTGGTTCAATCTTATTACAGTATTCAAATATCTTTAGTTGAATATCATCTAATTCTTCGTATGCTAATCCAACTGGTGGTAAAACAGGAATACCATTCTTCGTATCAATTCCTATAACAATATAACCACCATCTACACCAGCTATATCGTTTGCAAAAGCACATATTGTATGAATAATAGCAGATGGATTAAAACCAGCTTTATATTCGATTCTATTTTGTTCAACTATTCTACCTTCTAATAAAGTTTCTATTTTAATTGGTATCATATTAGTCTCCCTTCTTTTAGCTTTAATTCATCTCCTATTGATTTTACCATTTACAATCTAATGGTCTAATTTATCACTACCTTGCTTGCTTAATTCATGTATCGTTCTTAAATGAAATGTTTGTATATGTAAATCTACTGTTGCGACAAAAAGTATTTTCATCTTACCACCCATTACGTTCTTTCGTTCCACTTTCCGTTCCATTTTGCGTCCCATTTCGTTTCCCATTTTCGTTCATAATCAATAAATTGAAAATATAGCATTTAACGAAAGTGGCTTATTTATGCGTATTTTTTGCTTTCATTCATTTGTGCTACATTTCATTTCGTTTCCCATTTTATGTCCCATATTCATCCAAATAATCTAAACTTGTCCCAAAACTTGTTTCAATTTTAATTGAACTTGTTTCATTTTTCTAGGCTTCGGTCAAAACTTCAGTCATTTTTTAAGCAACTTAGTTCAAAATATAATTTTCGTCAAAAATGTCACTGTAAATTCACTTTGTTCTCTTAGAAGATAGTATAGTACCTGTCTTTAACTTAACGGTCATATTTCTAGTAAATCTATAGTATTTATAAATATGTTTTTCAAAGAATGCATGTCTTTTGAGCATTGCATCATTTGCTCTTGTTAATATGGATTCAGGTCTTCTAAAAGCTTTTTCATAATCTTGATCAATGATGTAATAGAAGAAATTTGCAAATGCATCTAAATCTGCTTTCTGCTTAATTGGATTTTCATTGATCATAGAAAGATATAATTCATCATTTTGATCTATTTCTTTCACTCTTTCTACTACTTCATCAAGACTCTTATAGTTATGACAATTAATAAATGCTCTCTCATTAAAATCTAGTGCTACATCAGGATCTCCATAGTAAATCGGTATTGTATATGCACTAAAAGACTCAACAATCTTTTCTGTTGTATATCCTGCATAAGAACTGTTCTCAAAAGCTACACTAAACTTATGTTTAGCTTGAAATGCATTTTTATCTTTTACTGCACCACCAATGTTATTTAAGTATCTACCACCAGAAGACACATGTTTATATTCTGATAATTTATTAAATACTTCTGTACGAATGTCCTGAGCAAAACAATTAGAATAAACAAAGCTACAGAATCCTTCTTTTTCATCTAAGTCTTCTTTTGTGAATTCTTTTCTCTCTAATATATTCAAATAATCTTTCTTAAAGCGATGCAAAAGATAGATAGGTACTCTTACATATCTATCCCCAAAAGAAATACGATCAAAGCCTATTGCATAGTCACAATCATTAAAATTAGGCACAATACATTCCCCAGTATAAAAGATACGGATACAGTCATATTTTAAATAATCTGTTCCAAAACAAGAATAAATAAGATAATCAGGATCATCCGATATCTCTACATCATATTTCTTTCTTAGAACATCCATATATTCATTATGTTCTTTATCAAATCCTTTATGGAAATCACTGAAGTTAACTTTAATCTTTTTCATTTATACCACCTAATTGAATAAGAGAATCTAGTATCTCTTGTTCAATCATTGTAGCCTTATCTTTATCACTTGCGCAAATACTTAAATAAAGTTTTAGTTTTGGCTCTGTCCCACTAGGTCTTACTACAACCGAAGAATTACCTTCTAACATAAATTTAATGACATTAGATTTAGGTAAACCATCTAGTCCTTCATTGTAGTCTAGTACCTTTACGACTTTCTGATTTGCGATAGAAGGAATCTCTTTTCTAAATGATTCCATGATATTTTGCATACGTTTAAAGCCTGCACTACCATCGAATTCATAGCTATGTAATGTATTTAAGGCATAACCGTATATTTGATATAGCTCATTTAATTTATCTAATAAACTAATATTACGTGTTTTATAGTAGCTAAACATTTCAGAAATCATGTAAGCCGCATCTACACCATCTTTATCTCTAACATATGTTCCTGTTAGATATCCATAGCTTTCTTCAAAACCTAAGATATAACGATTTTCTTCATGTTTTTCTTCTAATTTACCTATTTGTTCTCCAATAAACTTAAATCCTGTTAATACATTGACTACTTGTACGTTGTAGTGACTAGCAATTGCTTCTGCTAAATCTGTAGTCACAATTGTTTTAACGAGTACTGGATTAGTTGGCATAGTATGATGTTTAATCCTTTGACTACAAATATAATCTAACAGTAATAAACCTGTTTCATTACCTGATAATAAAACATATTCATTTTTGTCATTTTTTACCGCTATCCCTACACGATCACAATCAGGATCTGTTGCTAGTAATAAGTCTGCGTTCTTTTCTTTTGCATACTTTATGCCTAGTTCCATCGCTTCATGTATTTCAGGGTTAGGGTATGGACAAGTTGGAAAATGTCCATCAGGATTTTCTTGTTCTGGGACAACAAAGATATTTGTATATCCCATTTCTTTTAATACACGTGTTACAGGTTTTAAACCAGTACCATTTAATGGACTATATACAATAGAAACATCTTTATTTACTTCTTCATCATATAGTACGGATTGATTCTTCACTTCACTTACAAAAGCACTGTAAACTTCATCACTAATGTATTCGATATTATCTGTACTTTCTTCTATCTTTACATCATTAAAGATATCTAAGCTTTCTATTTCTTGTAAGATTTCACTAGCAGCTTCTGTTGTAATTTGACAACCATCACTACCATAGACTTTATAGCCATTATATTTACTAGGATTATGTGATGCGGTTACCATTACTCCAGCAGAAGTATGTAAGTATCTCGTCGCAAAAGAAACTGTAGGAACTGGCATTAAAGTAGGCCATAAATATACATGAATGTCGTTTTGGGCAAAGATACTTGCACTTACTCTAGCAAATACATCACTTTTAATACGACTATCATAGCCAATCGCAATAGAAGGATGTTCATATTTTTTATTAAGGTAATTTGCTAATCCTTGAGACGCCTTAGCAATCGTATAGATATTAATACGATTTGTACCAGCACCAATTACACCACGTAACCCTCCAGTACCAAATGCTAAATTACGATAGAATGCATCTTCTATTTGTGATTCATTCATTCCTTTTAGTTCATTCACTAAATCTTCATCTAAAACTGCTTGTTCTAACCAACGCTTATACTCTTTCTGTATTTCCATAACACCCTCTACGCTCTAACATCTAAAAATTGTGCTTTACCATGTATTGTAATGACTTTTGAATTTGCAGGAATAAAAATACAATCTCCCTTATAGAATGGTCTAGCCTCATCTTCATCATAGATCATTCCACAACCATTTACACATAGTAATACTCTAAAAGATAAAGAATCTGCTTGTATCGTTACAATTTGTTTCCGTTCGGTATTTACAATCATTCGATATACTTCAAAATACTTACATCGACTAAGTAACTCCAAAGCTTTTCCTTGTTCATATTTAAGTACTCTTAATGGTTGTCTAGGCTCATCTGTATAGTTTAAATTTGCGACTTCTAGTGCTTTATCAATATGTAATTCTCTTTTCTTGTTATTCTTATCGATACGATCATAATCATATAATCGATAAGTTAGATTAGAACTTTCTTGTATCTCAGCGACTAATGCGCCTTTACTAATCGCATGAATCGTACCAGCAGGAATAAAGAAAATATCATCTTTTTGTATTGGTACATATTGTAACAAATTCGTTAATGTATTCTTTTCGATTGCTTTTCTTAATTCTTCTTTTGTGACATTCTTTCTTAAACCATATACTAGCTTCGCATCTTTTGTCGCATCTAGTACATACCACATTTCTGTTTTACCTAATTGCTTATTTTCATGCGTATAAGCATATTCATCACTAGGATGAACTTGTATGGATAAATCTTCTTTTGCATCAATAAACTTAATTAGTATTGGTAATTCTGTTTGATTTTGATGTTTCTCACCTAGGTATTCAGGATGCTCATGTAGTACTTCACTAAGAGTCATACCTTTAAAAGAATCATTTACTACAAAGCTAGGGCCATCAGGATGGGTAGAACATTCCCATGTTTCCGCTAATGGATACATATCTATCTCTTTAGCAAATTCATCATTTAGTCTTGTTCCACCCCATAAGTAATCTTTACCAGAAGGTTTAAGAAATAAAGGACTATTCTTATTACTCATCTTATATTTCCAAATCAAATTTCTTTTTATCTTTTACTTGGATATCTTCACCAAGTTGAACTTCAATTAGCTTTAGTTCACTTTCCGCAATAATTGTATGTCTACAACCTCTAGCCATCGTAATGACATCCCCAACATGAACATTTTGTTCCATACCGTCAACGATTGTCTTTCCTTCACCACTAGTAATGACCCATACTTCATCTCTAAATTCATGGCTATGATAATTCATCTTATGACCTTTATTTAAAGTAACTTGTATTGTCATCGATTTATCGTCGATATTTAATACTTTAAAGCTACCCCAAGATTTCTCTGCAAACATGACTTGTTGTTCGTATTTGTCTACAAACGGCTTAATATAAGAGCTTTGTTCCTTGTCGGATACTAAAATACCTTCACTAGATGCAGAGATCACAACATCATGTAATCCCATTGCTAGAATTGGTACATCCATCTCATTAACAATATGTACATTTGTACATGTATCGTTTAGTTCTCCTTGACCAACAATATTTTCTTCCATTGCTTCAGTTAAAGTATTCCAAGTACCTAAATCTTTCCATGTACCTTTATAACGAATGACTTCTATTTCTTTTTCATGTTCTACTACAGCATAGTCAAAAGAAATCTTTGTAGCTGCCTCATAATGAGCGAATAAATCATCATAATCTTTAAAATCAATTAATTCATGTGCTTTATCTAATACATATTGTAATTTATACGCAAAGACACCACCATTCCATAGTGCTCCCTTAGAAATATAGTCTTTCGCTACTTCTGCAGTAGGCTTTTCTTTAAATGTTAATACTTTACTAACTTTATCTTTTCCTTCAGGAATAATATATCCATATTTTTCACTAGGATAAGTCGGTTCAATACCCATTAGTACTAGATTAGCACTTGTCTTGTTAACGCGATCTGATAATTCTTTTAACGCTTCAAAGTAGCTATCTTCTACATATGGATCAACAGGACATACAACAACTGGTTCACTAGGATCTACTTTTAATACATCGACTAAATAAGCTGTAGCTAATGCAATAGCAGGAAATGTATCTCTTCTACATGGTTCTACGCTAATTCCGACATCTTCTCCTAATTGATGATGAATCGTAGATACTTGTGTCTTACTTGTCGCAATCGTTACACTCGCATCTTTATCGATTTTCTTAATTTGACGGTATACTCTTTGTACCATCGATTCATACGAACCATCCTCTTTCTTGAAGATCTTAATGAATTGTTTTGATCTTACATCATTAGAAAGAGGCCATAGTCTTTTTCCTGATCCTCCTGATAGTAAAATAATATTCATAGCTTATCTCTCCGCTCTCATTGGATTATTCAAGAAATCTTCATAAGCAAGCTTAATGCCATCTTCTAATTCTGTTTGATATACCCAACCAAGATTCTTTGCTTTAGATACATCTAATAGTTTTCTAGGTGTTCCGTTAGGTTTACTTGTATCCCATTCAATCTTTCCTGTATAACCAACTACTTTTGCGACTAATTCAGTTAATTCTTTAATCGTTACTTCTTTACCAGTACCAGCATTAACTGTTTCATTACCACTATAGTTGTTCATTAAAAATACGCATAGATTTGCTAAGTCATCTACATATAAGAATTCTCTTAATGGTGTTCCATCTCCCCAACAAGTAACTGTCTCTAAGTTGTTTACTTTAGCCTCATGGAAACGGCGAATTAAGGCTGGTAGCACGTGACTATGAGTTGGATGGTAATTATCATTAGGACCATATAAATTCGTTGGCATAACGCTAATATAATCTGTACCATATTGTCTATTTAAGAATTCACAATACTTTAAACCAGAAATCTTCGCTAATGCATATGCTTCATTTGTTTTTTCTAAAGCAGACGTTAATAAACAATCTTCTTTCATAGGTTGAGGTGCAAGTCTAGGGTAAATACATGAAGATCCTAAGAACTCTAATTTCTTACAACCATTTTCCCAAGCAGAATGAATCACATTCATTTCTAGTATCATATTTTGATACATGAAATCTGCTAGTGCTTCTTCATTTGCGACAATCCCACCAACTTTAGCCGCAGCTAAAAATACATATTCTGGTTTTTCTGTCTTAAAAAATTCTTCTACTGCATCTTGTCTACATAAATCTAATTCTTTATGTGTTCTTGTAATAATATTTGTATAGCCTTGTTTCTGTAGTTCTCTAACAATCGCACTACCTACCATACCTCTATGTCCTGCAACATAGATCTTCGCGTCTTTTTCCATCATATATTCATTGCCTTTTCTTTCTTAGCTAATTCTCTATCGTGTTTTGCCATGATTTCTACTAATTCTTCATAGCTTGTCTTTTGAGGATTCCAACCTAATACTGTCTTAGCCTTTGTTGGATCACCCCATAAATTATCTACATCTGTTGGTCTAAACCATTCAGGATTAACACTAACTAGTACTTTACCACTAGCTACGTCAATTCCTTTCTCTTCTAAACCTTTACCTTCCCAACGTAGTTCAATTCCATTTGCTTTAAATGCTTTTTCAGTAAAATCTCTTACTGTATGTTGTACACCTGTTGCGATAACAAAGTCTTCAGGTTTATCTTGTTGCATGATTAACCACATACATTCAACATAATCTTTTGCATATCCCCAATCTCTTAAACTATCCATATTTCCTAGTTCTAGATGATCTTGTAAACCTTCCGCAATTCTTCCTGCAGCTAATGTAATCTTACGTGTAACGAAGTTTTCTCCTCTTCTTTCGCTTTCGTGGTTAAAAAGAATTCCATTTACCGCAAACATACCATACGCATCACGATATTCCTTTACAATCCAATAACCATATAGTTTTGCGACTGCATATGGACTATATGGGTGGAATGGTGTTGTTTCACGTTGTGGTACTTCTTCTACTTTTCCATATAACTCAGAAGTAGATGCTTGATATACCTTGCATGTTTTTGCTAGGCCACATACTCTTACTGCTTCTAGTATTCTTAATACACCTAACGCATCAACATCGCCTGAATATTCAGGCGCGTCAAATGATACTTGAACATGACTTTGTGCCGCTAAGTTATAAATTTCATCTGGTTGTATTTCTCCTACTAAACGAATTAAACCAGAAGAATCTGTTAAATCTCCATCATGTAATTTAATACTTTTCTTTTTTAATAAGTGATCAATTCTAGCAGTATTAGAAATAGAAGCACGACGCACAATACCATGAACTTCATATCCTTTTTCTAATAAAAATTCTGCTAAATAAGATCCATCTTGTCCTGTAATACCTGTAATTAATGCTTTTTTCATAAAATTCTCAACTTTCTTCTTATATAGTTTACCAAATTAAAAACACATGAATATATAAGAAAAGCACTAATATTAGCACAATATTGTTTTTATGATTATTTGTTATTTATTCATTATTTTTTTTATTACTACTAGAATTAGCACAATCTATTACCACTTCTTCTTATATGTAGTTGGACTCATTCCTTCTACTTTTTTAAATATTCTAGAGAAGTAATTCGCATCATCCATGCCTACTGCTTGTCCTATCTCATCTATTGTCATATTCGAAAAACGTAAGTATTGTTTTGCTTTCGTAATTCTTTTAGAAATTAAGTAGTTGTTAATGGTTGTTCCATACGTTTCTTTAAAGATTTTTGTTAAATAAAACTTACTAATAAAGAAACGATTAGATAGTTCTTCTAAAGAGATATGTTCAACATAATGTTCATCTAAATATTCTTTGATATTTTCTAGTTCTACTCTTTTTCTTGGTGTAATAGCTTTCGCTTCAGGATTCCACGATTCTTCCATGATTAATGTTAATAAGCTACTTAATTTCTCATTAATACGCATATCTCGTATATAATCATTTCCTAAAGCTAAATCATATAAATCATGGATTAAGTTAACTAATACAGTAGGATTATCTACCTTAAATACAGGTTTTCCTCCTCTTTCTAGATATTTTTCATAAATAGAAGACATCGTAGAAGAATAGAAATGACACCATTCTAGTTTCCATAAATCATTACTTGTAGAATGACTATATGCTTTCTTACAATCAATAAAGACACAATCCCCTGTTTCTAGTTCATATGTCTTACCTTCATAAATTAATTGTCCCTTCCCACTAGTCACGACAAAAAACAAGAAAGACACAAGATTCTCTCTTGTCGAAGTATGTGGATATAAAGCTTCTAGTGATCCAACTTCTTGTAAGTACAATAATGATGTTCTAGCAAATACAGAAGGTGTATATAAAATACGTGAGGATTCTACTGAAGCATTTTGAGGATGAAAAAAATCTTTCATATATTCTCCTAAAGACTAAAGCAATCATAGCATGTAAATAAAA